>JBALUZ010000019.1:5322-24953 GCA_036963825.1 Brevundimonas sp.
TGGCTGAAGCCGTCGCCGAGGGTGCGCGCCAGGTCGAAGGCGCCCAGGTGGACATCAAGCGGGTTCCTGAACTGGTGCCCGAGGAACTGGCGAAGAAGTCCGGCTACAAGCTGGATCAGGCCGCTCCGATCGCCGCCATCGACGAACTGAACGGCTATGACGCCATCATCATCGGGGCGGGGACCCGTTTCGGCACGGCCGCCTCGCAACTGCGCAATTTCCTCGACCAGACCGGCGGCCTGTGGGCCAGCGGCGCCCTCACCGGCAAGGTCGGCTCGGCTTTCACCTCCACGGCCTCGCAGCATGGCGGCCAGGAAACCACCCTGATCGGCATGATCCAGACCCTGCTGCACCACGGCATGGTGGTGGCGGGTCTGCCCTACGCCTGGCAGGGCCAGCTGCGCATTGATGAAGTGACCGGCGGCAGCCCTTACGGCGCCACCACCATCACCGGCGGCGACGGCGCGCGCATGCCCAGCGACAACGAGCTGGAAGGCGCGCGCTGGCAAGGCCGCTACGTGGCCGAGACGGCGAAAAAGCTGCACGGTTGATGAGCGCCCCTGAACCCGTTGTCCCGGCGCGGGACGACGGGTTCAGGCCGCTTTCGACTGAACCTCCGCCATCTTCTGGATGGCCACATAGTCGGTCTTGCCGGTGCCGAGCACCGGGATCTCGACCACCTTCACGATGCGCTTGGGAACCGCAAGCTCCGGCGCCCCGTGGGTCCGGGCCCATTCAGCCAGCGGCGCCAGCTCGGCGTCCTCCCGGTCGGTGACCAGAACCAGACGCTCCCCCTTGCGGCTGTCCGGGATCGAGACCACGGCGTGGCGTCCCTCGGGCCATACGGCGTCGGCGATTCCCTCGACCGCGGTCAGGCTGACCATCTCGCCGCCGATCTTGGCGAAGCGCTTGGCCCGACCGAGAATTCGCACATAGCCTTCGGCGTCCACATCCACGATGTCGCCGGTGTCGTGCCAGCCATCCTGCAGCACCTCCAGGCGGTCGGGGTCGTCGGGCGACAGATAGCCCGCCATGATGTTGGGGCCGCGCAGGAACAGCCGGCCGCCCCGGTCGATGCCCTCCACGGGCTCCAGCCGCCACTCCATGCCGGGCAGGATCCGGCCCACCGTGCCGAAGTGGTTGTTGCCCGGCTGGTTCACCGCGACCACGGGCGCGGCTTCGGTGGCGCCGTAGCCCTCAAGCAGCTCAAGGCCGCCGAAACGCTGGTTGAACATCTCGCGGGTCTCGTCGCGAACGCGTTCCGCGCCGGCGACCACGAACTGGATGGTCGAGAAATCGTTGGGCCCTGCGACGCGCGCGTACTGGTTCAGGAAGGTGTCGGTGGTCATCAGCACCGAGGCGTTCACCTGGGGCAGAAGATCGGTGATCTGCTTGGCGTGAAGCGGGGAGGGATACTGGAAGGACTTCAGGCCCTGCAGCATGGGCAGGATCACTCCGCCGGTCAGGCCGAAGCAGTGGAACGTGGGCAGGGGATTGAAGAACACCCAGTCGGTGTCCAGCGCGATGTGCGAGCCGATCTGCAGGGCGTTGGCCACCAGGTTGGCCTGGGTCAGCATGACGCCCTTGGGCGCGCCGAAGCTGCCGGACGTGAACAGGATCACGCCCGCGTCGTCGGGGTGGGTCTCGGCGCGGAAGCGCCTGGGAAACAGGCCCGCCATCAGACCATACAGCTTGTCCTGGAGGCCGATGGTCTGGCGGATGTCGTCCAGCCAGATGATGTCGGCCACCGGCTCCAGCGCCACGACCAGGTCGTCGAGCCTGGCCTGGTCCACAAACCGCCGCGCGGTCAGGATCTTCTTCACCCCCGCCGTGGCGCAGGCGGCCTTGAGGTTCCGCGCCCCGGAGGTGAAGTTCAGCATCACCGGCGTCCGTCCGAAGGCGTGCAGGCCGAAAAAGGTGACCACCACGCCCATGCTGGACGGCAGCATGATGGCGACCCGCTCGCCCGGCTCGGTCATGGCCGCGATCTTGCGGCCCAGCACGAAGGCGGCGCGAATCAGCCCGGTGTAGGTCAGGGGCTTCCTGTCCTGGTCCTCGATGATCTCCTTGTCGCCGAACCGCTCGCGCGCCGCGATCAGGGCGTCGAACATGGACTGGCGGACAGCCTTCTCATCAAACGGAATCGGCAAACGCGCATCTCCCTTGGGGCTTTGGGTCGCCCTCTGCTTGTCGCCGGGTAAACTAGAGGCGGGTCACGACCTTGAAAAGGTCTGTAACATTGCCGGACATGAAAGCCTTCGTGACCGGGGCGGGCCTTGCCTTTGCGGCCTGAAAGTCCGACATAGCGCCTTCGCTGCAAGGAGTTCCGTCACGCCGATGGTGACGCTGATCGACACCCTGGCCCGGAAGCCGTCCGAGCTTCGCCACCCGGAAAAGCAGAACCGGCCGGAAAGCCCTGTGCTGCGCAAGCCCGACTGGCTGCGCGTCAAGGCGCCGGGGTCGGGGCAGTACAACGCCACCCGGGCCATCGTGAAGGACAAGGGTCTCGTCACCGTCTGCGAGGAGGCGGCCTGTCCGAACATCGGCGAGTGCTGGAGCCAGAAGCACGCCACCCTGATGATCATGGGCGACACCTGCACCCGGGCCTGCGCCTTCTGCAACGTCAAGACGGGCCTGCCCCAGCCCCTGGATCCCGAAGAGCCGGGCAAGGTGGGGCTCGCGGTGGCGCAGCTGGGCCTGAACCACGTGGTCATCACCTCGGTCGACCGCGACGACGTCGCGGACGGCGGCGCGGCCCACTTCGCCGAGGTGGTGCGGCAGATCCGGCTGCAGGCGCCGCAAACGACAATCGAGATCCTGACGCCCGACTTCCTGCGCAAGGACGGGGCGGCCGAGGTGATGATCGACGCCGCGCCGGACGTGTTCAACCACAACCTCGAGACCGTGCCGCGCCTGTACCTGAAGATCCGGCCCGGGGCCCGCTACTTCCACTCCCTGCGCCTGCTGCAGCAGGTCAAGGAGCGCGACCCCAACCAGTTCACCAAGTCCGGCATCATGGTCGGGCTGGGCGAGACCAAGGAAGAGATCATGCAGGTGATGGACGACATGCGCTCGGCCGGCGTGGACTTCATCACCATCGGCCAGTACCTGCAGCCCACCCGCAAGCACGCCCCCATCGACCGGTTCGTGACGCCCGAGGAGTTCAAGGCCTACGAGGCCATCGCCCGGGCCAAGGGCTTCCTGATGGTGTCCTCCTCGCCCCTGACCCGCAGCTCGCACCACGCCGGCGACGACTTCGCCCGGCTGAGGGCCGCGCGCATGGCCCAGCTGGGCCGCTGAGGCGCCGTTCCGCTTGGCTGTTCACCGCGTCACCCGCATCCTGCCCTATGCGCCTGACCAGTTGCTGGATCTGGTGGCGAACGTGCGCGCCTATCCCGAGTTCGTGCCCTGGGTCACCTCCATGCGCGTGTGGAACGAGCGGGAGGAGGGGCCCGGCGTGACCCTGCTGGACGCCGAGGCCGGGGTCGGCTTCGCCGTGCTGAGGGAGACGTTCTCCACCTGGGTCCGGCGCGACGCCAACCGCAATGTGGTCGAGGTGGGCCTGATCCGCGGGCCGTTCAAACACCTGAAGAACCGGTGGGAGTTTCACCCGCACCCGGACGGGACGCGGCTGGAGTTCATGATCGATTTCGCCTTCCGGTCGCGCATGCTGGACCTGATGCTGAGCGCCAATTTCGACCGTGCGGTGAACGCCCTGATCCGCTGTTTCGAGGGACGGGCGCGGACGCTGTACGGCTCTAGCGACCGAACCGCCGCGCGACCCTGATCCCGGCCGCATCAATGCCCTGGTTGCGGCCGTCGCCGAGGATTTCGCCGTGCGACAGGTGCGTCCATTGCAGCCCCACCGACCAGTCCGGCGACAGGCGGTAATCCACGCCGAGGGCCGTCCGGAACAGGTCGCGGGAGCCCAGCTGAAGCCGGCTGGCGGCGATCACCGGATCCGTGGAGTCGATCTCGCCGTCGTGGATGGCGTAGCCGAACTGGATCTCGCCGCTCCAGCGGGGAGTCCAGTCCCTGCGCCAGACGACGCCCACGGCCGCGAAGCTGGTGTCGCCGGCGGTGTTCAATGCGGCGCTGACGTAGGGGCGGGGACGTCCCAGCATCCCCAGCGCGTCCATCCGCGGGCCCAGGACCTGCAGCTCGATGTCCGCTCCGCTTTCAACCGCGTCGGCGCCCGGATGGTTGACGTCGTGATAAAGCACGGCCGTCCGGACCTCCAGTCCGTCCGCCTGGGCCAGCGCCGTCGAGGCCGAGGCGCACGCTGCGACAACGGAAAAGAACAGAAGGAACGGCGGCTTGGGCATGGGTGCTCCGGCTGGGCGTGATCAGGCTAATGGATCAGCGCGGCCTCGGTAAGACCGTTCCGCCTCACGCGCGAACTTGTCGCGCCGTTCGCATCGTGAGCATGATGGCGGCGCCCCTGAACAGGAGATCGCCATGTCGATCCGGAAGATGATGCTGGCGTCCCTGGCGGTCCTGGCCCTGGCCGCCTGCGACCGGCAGGCTGCGCCGGCCGCAGAGACCGTGGCGGCTGAGGAGGAACTGGCCCCCGCCGAGGCGGTCAACGCCGCCGTCGCCGAACATCAGGCCCTGTTCGCCGCCGCACCGCCGGTCGACCAGGCGCCCGAGGGGACGGCCTGGCGCTTCGCCTTCGACGGCCTGTCCACGCCCAGCGTGCCCATGACCGCCTTCCAGGGCGATGTGGTGCTGGTGGTCAACACCGCGTCCAAATGCGGCTTCACGCCCCAGTACGAGGGGTTGCAGGCGCTTTATGAGGAGTACGGCGAGCAAGGCTTCGCCGTGGTCGGGGTGCCGTCGGGCGATTTCATGAACCAGGAGCTGGAAACCGCCGAGGACATCCGCGAGTTCTGCACCCTGAATTTCGGCGTCACCTTCCCCATGGCGGGGCGGACGCGCGTCACCGGCGATGACGCGCACCCGTTCTATCAGTGGGCGCGGGCGCAGATGGGCGACGCCGCCGTGCCCGGCTGGAATTTCCACAAGCTGCTGATCGATCGTCAGGGGCGCCTGATCGCCGCCTTCCCCTCGGCGACGACGCCGACGGCGGACGAGATCCGTCAGGCGGTGGAGCAGGCGCTGGCGGCCTAGCCGGTGTAGAAGGCCGGTTCGCCCAGAAGGTTGAAGACCCAGGGGCCCTTCAGGAAGTAGGCCGGGGCGCTGTCCTCCATGCGGAACCACCAGCCGTTGGCCTCCCAGTACAGGCAGGTCTTGCCCAGGGTGTCCCAGACGAACTCGTCCGACTGATAGAACGACGGCGTCCCTGCCGGGGTGTAGAACCACTTTACGGCCATGAGGTCTTCCGGTGCAGTTGGGAGGGTGCGGCGAACCTTCGCCCATTCGACGGGGGCGCCGCAACGGCAAACCGTGAAGGCCGGGGCCTGCCTCCCGGGGCCGGGCTCTCCGCCGCTTCAGTGGAAATCCCGCGACCCCGGCAGCATGCGCAGGTCGCGGGGGTGCTGGGGATGGACGAACTCGTCGGCGCCGGAGAGCTGGAGCACCGGCTCGTGATCGGGCGACAGGCGGTTGAGGTCGGCTGAACGGTCGAACAGACGATCCGCCATCAGGTGGACCACCCCCTCGGCGCTCTTCTCCACCACCCCTTCCACGCCCAGCAGGCGGGCGCTCATCACGATCCGGCGATAGGTCTCGAAGGTGCGCACCCACAGGACCAGATTGGTGACGCCGGTCTCGTCCTCCAGGGTGATGAAGATGGCCTTGCCGTTGCCGGGCCTCTGACGCACCAGCACGATGCCGGCGGTGCGCACCCGCGAGCCGGACCGCTTCGCCTCTACCTGGGCGCAGCTGAGAAAGCCCCCGGCCGCGAACACCGGGCGCAGGACGGCCATGGGGTGGGCCTTCAGGGACAGGCGCGTGGTCTGGTAGTCGGCGGCCACGTGTTCGCTGAGGGCCATGGCGGGCAGGGCGGCGTCCGGCTCCTCGCCCAGTTCACGGGTGTTCGCGGCGGCGAACAGGGGCAGGGCGTCATCGTCGGGCAGACGGCGCACCGCCCACAGGGCCTCGCGCCGGTCCAGACCCATGGAGCGGAAGGCGTCGGCGTCGGCCAGCTTGCGCAAAGCCGCCACGGGCAGTCGTGCGCGCCGCATCAGGCTCTCGACCCCGTTGAACGGACGGGTGCGCGCGGCCGCCATGGCCTCGGCCCAGTCCTTCCGGAAGCCGTCGATCTGGCGCAGGCCCAGACGCAGGGCCAGGGCGCCCTTCGGCCCCTCCAGCGTGTTGTCCCAGAAGGAATGGTTCACGTCGATCGCGCGCACCTCGACCCCGTGCTCGCGGGCGTCGCGCACGATCTGGGCGGGGGCGTAGAAACCCATGGGCTGGCTGTTCAGCAGGGCGGCGGCGAAGGCGGCGGGGTGGCGGCGCTTGATGTAGCTGGACACATAGACCAGCCGGGCGAAGCTGGCGGCGTGGCTTTCCGGAAAACCGTAGGAGCCGAAGCCCTTGATCTGTTCGAAGCAGCGCCGGGCGAACTCCGGATCATAGCCGCGCGCGATCATCCGCCCGACCATGCGGTCCTCATAGGTGTGCAGCGTCCCGTCGCCCCGGAAGGTGCCCATGGCCTTTCGCAGGCCGTTGGCCTCGCGGTCGCTGAACTCGGCGGCGACCATGGCCACCTTCATGGCCTGTTCCTGGAACAGCGGCACGCCCAGGGTCCGGTGCAGGATGGTCTTGAGTTCGTCCGGGTCGTGGGGCGGCGCCGGGCTGGCGTAGAGGACGTCCTCCTGCCCCTTTCGGCGGCGCAGATAGGGGTGGACCATGTCCCCCTGGATGGGGCCCGGCCGCACGATGGCCACCTGGATCACCAGATCGTAGAACTCACGCGGCCGCAGGCGCGGCAGCATGTTGATCTGGGCCCGGCTCTCCACCTGGAACACGCCGATGGAGTCGCCCTTGCAGAGCATGTCGTAGACGTCGGCCTGTTCGGCCGGGACCGAGGCCAGGTCGTGGTCCACGCCCTCGTGGGCCTTCATCAGGTCCAGCGCCTTGCGGATGCAGGTCAGCATGCCAAGGGCCAGCACGTCGACCTTCATCAGGCCCAGCTCGTCGATGTCGTCCTTGTCCCATTCGATGAAGGTGCGGTCGGCCATGGCCGCATTGCCGATGGGGACCAGCTCGTCCAGCCGGCCGCGCGTCAGGATGAAGCCCCCCACGTGCTGCGACAGGTGACGGGGGAAGCCGAGGATGCGCCCGGCCATGTCCACGGCGCGCCGGATCATGGGATTGGCCGGGTCCATGCCCGCCTGTTCGATCTGGGCGTCCGGGATGGACGCGCCCCATCCGCCCCACTGGGTGGAGGCCAGGCGGGCGGTCACGTCCTCGGTCAGGCCCAGGGCCTTGCCCACCTCGCGGATGGCGCTGCGGGGACGATAGCGGATGACCGTGGCGGCGATGCCGGCCCGCTCCCGGCCGTAGGTCTCATAGATGTGCTGGATGATCTCCTCGCGCCGCTCGTGCTCGAAGTCCACGTCGATGTCGGGCGGCTCGTTGCGGTCCGCCGACATGAAGCGTTCGAACAGCAGATCATGGTGGACCGGATCGACGCTGGTGATGCCCAGCACGTAGCAGACCGCCGAATTGGCCGCCGAGCCGCGCCCCTGACACAGGATGCCCTTGTCCTCGGCCACCCGCACGATGTCGTGGATGGTCAGGAAATAGGGCGCCAGATCCCGCGCGGCGATATAGGCCAGCTCCTTGGCGATCAGGGCCATGACCTTGTCCGGGACGCCGTCCGGATAGCGGACCGGCAGGCGGCGGTTCACCAGGGTCTCCAGCCAGCCCTGCGGCGTCTTCCCCGGCGGGATGGGCTCCTCGGGATATTCGTAGCGCAGCTGGCCCAGGTCGAAGCTGGAGCGGGCCAGCAGCGCCTGCGTTTCGGCCAGGGCCTCCGGCGCATCGGCGAACAGGCGGGCCATTTCTCCGGGGGGCTTCAGGTGGCGTTCGGCGTTGGCCAGCAGGCGCCGGCCCGCCTGATCGATGGACACGCCCTCGCGGATGCAGGTCAGGACGTCCTGGAGGTCCCGCGCCCCGGGCGCGTGATAGAGCACGTCGTTCATGGCCAGCAGGGGCGCGCCCGCGCCCTCGGCCAGCGCCATCAGCCGTGACAGCCGCCGCCGGTCGTCGCCGCGCCGGTGCATGGCCGCGCCCAGCCAGACCGCCCCGGGGCGCGCCTCGTTCAGGCGGGCCAGAAGGTCGGGGAGGGCGTCCATTGTCTGGTCGGGAACCGCGATCAGCAGCAGGCCGTCCGGATCCGCCAGCAGATCGTTCAGATGCAGCAGGCACGCGCCCTTTTTCGCGCGTCGAGAGCCCAGGGTCAGCAGCCGTGTCAGCCGTCCCCATCCGGCCCGATCCTCCGGGTAGGCGACGATGTCCGGCGTCCCGTCCGCGAACACCAGCCGCGCGCCCGTGAGCAGGCGGAAACCCTGCGCCCGTTCCCGGACGGCGTTCGCCAGTTCGGGGGAGGCGTCATCCTCCACGAACATCACCTCGCCGGGCGAGCCGCCGGTGCGGACCTTCTCGGGCGCCCCGCCGTGGTCCTTCAGCTGCTTCAGCGCGCTCCATGCCCGCACCACGCCCGCGACGGTGTTGCGGTCGGCCAGCCCCAGCCCCGTGTGGCCGCGCAGCACGGCGGTCAGAACCAGATCCTTGGGGTGCGAGGCGCCGCGCAGGAACGAGAAATTGCTGGCCGCGACCAGTTCGGCGTAGGCGGGTGCACTCATGCGAACAGCCCGTGCACGTACCAGCGCGGCGGCGGGTCCTCGCCATAGCCGCCGGCGCGGAACAGCCAGAAGCGGCGGCCGTCCTCATCCTCCACCCGGTAGTAGTCCCGCACCCGGTGGCGGGGCGCGCGCCACCACTCGGCCTCGATGCGTTCGGGGCCCTCGGCGCGGATGACCCGGTGGGTGGCGCGCCGCCACTGGAACCGGGCGGGCGGGCTGTCGGGCGCCAGGGCGACGGCCTCCACCGGCTGGGGCGGGTCGAACAGGTGCAGCGGCCGCAGCGGCGGCGAGTCCGGGTCGGGCGCGGGCCAGTCCTCACCGCCCGGCGCGGCCTGGGCGGGCGCCAGCCGGCTGGACCGCTCGGGCAGGTGGGAGGCCACGGGCGTGACGCGCAGCACCGCCTCGGGCCCCAGCCGGGCGCTCAGCTGGTCGACCAGGGCGTCCAGGGCCTCGTCGCCGTAGGGGCGCCGGTCGAAGGCGATCTGTTCGGCGGCGACGGCGCGCAACTGTTCGGCGCCCAGACGCAGGTGATCGAAACCGAAGCCGGGATCCACCGGCCGGGCCAGCGCCGCCAGCCGCTCACGGAACAGGCGCATGACCACCCCCGCCTCCCGCACGGGACGAGCGGTCTGCAGGGCGATGCGGCGGACGTGGCCGTCCAGACGATACAGGCCCAGAACGAACCGGCGCGCCCCCTGGCCCCGGGCCTCGAGCTGCTGTTCGGCGTCGGCCAGCAGGTCGGCGATGACGGCGTGCACGGCGTCCAGATCGGTGATCGGTTCGGCCAGCACCCGGTCGGCGATGACCGGCGGCGGCGGGCGATGGGGCGTGATGCGCACGTCGACCCGTCCCATCACCCGGTCCAGCCGATCGGGGAAGTCGGCGCCGAAGCGGGCGGCCAGGGCCGCCCGGGGCCGGTCGTCCAGATCGCCCAGGGTCTTCAGTCCCGCGCGGCGAATGGCCTGATGATCGCGCGGGTCCAGCTCCATGGCCGCCACGGGCAGGGGGCGGGCGAGGACTGCGTCCTGCCCCTCCGGCGCGACGCCCCCCGGACTGAACCGGGCCAGGGCGCGGGCGGTCTGGGGCGTGCGGGCCAGGGCCAGCCGGACCTGCAGCCCGAGGCGTTCCGCGCGGGCCCTGACCGCCCCGACCATGCGTTCCTCCCCCCCGAACAGATGGGCGCAGCCGGTCACGTCCAGCATCAGGCCATGGGGCGGGTCCAGCGCCGCCATGGGGGTGAAGCGGTCGAAATCCTCCAGCACCGCGCGCAGCAGCCGGGCGTCGGCCTCGCCGTCGTGGGGCAGGGCTGCCACATCCGGAACCCGGGCCCGGGCGTCGGCCAGGGTCATGCCGGGCGAAAGCCCCAGCGACAGGGCGGCCGGGTTCGCCGCCGTCAGACGCAGGGCGCCCCGGTCCTTGTCCACCAGAATGACGGGATGCTCAGGCGGCGCGGGATCGGCCTGTTCCCGCCGCAGCCGGTCGGTCGGCAGGACGGGAAACCAGACCGCCAGATGCCGACGGCGTGACGAAACGGCGCGTCTCACGATCCCACTCCAGGGTCCATTCGCCCGGCGGCGCGCCGGACCGGCTGCGCAACAGCCGCGCGCGAAAGGCCGGCCGTCCCGGCGCATTGGCGGCCAGGGGCGCGGACGGGGCCGCGGCGATGGACCAGCGGGTCTCCGCCGCGCTGGGCGCCGGCTCGGCGTTCGCCCGCACCAGCAGGCCCAGGGTCGAGCCGCTGCGGGCCGCCATCATCAATCTTCGACTGGCGGTCAGGCCGTGCACCTTCGCCTCGCCCCAGCCGCTCATGATCACCGCGCCCGCCGCGCCGCTGCGCAGCGTCTCCTCGCCGGCGGCCAGGAGGGAGGCGGCGTCGGACACCCGCACGAGGATCAGCGCGCCCGGATCCAGGCCCCAGGCCGACAGCCCGGGGCCAAAGGGCTCCCCCATCTCGGATCGCCCCGAGGTCTGGAGGATCCATACGATTGCACCTGAAGCCCGGGACGCCAGCCCCAGGGCGAACCCGTGAGCCGCCACGGCCTGGCGCGGGGCTTCGGGCAGAACCTCGTGCACCGCATCCGCCCTGAGCGCGCCCAGACGTTCGTCCAGACCGGTCATCCCCGGCAGGAAGGATCGTCCGGATGCACAGCCCCGAGGCTCCAGGGCCGAAAGCTGTCGACGCAAATGGTGAAGGGACGCGGGCGAAGGCATCAATTGTTCCTGATATGTTCTCCTATATGCCGCGTCTTCCCCCGGGCGAGTCAAGAGACGGGTTTCGCAGGAAGCGGGACTCACCCGGAAGACTTTCGAGGAGCGGGGTGGCGGACAGGGTGGGATTCGAACCCACGGTAGGCTCACACCTACGGCGGTTTTCAAGACCGCTGCCTTAAACCACTCGGCCACCTGTCCGGCGCGGGGTGCATAGCAGGGAAGGGGCGCGTTAACCAAAGCGGAAAATTTCACGGCCATGATGGACCTGGAATTCGGAGAGTGAGGCAGGCGTGCTGAAACAGCTCATCCCATCTGTGCGGATCGGCATGACGGCGGCGTCCATGCTGGTTCTGGCGGCGTGCGCCTCGGGCGGACGGGACCTGCCGCGCGGCAGCGTCCTGGCGCCGCCCGTGGTCAGCGACCCGGCGCCCATCGTCAGCGGCACCATGCGCCCCTACCAGGTCCGCGGCCGCTGGTACCACCCGGCCCACCAGCCGAACTATGAGGAGACAGGCCAGGCGTCCTGGTACGGCCCGGGCTTTCACGGCCGGCCAACCGCCACCGGAGAACGGTTCGACGAGAACGCCCTGACCGCCGCCCACAAGACCCTGCCGCTGCCCGGTCTGGTGGAGGTGACGAACCTGGCCAACGGACGCAGCGCCATCCTGCGCCTGAACGACCGGGGGCCGTTCGTGGACGACCGCATCATCGACCTGTCGCGCGGGGCGGCCCGGGAGCTGGGCCTGCTGACCGCCGGCGTGGGTCAGGTGCGGGTGCGCTATCTGGGGCCTGCGCCGCGTCAGGGCGGCTGGGTCGCGGGCGGGGTGCAGACGGCCTCGGCGCCGCCGCCCGTTTCACCGCCCGTCGGCACAACCGCCACCAGCATCTACTGGATCCAGGCCGGCTCGTTCGCGGACCGCAACAACGCCCGCGCCGCCGCCCGGCGTCTGGGCGACCGGGCCCGGATGGATTCGGTCCATGTGGACGGGCGGCGCCTTTGGCGCGTCATGGTCGGGCCGTGGGGCGATCCCAACCAGGCCGAGCAGGCGCGGCGCGGCGTCATCGCCCACGGATTCGCCGACGCGGCCATCGTCGGGGGATAGAGGCGGCTTCGGGCTTGCCTCAGGCGTCAGGCGCGCCATTGTGCGGGCGTGACTCGCGGACGGTTCATCACCCTTGAAGGCGGCGAAGGCGCCGGCAAATCGACCCAGGCCCGCCGCCTGGCCGAAGCCTTGCGCGCTGAGGGCCGCGAGGTGGTGCTGACCCGCGAGCCGGGCGGTTCGCCGGGCGCCGAGATCTTGCGCGATATCCTGGTCAACGGCGCCGCCGATCGCTGGACCCCCACGGCCGAGGCCCTGCTGATGTACGCCGCCCGGTCCGACCATCTGGATCGCCTGATCCGTCCGGCGCTGGCGCGGGGCGCCTGGGTCATCAGCGACCGGTTCGCCGACTCCAGCCGCGCCTATCAGGGCGCCGCCGGCGGCCTGGATCCGGACTTCATCGAGGCGCTGGACCGGGGCGTGGTGGGCGCGGACCAGCCGGACCTGACCCTGATCCTCGACCTGCCGGCGTCGGCAGGTCTGGCCCGCGCGGCGGATCGCGGCGCGGCCGAGGCGCGGTTCGAGGGCAAGGGCGCGGCCTTCCATGACCGCCTGCGCGAGGGCTTCGCCGCCATCGCCAAAGCGCACCCCGAACGCAGCGTCATGATCGACGCCGACGCCGCGCCGGACGCCGTGTTCGACCGCATCTGGTCTGTGGTGCGGGAGCGGCTGGCGTGAGCGATCATCCCCGCGACCGCTTCGACCTGGCGCCCCACCAGGAGGCCGAACGGGCCTTCACAGACGCCCTGTCGCGCGGACGGCTGCACCACGCCTGGATGCTGACCGGGGTGGAGGGCGTGGGCAAGGCGACCTTCGCCTACCGCGCCGCGCGCCGTCTGCTGGGCGCCGAGCCCGATCCGTCGCGGGGGGAACTGGGCGCGCGGCCCATGGATCCTGTCAGCCAGCTGGTCTCGGCCCAGTCCCACCCGGACCTGATGATTCTGGAGCGGGCCGGGGAGGGCGCCAAGCTGAAGCGCAACATCTCGGTCGACCAGGCGCGCGAGCTGCCGGAGTTCTTCTCCATGAGCCCGTCGCGGGCGCGCTACCGGGTGGCGATCATCGATGCGGCGGACGACCTGAACATGAACGCTGCCAATGCCTTGCTGAAGGTTCTTGAGGAGCCGCCGGAGCGGGGCGTGTTGTTTCTGGTGACCCATGCGCCGGGTCGTCTGCTGCCCACCATCCGCTCGCGCTGCCGGCGGCTGAACTTCCCCAACTGGAGCGTGGAGGCCCTGGGCGCCCTGGTCAGCCGGCAGACCGGTCTGGCGGATCAGGAAGCCGGCCGCATCGCCGCCATGGCCGCCGGCTCGCCGGGCGCGGCCCTGATGCTGGCGGGCGACCAGATGCTGGAGCTGGACCGGCTGGCGCGCGGCTGGGTCGACGAGGACCAGGGCGACGTGGCGGCGCAAATCGCCCAGTCGGCCAAGTTCCGCGGTGCGGACGGGGCCGAGAATTTCGAGCGCCTGTTCGACCGCCTGCTGGCCGCTGTGAAGGACCGCGCCGCGTCCTCCACCGGGCGGGAAGCCGCCGCCTGGTCGGAGACCTGGAGCCGTCTGAGCGTCATGCCGGATCAGGTCTCGGGCATCAACCTGGATCGCGCCGACGTGCTGGCGGCCGCCATGGCCGAAATCGGGCGCGCCCGGCGCATCGGAGCCGTCTGAATGCTGATCGACAGCCACGTGAACCTGCACGCGCCCCAGTTCGACGAGGATCGCGACGCGGTCGTCGCCCGGGCGCGCGCGGCGGGCGTGGCGATGATGATCGAGATTTCAGACAAGGTCTCCACCTTCGAGGCCACCCACGCCCTCGCCATGGCCCATGACGACATCTGGTGCACGGTCGGGACGCATCCTCATGAGGCCAAGGAAAATCCGTCGCTTGGAGCGAGTGATCTGATCCAGCTTGCGAGCCGCCCGAAGGTGGTTGGCGTCGGCGAATGCGGGCTGGATTTCCACTATGACCTGAGCCCGCGCGACGTTCAGGCCCAGGTCTTCCGGGCCCATGTGGCCGCCGCCCGCGAAACCGGTTTGCCGTTGGTGGTCCACACCCGCGAAGCCGACGACGTGATGGCGGACATCCTGCGCGAGGAGCATGCGGCGGGACCGTTCAAGTTTCTCATGCATTGCTATACAAGCGGCCCTGAACTGGCTGAACTGGCAGCGGAACTTGGCGGCTGGTTCTCGGTCTCCGGGATCGCCACCTTCAAGGCGGCCGAGGACGTGCGCGCGGTCATTCGCGCCATGCCCGCGGACCGCATCATCGTCGAGACCGACTGCCCCTATCTGGCGCCCGCGCCCCATCGGGGCCGACGCAACGAGCCGGCGTACATCGGCCATGTGCTGGACAAGCTGGCCGAAATCCGCGGCTGGAGTCGCGAGGAGGCCGAGCAGCGCACCGCCGACGCCTTCTTCGCCCTGTTCGACCGGATTCCCCGTCCGTGACCGGCCGCTGGGTCTTCACCATCCTGGGCAGCGGCTCCTCCGGCGGCGTGCCGCGGGGGGACGGCGACTGGGGCGACTGTGACCCGAAAAATCCCCGCAATCGCCGCCGCCGCTGCTCCCTGCTGGTCCAGCGCTACGGGGCAGGGGAGACGCCCACCAGCATCCTGATCGACACCTCGCCCGATCTGCGGGAACAGATGCTGGACGCGGAGGTCCGCCATCTGGACGCGGTGCTCTACACCCACGACCACGCCGATCAGGCCCACGGCATCGACGACCTGCGGGTCTTCGCCATGCGCGCGCGACGCCGGATCCCGTGCTGGATGGACGCCGCCACGCGCGCGACGCTCGAAAACCGGTTCCGCTACATCTTCGAGTCGGTGGAAGGCTATCCCGCCATCTGCGACCTGAACGACCTGCCGCCGCTGGGCGCGCCGTTCACCATCGACGGCCCCGGCGGCCCGGTGGAGGTCATGACCTTCGACCAGCTGCACGGACCGATCCACAGCGTGGGTTACCGCATCGGCCCCGTGGCCTATTCGCCTGACGTGTCCGATCTGGACGATGCGGCGCTGGCCGAGGTCGCCCGGGCCGAGACCTGGATCGTCGACGCCCTGCGCTGGACGCCCCACCCGACCCATACCCACGTGGACAAGACCCTGGGCTGGATCGCGCGCTCCGGCGTGAAGGCGGCCGTGCTGACCAACCTGCATCTGGATCTCGACTACGCCGCCCTGCAGACCGTCATGCCGGCCAATGTGGATGTGGCCTACGACGGCCTGTCCCTGACGTTCACGGGCTGAGCTGAAGCCCCGCCTCACTCTTCCTGGATCGACGCCAGATAGGCGATGAGGTCCCGGTTATCGGATGCCTCAAGCACGAATTCCGGCATTGTCGAGTGCGCCGTGACGAAACCCTCGGCGAACGCTTCCTGCAATTGCTCCACCGGATAACGGCGACTGATTTCGCGCAGGGGAGGGGCTGCGGCCAGCGGACTCGCCCCGTCAGACCCCACCGCATGGCACGCGGCGCACTGGGTGCGCGCGAACATCGCGCCCCGCTCGATCGAGCTTGTCTCCACCGCCGCGGGAGCGTCGACGGGGGCGGAGGCGACCGGTTGCGCCCGGTCGGCGGTTGAACAGGCGGCGACAAGCAGGACCGCCACGACGGGCCGAATGATCATGATGATTCCTTCAGGGCGATCGGGCTGGGGGAAGTCGCCCGGGTGATCGTTGCTGCCGATCAGGGGAGCTGTCAAACCCGAGCCTTCGAGCGCCTCCAGAGGCCTGGAACAAATCCCGCCGCGCCCTGTTCACCGAACGACCGTCTTCCGCCAGGGCGGCGACTTATCGCTCGACCGGTTCCAGCTGAGTTGCGGGGCGACGGCCGCCGCAAGGCGCGACGACGGCGACATAAACGGTAATCAGGAGATCGATGATGGTTATGAAGCGCATGACCGGCGCCACCCTGGCGGCGTTCGTATTGGCCGGCGCGGCGTCAGCGTCCGCCCAGTCCGGGGATGCCCCGGGGTACCGGGCGGACACGCCCGAGGTGGTGGCGCGCGGGCCGGACGGTCGGGCCACCGAAGTGCGCATCGACGGAGTCGTCTATCCGGTATGCGCCGGGGAAGACGAGGACGGCTGCATTCAGCCGCGCGCCGCCCGGCTGGGCTGGGGCGATCGCCCGCTGCAACGGTGGCCGGGCGAGGCAGGCGGCCGAAATGAGGGGTCCGCCAGGACGGAAGCGCCCGCCGGTCAACCCGGCACATGATCCACGCACGCTGAATTGACGGGAGTCCCGGCGTCCGCGGGGCGCTCAGCGATGTGCGCCTCGCGGCCGGGATTTGTGCAAATCCGCGGATGCGCCTTTCTTCGCATAATATATCTTAGGCGATAAACGGATATGGCTTTCAGGGCCGTTCAGGGCCCCCTTGCCTAGACCTTCCGCACGAACTCCGCGCGCAGGACCAGGCCCTTGATGGTCGGATGGCGGCAGTCGATTTCCTGATCGTCGCCGGTCAGCCGGATGGATTTGATGACCGTGCCCCGTTTCAGGGTCTGGCCGGCGCCCTTGACCGTGAGGTCCTTGATGAGGCTCACGCTGTCGCCGTCCGCAAGCGTATTGCCGACGGCGTCGCGGACGACGACCTGGTTCGCTGCGGTCCGCGCCGCGGCGTCCTCGGGGCTCAGCCACTCGCCCGTGGCCTCGTCGTAGACATAGTCGCCGTTGTCTGTGGTCATGTCGTCCCCGATGGCGTGGTGCGGATGAGAGGACTCGAACCTCCACGCCTTGCGGCGCTGGAACCTAAATCCAGTGCGTCTACCAGTTCCGCCACATCCGCATGAGGCAGGCCTGGCCTGTATGACGTTCCGGGACGCCATGGCAAGGGGAACTGGACGGACCGTTCAGGCGCTTCAGAACCTGGAGCAGGAAAGTCGCCGGATGAGACAGTCTTTTCATTACAGGCCTGCTGACTTTACGGATGCGGAGGTCGAGGCCCTGCGCCTGAAGCTGCTGGACGCGGCAGGGCGGATGACCGAAGACCAGCTCCTGCTGCTCGCGGATTCCCTGCACGAGATGATGCGGCGGCGACGCGGATCGCGATCGTTCACGCGGCTGGACATGAGGCTCTAGTCCAGAAGCGCGCCGAGGACCGGTCCGATCCGGTCCGGCAGATCTTCCGAGATCAGGCCCGGGCCCACCGCCCTGCCCGCTTCAGCATGCATCCACACGGCGGCGCGGGCGGCGTCGAAACTGTCCATTTTCTGGGCCAGCAGGGCGCCGATCATGCCGGCGAGGACATCGCCGGTCCCGGCCGTGGCCAGCCAGGGGCAGCCGTGCCGGTTGATGGAAAGCCTTCCATCCGGGGCGGCGATCACCGTGTCCGCCCCCTTCAGGATGACGACCGCTCCGGCCGCCCCGGCGGCCCGGGCGGCGGCCCCTTCCCTGCCGTGTGCGGCCAGAAGGCCCGGAAACAGGCGCTCGAACTCGCCGGCGTGGGGCGTCAGCACGTCGTCCCGGTCCAGGCCGGCGAACAGATCCCCGGGCCGGCCCTCGAACAGGCTGAGACCATCGGCGTCGATGACCAGCGCGGCGCCGTTGCGCTGGAGCGCGGCGATGTTGGCCGCTGTGGCGTCGGTCAGGCCGGCCGCCGGGCCGATGACCAGGGCGTCCATGGGGGCGGCCAGCCGCTGGAGCTCGTCGGCGTCATGGAACACGTCCAGCATCACCGCCTCCAGCGCCGTCGCCAGAACCGGGGCGGCGTCCGGGGGGGAGAAGACCTTCACCAGCCCCGCCCCCATGCGCAGCCCGGCGCGCGCCGCCAGGCGGGCGGCTCCGGTGCGCAGGGCCGGTCCGGACACGACCCCCAGCCGGCCGCGGCTGTGCTTGTGGCTTTCGGCGCCCGGGCGCGGCAGCGTCAGACGCCAGAGATCCGGGTGGTTGGTCTGGGTCATGGCGCCATCACGCTGTGACAAAACTGCAAAAGAGGCTTGCGTTATTGTGCAATGCAATGTCCCTTATCATCCCGTGTGCCGAGTGGCGAAACGCCGCGCTTCGGGGAGCCCATGAAGAAGATCGAAGCTGTCATAAAGCCCTTCAAGCTGGATGAAGTGAAGGAAGCCCTTCAGGACATCGGCGTGCAGGGCATGACCGTTCTGGAGGCCAAGGGATACGGCCGTCAGAAGGGGCACTCGGAACTCTACAGGGGCGCCGAGTACGTCATCGACTTCCTGCCCAAAATCAAGCTGGAGGTGGTGGTGCCTGACGACATGGCGCCGGCCGTGGTGGAGGCCATCCAGACCGCCGCCCGCACCGGCAAGATCGGCGACGGCAAGATCTTCGTCACCGATGTGTCCGACGTCATCCGCATCCGCACCGGAGAAACCGGAGCCCAGGCCATCTGACTTCCGCCGCCGGCCGCCCCCCAGGGAGCGGCCGTTTCCTTATCAACCTCCCCAAAACCTGGACTTACGAGAATGAGCAGCGCCAGCAAGATCCTTCAAGAGATCAAGGACAAGGACGTGAAATACGTCGACGTCCGCTTCACCGACACCCGCGGAAAGCTCCAGCATGTCACCTTCGACATCGACCTGGTGGACGAGGACTTCCTGAACGAAGGCACCATGTTCGACGGGTCCTCGATCGCCGGGTGGAAGGCCATCAACGAGTCCGACATGCTGCTCAAGCCGGACCTGAACACGGCCTATATCGACCCGTTCTACCAGCAGACCACCATGTTCCTGTTCTGCGACGTGATGAACCCGGACACCGGCGAGCCCTACTCCCGCGACAGCCGCTCCATGGCCAAGAAGGCGCTGGCCTATGTCCAGTCGTCGGGCGTGGGCGACAAGGTCTATTTCGGCCCCGAGGCCGAGTTCTTCATCTTCGACGACGTGCGCTGGTCCACCTCGGCCCATGACACCGGCTACGCCTTTGATTCCACGGAGCTTCCGGCCAACACCGGGGCCGAGTACACCGAAGGCAACATGGGCCACCGGCCGCGCGCCAAGGGCGGCTATTTCCCGGTCAACCCGGTGGACTCGGGCCAGGACCTGCGCGGCGAGATGCTGGCGGTCATGAAGGACCTGGGCCTGGAGCCCGAGAAGCACCACCACGAGGTCGCCCCGGCGCAGCACGAACTGGGCCTGAAGTTCGCCGAGCTGGTGACCATGGCCGACCGCCTGCAGCTGTACAAATACGTCATCCACAACGTGGCGGCGGCCTACGGCAAGTCGGCCACCTTCATGGCCAAGCCCATGTTCGCCGACAACGGCTCGGGCATGCACGTGCACCAGTCCATCTGGAAGGACGGCAAGCCCATGTTCGCCGGCGACAAGTACGCCGGGCTGTCGGAGCAGTGCCTCTGGTACATCGGCGGCATCATCAAGCACGCCAAGGCCATCAACGCCTTCTCCAACTCCACCACCAACAGCTACAAGCGTCTGGTGCCGGGCTATGAGGCGCCGGTGAAGCTGGCCTATTCCAGCCGCAACCGCTCGGCCTCGATCCGCATCCCGTGGGTGTCCTCGCCCAAGGCCAAGCGCATCGAAGCCCGCTTCCCCGACCCCATGGGCAACCCGTACCTGACCTTCGTCGCCCTGCTG
>JBALUZ010000020.1:0-24440 GCA_036963825.1 Brevundimonas sp.
TGTCCACGAACGTGGCCAGGGGCGTGCCCCAGGCGCGCTGGCGGCTGATCAGCCAGTCGGGGCGGGTCTCGACCATGGAGCGGATGCGGTTGCGCCCGCCGGCCGGGTGGAACGCAGTGGCGTCGATGGCGGCCAGGGCCTTCTCCCGCAGGCCGTGATCGCCGTCCAGCCGCACGAACCACTGGGGCGTGTTGCGGAAGATCACGGGGGCCTTGGAGCGCCAGCTGTGCGGATAGGAGTGTTCCGTGCGGCCCCGGGCCAACAGGGTCCCGGCCTCGATCAGCTTTTCGATCACGGCCGGATTGGCCGGGCCGAACTTGCCGGTCTTCTTGCCCTCGGTCTCCAGCACCTTGAGGCCGCCGAACAGGGGCACGTGCTCGTAGTAGGCGCCGTCGGGATCGACGGTGTCGGGGATCTCGTGATGGCCGTGGGCGCGCCAGACGTCGTAGTCGTCCGCGCCGTGGCCCGGGGCGGTGTGCACGAAGCCGGTGCCCGCCTCGTCGGTCACATGGTCGCCGGCCAGCAGCGGCACCGAATAGCCGAAGCCGGGGTGCAGGGCCGCCAGGGGGTGGGCGCACTCCAGACCGGACGGATTGACCGCGTCGACGCGGGTCCAGGCGGCGATCTTCGCGGCCTTGAACACGTCCTCTGCCAGCTTGTCGGCCAGGATCAGGCGGTCGCCGGGTTTGGCCCAGGGCTCGAACTCCAGCCCTTCCTCCAGCGCCGTGACCTCATACAGGCCGTAGTCGATCTCGGGGCCGTAGCTGATGGCGCGGTTGGCCGGGATGGTCCACGGCGTGGTGGTCCAGATGACGATGGACGGCGTGGCGTGGCGGAAGGCCAGCAGGTCGTCCGGATGATCGTCCGTGGCGCCCGTCACCGGGAATTTGACCCAGATCGTGGGGCTGTTGTGCTCGTGGTACTCGATCTCGGCGTCGGCCAGGGCGGTGCGCTCCACCGGCGACCACATCACGGGCTTGGAGCCGCGATACAGCTGGCCAGAGTTCTTGAACTTGTGGAACTCGCGCACGATGGCCGCCTCGGTGGCGTAGTCCATGGTGGCGTAGCGCCCGTCCCAGTTTCCGATCACGCCGAGGCGTTTGAACTGTTCGCGCTGCACGTCGATCCAGCCGGCGGCGTACTCGCGGCAGGCCTGGCGGAATTCGGCCTTGGAGACCTCGTCCTTGCGGCGGCCCTTGGCGCGGAACTGCTCCTCGATCTTCCACTCGATGGGCAGGCCGTGGCAGTCCCAGCCGGGGACGTAGTCCACATCGTAGCCCAGCAGGAACCGGGAGCGGACCACGAAGTCCTTCAGGGTCTTGTTCAGCGCGTGGCCGATGTGGATGTCGCCGTTGGCGTAGGGCGGGCCGTCGTGCAGCACGAACAGCGGCGCGCCCTCGGCCTGACGCTGCTTGCGCAGGGCCGTGTAGAGGTCGCCCCAGGCGGCCAGGATCTCCGGCTCCTTCTTCGGCAGGCCGCCGCGCATGGGAAAGGGGGTGTCGGGCAGGAAGACGGTGTCGCGATAATCGCGGTCTTCGGGAGTCTGGGGGGCGTCGGCCATGGGTGTCTCAGGCTTTGATCGTGGTTGCGCGGGTGATCGGTCGAACCCGGCGTGCGTGGGGCGAAGCCCTGAAACGCTACGCCGGGCGGCGAATGGAGATCACGATGTTTGGCGCGCGAACCAGCATGGGCGCGGTCTAGCAGGCGCGCCCGCGCGAAGCCAGTCCGGGACGGAAGCTCAGTCGCGGATGAAGGCGCCGGCGATCCAGCTCACCACGCCGGTGACCACGGCGGCGCCGATGGCGGGCCAGAAGCCGCTGACCGTGAAGCCGTCGAAGAAGGCCGCGGCCAGGCCGATCATGGCGGCGTTCACCACCAGCAGGAACAGGCCCAGGGTGACGACGGTGATGGGAAAGGTGATGATCACCAGAACGGGCCGGATCACAGCGTTGATCAGACCCAGCACCAGGGCCGCCAGGATCAGGACCGTGGTGTCCCGGAACGCGATTCCCGCGATCAGGACCGACGACAGCCACAGCCCCAGAGCCGTGACCAGCCACTGGACAATGAAACGGACCATGAGCGCCTCCCTTTGAACCGCCCGAGCATAGCGCGCGGTCAGCGGATTGGCTGCATCAATCGACCGGAAATCGGGCCGCGCAGCCGGCGGAGGCGGACCCCTCCCGCGCCACGGGACTCCCGTCCGCGGAGGGCCGTCGACGTCCTGCGGGAAACGCCGTTTTCGCCCCGTCGCACACCCGCATCCGCCCCCGTCCAGGATCCGGCCGGCAGCAATTGGTTGCGCTAACAAACCAGAGCCTGTAGGAGAAAACTTATTGCATATTTGAAAACGTCAGCGCGCTGATCTGCTGGCGGGATGTGCATACGGGAGAACGCCCGCGAAGCGCCGGTAACAGGTGTCCGCGGGCCATTGGAAACGGGGAGGGGCATTCAATGTCTCAAGGTAAAAGCGTCTCGAAATTCGCCCTGTCTCTGGGCGTGTCCTTGATCGCCCTGGGCGCCATGAACGCCCCGGCTTTGGCCCAGACCGCGCAGGAGCCGGACGACGCCACGGAGGTCGAGGAGGTGGTCATCACCGGGCTCCGCGCCAGTCTGCAGAGCGCCCAGGACATCAAGCGCAACTCCGAGGTGATCGTGGACTCGATCACCGCCGTGGACATCGGCGCCCTGCCGGACCGCTCCGTCTCGGAAGCGCTTCAACGCATCTCCGGCGTCACCCTCCAGCGCACCAACGAGGCCCGCGACCCGGCCCGTCTGGCCGCCGAGGGCGGCGGCGTCTTCATTCGCGGCCTGTCCTGGGTGCGCTCTGAAACCAACGGTCGGGACATCTTCTCGGCCCGGAACGGCCGGGGCCTGTCGTTCGAGGACATCTCCGCTGACCTGCTGGCCGGCGTGGACGTCTACAAGAACCCGGCGGCCAACCAGATCGAAGGCGGCATCGGCGGCATCGTCAACCTGCGCACCCGCCTGCCGTTCGACCAGGCCGACCGTCTGCTGGCGTTCACGACCGACTACAACTACGGCGACATGGTGGAGGAGGGCTACTGGTCCGGATCGGCCATCTTCAGCGACCGCTGGATGACCGGCGTGGGCGAGATCGGCTTCCTGGCCAACCTGAGCTATTCGAACGTCGGCAACCGCACCAACAGCATCACCACCGACCGCTTCGACCCGGTGACGACCCTGGGCGGCGACACCGTCTACCATCCGAAATACCTGGGCTGGCGCGACGGGCGCTGGGAGCAGGAGCGCACCGCCATCGCCGTTGCGGCCCAATGGCGTCCGATCGAAGCCCTGACCGTGACGTTCCAGGGCTTCCACTCCGAGGCTGATCCCACCAACATCGAGCGCGTGGCCGGCATCCAGGACGCCACCACCCTGTGCCCCAGCGCCGGCCTGACCTATCAGAGCGGCGTCCTCACCGGCGGCACCCTGACCGGCTACCATGAAGGCGGCTGGGGCTGCTGGCCCACAGGCAACGTCGTGGGCGGCCCCCAGGGCGGGACCATGGAAGGCATCACCTATGACGGCAACACCCGTTATGGCGAGGACCACAAGGAGACCTCGGACTACGCCCTGAGCTTTGACTACTCCAGCGGCAACTGGGATTTCAGCGGCGACGTCCAGTATGTGGAGTCCACCGCCGACATCCTGAGCTTCACCGTGGGCACCCAGCGCTCCATGCTGGGCACCGCCCCCCTGTCGGCCATGATCGACATCGGCGGCGGCGTGCCGAGCATCACCATCACCGGCGACGAGCTGAACCGGGCCTCGGACTACTACTGGGGCTTCGCCATGGACCACATCGAGGCCAATGAGGCGGACTCGCTGGCCTGGCGCGGCGACGCCACCTACCACTTCGATCCGTCCAACCAGTGGCTGCGCAACATCAGCTTCGGCTATCGCGCCACCGACAAGACCTACATCACCCGCCAGTCCAACTGGAACTGGAGCATCCTGTCGGCCCAGTACTGGGCCTTCGCCAACGACAACGGCGGCGCCTGGAGCTATCCGGCGGTCTATCTGGATGACGCCTCGCCCAGCCCGCAGCTTCCGTCGAACGCCGAGTACTACGGTTTCGATGACTTTTTCCGGGGCGATATCGGCGTGCCCGGCGGTTTCTGGCTGCCGTCGGCCTCGCTGGTCAGCCAGGGCACCCAGTACGCCTACGATCTGCTGAGCCCCATCACCACCCGCCCCTGGCCGCAGGGGCAGGGCTGGGGCTGGGCCCCGCTGGTTGCGGACTGGGACAACTACAGCCCCACAGGCGACAACCCCACCGGCGGGGTGACCCGGCAGGACGAGGAGACCCAGGCCGCCTACGCCCTGCTGCGCTTCGGTCATGACACGGCCCTGCCCTGGGCCATCGACGGCAATGTCGGCGTCCGCGTCGTGCGCACCGAAACGGCCACCGAAGGGCGGGTGCAACTGCCGGTTCCGGCCTCGGCCGGCTGCCCGGCCACGCCGCCGACGCCTGCGGCCTGCGCCGACTTCAACGCCGCCCAGCAGTTCAGCCAGGGCGGCGTGCTGGATGCGGTTCCGGCGGGCGGCGACTACACCAACATCCTGCCGAGCCTGAACGTCCGCGCGCACCTGTCGCCGGAAGTGCAGCTGCGCTTCGCCGCGTCGCGGGCCATGGTCCGGCCGGACTTCAACCAGATGCAGCCCTACACGCAGCTGGAGATCAATTTCGAGGCGGACGGCTACACCCTGGATCCGGTGGCGCCGTTCACAGGCACGGCCGGCAACCCGGACCTGCGGCCGATCATCGCCGACCAGTTCGACCTGAGCCTGGAGTGGTATTTCGCGCCCCAGGGCAGCCTGACCGGCGTGGTGTTCTACAAGAAGGTGCAGGACTACATCTATTCCGGCGTGACCCAGCAGACCTATACGAACAACGGGGTCACCTACACCTTCGACGTCACCCAGCAACAGAACGGCGAGGAGGGCACCGTCCAGGGCTTCGAGGTCGCCTACCAGCAGTTCTTCGACTTCCTGCCGGGCGTGCTGGGCGGGTTCGGCCTCCAGGCCAACTACACCTATATCGACAGCGACGGCGGCGCGAACACGGCGGTCAACATCTTCGACCCGGTGCAGGTGGGCGGCGCCAATCTGGCCCTGCCGCTGGAGGGCATGTCGCCCACCAGCTACAACGTCGCCGCCCTGTACGAGCGGAACGGCATCTCGGCCCGTCTGGCCTGGAACTGGCGTGAACAGTACCTGCTGACCACCTCGGCGGCGAACATCAACGCACCGGTCTGGGCCGAGGACTACGGCCAGCTGGACGGCTCGATCTTCTTCGACGTGACCGAGAACGTGAAACTGGGCGTGCAGGGCACCAACCTGACCCAGGAGCGCACCATCCTGCGGGTGGGCTATGGCGATCGCATGCCGCGCTACAGCTGGGTCGACACCGACCGGCGCGTGGCCGTGGTGCTGCGCGCGCGCTTCTGACGACACCGAGACCACGCCCCGGGCGAGTCATCGTCCGGGGCGTGCGACCGCCGCCCATTGTTTTGACGACGGCCGAGATTGCAATGTTTCCAAGAGCCCGCTTCCGCTCCTTCCGGCCTGTGCTGGCCGCCCTCGCCGGAACGGCGCTGCTGCTGGGCGCCGCCTCGTGCGGGGAGGGCGCGGGCGAACCGATGCCGGAGATCGTCACCGGGCACGGCCGGCACGCCCTGATGGTCGATGGCGCGCCGTACTTCATGCTGGGTGCCCAGGTGAACAACTCCTCCAACTACGAGGCGGCGCTGGCGGACGTCTGGCCGGCGGTGGAATTCATCGGCGCCAACACTGTCCAGGTCCCCGTCGCGTGGGAGCAGGTGGAGGCGGTGGAGGGCGAGTTCGACTTCTCCTTCGTGGACACCCTGGTCCGGCAGGCCCGCGAGCATGACGTGCGGCTGGTTCTGCTGTGGTTCGCCACCTGGAAGAACACGGCGCCGAAATACGCGCCCGAGTGGGTCAAGCTGGACACCGAACGGTTCCCGCGTCTGATCCAGCAGGACGGGACGCCGTCCTACGCCCTCTCGCCGCACGGCGCCGGGACCCTGGCCGCCGACCGCCGGGCGTTCGCCGCCCTGATGGCCCACATCCGCGAGATCGATTCCGCGCAACGCACGGTCATCATGGTGCAGCCCCAGAACGAGACGGGCACCTACGGCTCGGTGCGCGACTATTCCCCGGCGGCGCAGGCCCTGTTCGACGGGCCGGTTCCCGACGCCCTGCTGCAGCGCCTGGACCGCGGGCCCGGGACCTGGACCGAGGTGTTCGGCGAGGACGCCGACGAGTTTTTCCACGCCTGGTCCATCGGCTGGTACGTGGGCCAGGTGGCCGAGGCCGGCAAGGCGGAATACCCCTTGCCCATGTACGCCAACGCCGCCCTCCGGGATCCGGTCAACGACCAGGACCCCCTGACCTACGCCTCGGGCGGGCCCACCTGGAACGTGATCGAGGTGTGGCAGGCCGCCGCGCCGGCCATCGATTTCCTGTCGCCTGACATCTATGAGCGCGGCTCGACCGTCTATGAGGCGAATCTGGATCGCTATGCGCGGCCGGACAACGCCCTGTTCGTGGCCGAGACGGGCAACGATGCGCCCTACGCCCGCTATCTGTTCGAGGTGATGGGGCGGGGCGGCATCGGCTATTCGCCCTTCGGGATCGACTACAGCGGCTACGCCAATTTCCCGCTGGGGGCCCGCGAGGTGACCGAGCAGACCCTGGCGCCGTTCCGCGATGTCTATCGCCTCGTGGCGCCGTGGCAGCGGGTGTGGGCGCGCGCGGCGTTCGAGGGGAACGTCTGGGGCGCCGGCGAGCCGGACGACAGCGCCGAGCAGGTGCTGGATCTGGGCGACTGGACCGCCACGGTGCGCTTCCGCCTGTGGCAGTTCGGCATGCACGACTGGACCTGGCTGGGCGAGATCCCGCCCCGCGAACGTGAACACCCGGACGGCGGCGCGATCGTCGCCCGGCTGGGCGAGAACGACTATGTGGTCACGGGTCACTGGGCGCGGGTCAGCTTCGACCGCAAGCCGCTGAACGACGGCCGCACGGGCCAGATCCTGAGGGTCGAGCAGGGCCATTTCAACGACGAGGGCGAGTGGGTGTTCGAGCGCCGCTGGAACGGCGACCAGACCGACTACGGCCTGAACTTCACCGACCGGCCCGTGCTTCTGCGGGTCCGGCTGAGCGATCAGGCGCGGGCGGGCGCAGTGCGCGCCGTGGGCGCCGACCAGAATTGACGGGAGTGGATACGATGAGACAGTTGCTGACGGGCGCCGCCATGGCGCTGGCCCTGGGCGTCCCGGCCGGGGCGCTGCTCGCGCCTGCCCCCGCCGCGGCGGTGGTGCAGGCCGAGGTCGAGGGCGTTGAACGCACCGCGACCGGCGTGATCGTGACCCCGGCCGAGGGCCCGGCGCGGCGCGTCCGCCTGCGGGTCATGGGCCCGCGGATCATCCATGTGACGGCGACGCCCGAAACCGACTTCACCGACCTGCCCGAAAGCCTGATGGTGACGGCCGAGCCCGCCGAGGCCGGGTTCGAGGTCACGACGCGGGGCGGCTATGTCTTCGTCTCCACGCCCGAGATGACGGCCGAGGTGTCGCGCGCCACGGGCCGGGTGCGCTTCCTCGACGCGAACGGCGAGGTCATGCTGGCCGAGCGCGAGGGCGGACGCGAGATCAGCCCCTTCATGGTCGAGGACCAGGACGGGGTGCACGGATTTCATTCCGTGCGTCAGCTGTTCGACGCGGCGCCGGACGAAGCCATCTACGGCCTGGGCCAGCACCAGCAGGGGCTGATGAACCAGCGCGGCGCCGATGTGGAGCTGACCCAGCACAACATCGATTCCGGCGTGCCCTTCATGACCTCCAGCCGCGGCTACGGAGTGCTGTGGGAGAACAACGGCCTGACCCGCTTCGGCGATCCGCGGGAATACGGCATGCTGGACCAGCGCCTGATCGTGCGGGATTCCGAAGGCAAGTTCGGAGGGCTGACGGCCAGCTATTTCCAGGACGGCGAACTGGCCCTGTCGCGCATCGAGAACGAGATCAACTACGAGTTCATCCGCGATCAGCAGCGCTGGCCGCCGGGCTTCAAGGTGCAGCCGGGCCAGCCGGCGCAGGTGGGCGACATGGGCCGTTCGGGCCAGCCCGGCGTGACCGTGACCTGGGAAGGGACCATCGAGCCCACCGTCTCGGGCGAGCACAAATTCCGCCTGTATTCCTCGTCCTATGTGAAGGTCTGGATCGACGGCGAACTGGTCATGGACCGCTGGCGCCAGAACTGGAACCCCTGGAACCATGACTTCCAGATCCAGATGGAGGCCGGACGTCAGGTCCCCATCCGCGTCGAGTGGATTCCCAACGACGGCTACCTGTCCCTGCGCCACCTGGATCCGCTGCCGGCCGGGCAGGATCAGGCCCTGTCCCTGTGGTCCGAGGCGGCCCATGCGATCGACTACTACTTCGTCGGGGGCGAGGACCTGGATCAGGTGATCGCGGGCTATCGCGACCTCACGGGCGACGCGGTGATGCTGCCGCGCTGGGCCTATGGCTTCTGGCAGAGCCGCCAGCGCTACAACACCCAGGACGAGGTGCTGGAGGTGGCCGAAGGCTATCGCAGCCGGAACCTGCCGATCGACAACATCGTGCAGGACTGGTTCTACTGGCCGGAGGACGCCTGGGGCAGCCACGAGTTCGACGCCGCCCGCTTCCCCGATCCGGGCGCCATGGTCGATCAGCTGCACGACCAGAACATCAACATCATGATCTCGGTGTGGCCGAAATTCTACCCGACCACCGAGCACTACCGCGAGCTCGACGCCATCGGCGGCATGTACACCCGCAACGTGGAGGTGGGCGCGCGCGACTGGGTGGGGCCGGGCTACGCCAACAGCTTCTATGACCCGTATCACGAGGAGGCGCGGGCGCTGTACTGGCGCCAGATCCGCGAGCACCTGCACGGTCTGGGCTTCGACGGCTGGTGGCTGGACTCGGTGGAGCCGGACATGCACTCCAACCTGGACCGGCGCGAGCGCACCCTGCGCATGGGGCCCACGGCCGACGGCCCGGCGGCTCTGGTGTTCAACTCCTATCCGCTGGTCAACGCCGAGGGGGTCTATCAGGGCCTGCGCGAGGCCCAGCCGGACACGCGCGCCTACATCCTGACCCGCGCGGCCTGGGGCGGGCTGCAGCGCACGGCCTCGACCCTGTGGTCGGGCGACGTGGTGCCGCGCTGGAGCAACCTGCGCGAACAGATCTCCGCCGGCGTGCAGGTGGGCCTGTCCGGCATTCCGAACTGGACCCACGACATCGGCGGCTTCTCGGTGGAGGAGCGCTACACCACCGAAGACATCACGCCCGAGGACCAGGCCGAATGGCGCGAGCTGAACCTGCGCTGGTTCCAGTTCGGGGCTTTCTCGCCCGTCTTCCGTTCGCACGGGGAGTTCCCCTACCGCGAGGTCTGGCACATCGCGCCTGAAGGCTCGGAGGTCTATCAGTCGCTGACCGACTACCTGCGCCTGCGCTACCGCCTGATGCCCTACATCTACACCCTGGGCGCCGAGGCCTATCACGACGACGGCACCATCATGCGCGGTCTGGTGATGGACTTCCCGCAGGACGAGCGGGCCCGCGAGGTCAACGACCAGTACATGTTCGGCCCGGCCTTCCTGGTGGCGCCGGTGCATGAGCATCAGGCGCGCAGCCGCCAGGTCTGGCTGCCCGAGGGCGCCGACTGGTACGACTTCAACAGCGGCGCGCGTCACGCCGGCGGGCAGGCGATCACGGCGGCTGCCCCGCTGGCCCGCATGCCCCTGTTCGTGCGGGCGGGATCCATCGTGCCCACGGGCCCGGCGATCCAGCATACGGCCGAGGCGCTGGACGGCCCCCTCACCCTGAACGTCTATGTGGGCGCCGACGGCTCGTTCGATCTCTATCAGGACGAGGGGACCACCTACGGCTACGAGCGCGGCGCCTTCGCCACCACGCCCGTCGCCTGGGACGACGCCGCCGGCGTCCTGACCATCGGCGCCCGCCAGGGTTCGTATCCGGGCATGCCCGCGAGCCGCACCGTGCATGTGCGCTTCATTGATGGAACGGGCGAGGCGCCGTGGAACGTGGACGCCGCGCCGCACCGGACGGTGACCTACGCCGGCGAGGCGCTGACGGTGCGGCGCTGACGCCTGATCACGCTGAGGCGGAGCCGCTGTGCGGCTCCGCCGGCCGGCCCGACCTCGTCGTCCGGAGACGCGCCGGCCGGGCCGTCGCAAACCAACGGAAGGATGGCGCCATGAGACTGGCGGGAATGATCGCAGCCGGCGTTCTGGTTCTGGGCGGCGCCGACGCGTCGGCGCAGGCGGCGTCCATCCCGCCGGCCCGGCTCAGTCAGGCGGGCTTCGAAACCGACGGCCGCAAGATCGCGGTGGTTCCGACCGAGTCGCCCGCGCCTCTGCCCTGGCGGGTGGTGGATGCGTCCGGCGCGGTGGCGGCGTCCGGGACCAGCGAGCCGTTCGGCGTGGACGAGGCTTCCGGGCAGGCGGTTCACCGCATCGACTTCAGCCACATGGTCGCGCCGGGCGAGGACTATCGCCTCGTCGCCGGCGGGATGGAGAGCCGTCCGTTCACCGTCGGCGACCGGCCGTGGGCTGGTCTGGCGGCGGATGCGGCCGGCTATTTCTATCAGAACCGCAGCGGGACCGAGATCGCGGCGGCCCATGTGGAGCGCCCGGACCTGGCGCGCCCCGCCGCCCATGTGGACGAGACCCTGACGTGCTTCGCCGGGGAGGACATGAACGGCAATGTGTGGCCGGGCTGCGACTATGCGCTGAACGTCGGCGGCGGCTGGTATGACGCGGGGGACCACGGGAAATATGTGGTCAACGGCGGCATCGCCCTGTGGACCCTGCTGAACGCCCACGAGCGGTTCGGCACGACCACCTTCGCTGACGGGGCCCTGGCGCTGCCGGAGGCAAGCAACGGCGTGCCCGACCTGCTGGACGAGGCGCGCTGGCAGATGGAATTCATGCTCGCCATGCAGGTCCCCGACGGAGCGCGACTGAACGTGCCGGTGGGCCGGTTCGCGCGTGGCCAGGCGCTGACCTTCACACCGATCGACGCCGGCGGCATGGCGCACCACAAGGCCCATGACGTGCGCTGGACGGCCCTGCCCATGGCCCCCCATGACGATCCGGAGCCGCGCTTCCTGTATGCGCCGTCGACGGCCGCGACGCTCAATCTGGCGGCGACGGCGGCCCAGTGCGCGCGGTTGTGGCGGGAGACGGACCCGGCTTTCGCGGCGCGGTGCCTGGCCGCCGCCCGGCGCGCCTTCGCGGCGGCCGGGCGCAACCCGGAGGTCTACGCCGTGGGACAGTTCGCCGGCGGCGGTGACTATGGCGACAGCGACCTGCGGGATGAGTTCTACTGGGCGGCGGTCGAGCTCTACGCCGCAACCGGGGAGGCGGCCTACGACCAGGCCATGCGCGCCTCTCCCCACTGGCTGGGAGCCCCCGGCGACGCCCGGGCGGACACCGGCCACGTCACCTGGCCGTCGGTCGGGGCGCTGGGAACGATCACCCTGGCGACGGTCGGGACGGATCTGGACGATGCCGACGTGGCGCGGGCCCGGGCGGCCCTGGTCGGGGCGGCGGACCGCTATGTGGCGCTGCGGGACGGGGAAGGCTACGCCATTCCCCTCGGGGCGGGCGACTACACCTGGGGCTCCAGCGGCGACATCCTGAACCGGGCCATGATCCTGGCCGTGGCCCACGACCTGACGGGCGAGGCGAAGTACCGCGAGGTTGTGGTGGACGCGGCGGACTATCTGCTGGGCCGCAACGTGCTGGACCAGTCGTTCGTCAGCGGCTGGGGCGCGCGGCCGATGCAGCATCCGCACCACAGGTTCTGGGCGCCGTCGCTGGGGGACTATCCGGCGCCGCCCGCAGGGGCGCTGTCAGGCGGGCCGAACGGGCGCTCCATGGCCGACCCGGTGGCCCGGGCCATGCGCGGGACGTGCGCGCCCCAGGCCTGCTGGGCGGACCACGTGGACTCCTACGCCCTGAACGAAGTGGCCATCAACTGGAACGCGCCGCTGGTCTGGGTGGCGGCCTGGCTCGATCAGTAGCCGGCGTTCCAGGCCTCGACGAAGGCGCGGGCGCGCTCGCCCACGTCCGCCGCAGCCATGCCGGGCTTGTAGAGCGCCGAGCCGATGCCGAAGCCCGAGGCGCCGGCGCGGCGCCAGTCGGCCAGGGTCTTCGGCGCCACCCCGCCCACGGCGTACAGACGCGCATCCGACGGCAGCACCGCGCGCAGGGCCTTGAGCCCGGCCGGGCCGGCGATCTCGGCGGGGAACAGCTTCAGGGCGTGGGCTCCGGCGGCCAGGGCCGCGAACGCCTCGGTGGGCGTGAACACGCCGGGCAGGGACAGGGCCTGCAGCCGCCGGGCCTCGGCGATCACCGCCGGATCGGCGTTGGGCGAGATGATCAGGCGTCCGCCCGCCTCCACCGTGTCCCGCGCGGCCGCCGGGGTCAGGACGGTGCCGGCCCCGACCAGGGCGCGGTCCGCGAACCGTTCGGCCAACGCGCGGACGCTGTCCAGGGGCCGGGGCGAGTTGAGCGGAACCTCCAGCACCCGGAAGCCCGCCTCGACCAGGGCGTCGCCCACGGCGGGGGCCTCCTCCGGCGTCAGGCCGCGCAGGATGGCGATCAGGGGCAGGGCGTCCAGGGTCTCGATATCGGTCATGCCGTTGCCTTCCAGAGGAGCCAAAGGCCGCGTGTGACGGCGGTTTCAGGGTCGACGGGGGTCGAGGCCCGTCCGGCGCGGGCCAGGGCGCGGCCGTAGCGGTCGTTCAGCGCCGGGGCGCCGATCAGGTGAACCGCGCCCTCGAACCCGTCTCGGGCGCCCCCGATCTCGGCGCCGATCAGCAGGCCCGACAGATAGTCGGGGGCGGCGCCGGGCGCCAGACGGCCGTCCAGCGCGGCCGTGCGCACCGAGAACAGGGCGGCGGTGACGGCCGGGTCCGCCAGCCCCCGGTCCACGCCCTCGTCGAAGGCGTCAGGGGCGAACGGCCCGTCGCTCATGCTGCGGCCGAGGATCGAGTGGGCCCGCAGGACCGCGAACAGCTCGCCGGTCATCACCGTGCGCAGATCCACGATGCGGCCGCCCGCCACGCGCACCCACTTGGAATGCGTGCCGGGACACACGGCGACGCCGTCGGACAGGGCGCCGAGCGCCTGAACCTCCTCACCGCGCATGACATCGATCAGGCGGCCGTCCTGACGCTCGCAGACGCCGGGGACGATGCGGACGCCGGGTGCGGCCTCGATCATGTGCGTGGCCAGATCGGCCAGGGCGGCCGGCGTCTCCGCATAGGGCGCCTCGACCCAGCCCCCGCGGGCTCCGGCCATGCCGCAGACCAGCACCGGCGCGCCGCTCGCGCGCCAGTCGCCGGCCACCTTATCCAGCACGGCGGCGAAACGGTCGGGCGACAGGCCCGCCGCGCCGCGGTCGTCGGCGCGGCGCGCCAGAACCGCGCCCTCGCCGTCCATGGCGAAGGCGCGCAGGTTGGTGGTCCCCCAGTCGACTCCGACCAGGGCGATGCGCGAGGTGTCGATCATGCGCGGCAGTCTAGTCCGCCGGACACACCGCGTCGCCCTCGTTCGAGCTCAGCCGGACGTTCTCGAAGCTGATGGAGAAGGCGGACTCCGTGCCGAGGCCGAAGGGCTCGGACACCTGGGCCATGTCGGCTCCGGCGTCACGCAGGCAGGACAGGCGCACCTTGATCTCGCGCCATTCGCCCACAGGGGCCTCGCCGAAGACGCGGCTCATGTCGACGCGGCCCTCGTCCAGGGTCAGGAACACCGGCCCTTCCGGCGCCGCGTCGACGCGGTAGCGGAAGCCGATGGCCATCTCGCCGTTGGTCTGGCGCGTCAGGTCCACAGGGGCGGCCGAGATGTTGGCCGCCCCGCCGTCGCCGGAGAACACCAGGGCGCGGGCCGATTCCTGGGCTGTGCCGTCGGCGGCGCGCACCGTCACGCCGTCTCGCGGGCTGGCCCCGGCGGCCTCCTGACCGAGACGCCGCTCGCCGCCGGCGTCGCGCAGGGCCAGCGACCACGGCGGGGTGAAGCGGCCCTCGGTGAAGTAGCGGTCCGGGTTCGTCGCCGCCCCGGTGACGCCGGACTCCTCCGGCAGGGCGGGAACGTCGCGCGGGGCGGCGTAGGACAGGCCGTATCCGTAGGCGAAGAGGGGATCATAGTCCGGGTCGCCTGCGTTCAGCGGCCCCTGCACGGCCGTGCGCGGCCAGGAGAAGGACAGGGTTCCGGTGAAGTCGTGGCGCGGCGCGCCCGCGGCGTCGCCGATCAGGACATCGGCGATCCCGCCGCCTTCGGTGCCCGGCAGCCAGGCGGCCACGAAGGCGTCCGACGCGTTGATCTCCGGATTGGTCCACATGGGCCGGCCGGACAGGAACACCGAGACGGTGGGGATGCCCCGGGCCTGCAGCGCACGCAGGGTTTCCAGGGGCTCCTCCGGCACGAAGTCCAGATGCTCCACGTCGCCCTGGAACTCCGCGTAGGGAGTCTCGCCGAAGACGACGATGGCCACGTCGGGACGGGCCTCGAACGACCCGTCGGGCGACAGGACGGCGGCGCCGCCCGCCTCGGTCACGGCCTCCTCGATCCCTTCCCAGATGGACTGGCCGTTGGGGAAGTGCTCGCGCGTGTTGCCCGTGCCCTGCCAGGTCAGGGTCCAGCCGCCCGAGGCCTGGCCGATATCGTCCGCCGCCGCGCCGGCCACGAGGACGTTGGCGTTCGCACGGATCGGCAGCACGCCGTCGTTCTTGAGCAGCACCAGCGACTGGCGCACCGCCTCGCGGGCGACGGCGCGGTGTTCGTCCGAGCCCAGATGCTGGAACTGGCCTTCCAGCGCGCGGCTGGCGGGACCCTCGGGTTCGAACAGACCCAGCTTGACCTTGACCCGCAGGATGCGGCGCACCGCCTCGTCCAGCCGCGCCATGCCGATCTCGCCCGAGCGGGCCTGCTCGAGGGTGTTCTGGTACAGGGCGCGCCAGCTGTCGGGGGCCATGAACATGTCGATGCCGGCGTTGAAGGCGGCGGCGCAGCTTTCGTTGGAGCAGCCCGGGATCTGGCCGTGGGCGTTCCAGTCGGAGACGACGAAGCCGTCAAAGCCCAGCGGACCGCGCAGCACGTCGGTCAGGATGGTGGGGTTGCCGGTGTGCTTGGCGCCGTTCCAGCTGGAGAAGCTGGCCATCACCGTCAGGATGCCCGCGTCGATGGAGGGCGGATAGCCCGCCGCGTGGATGTCGATCAGCTCCCGTTCGGAGATCTGCGCGTCGCCCTGGTCGGCGCCGTTCAGGGTGCCGCCGTCGGCCAGCCAGTGCTTGGCCGAGCCGGCGATGCGCCCCGCCGCCAGCGGTTCGCCCGGCTCCAGCTCGCCCTGGAGGCCCAGGGTCACGGCGCCCGCATAGGACGCCACGATCTCCGGATGCTCGCCGTAGCCTTCATAGGCCCGGCCCCAGCGGTCGTCCCGGGGCACGGCCACCGTGGGCCCGAACGTCCAGTCGGCGCCGGTCACCGCCACCTCCAGCGCCGTGACCTCGGCGATGCGCCGGATCAGCTCCGGATTGCGCGTGGCGCCCAGGCCGATGTTGTGGGGGAAGATGGTGGCGCCGACCACGTTGTTGTGCCCGTGCACGGCGTCGATGCCGAAGATCAGCGGGATGGCGGCGCCGCTGCGTCCTTCCGCCGCCTCGCGGAACGCCACCGCCAGATCCAGCCAGGCCCGGGGCGAGGCCCAGGCGTCGCCGCCCGGCTCGGAGTTGCCGCCCGCGAGGATTGAGCCGAGGGGATAGGTCAGCAGGTCCTGGGGGGTGATGGCCGAGATGTCCGCCTGGATGGTCTGGCCGACCTTCTCCTCCAGCGTCATGCGGCTCATCAGCTCGGTGATGAAAGCCTCCGTCTCGGCGTCCGTGATGGCGTCCGGCGTGGCGCTGGTTGGCCAGATGGACGGATCGGCGCGGGCCTCGTCCGGCACGGGAATGTCCGCGCCGGCCGGGACCGGGTCGGGCAACTCGACCGGCTGCGCCCAGGCGCAGGCGGCGACGGACAGGGCCAGGACGGCTGTGGTCGCGGTCAGGACACGGCGGCTGTGGATCATCAGGACCTCCCCAGGACTGAGTTCTCGGCGGGCGGACAAAGGGACGGCGCGACCGCGGAGGCGATCGCGCCGGAAGTTCGCTCAGGGTTCGGACGCAAACACGCGGGTCGTCGCGCGAGATTGACCCAGGGGCAGGGCGCGGCCGTCGGCCATGCAGGTTTCACTCCCCCGGAGCCGGCTCGAATGGCGGCCCTCGTTTTTACCAGTGCAAACTTGATGCATGGGTGGCAATGGTGTCAACTGGTTATTCGTTAGCGCTATCACTCTCGCGCGAGAACGCCGGAACGGCAACCGCGATCTGAGGCCCGGGGAGGGACCGCCATGACTGCACGCGTGCTGCTGGGCTTGATGATGGTCCTGCTCTGGGGCGGGCAGGGGGCGACGGCCCAGGATGCGGACTACCGCTGGCGCAATGTGACGGTCGGCGGCGGCGGGTTCATTCCCGGCGTGGTGTTCAGCCCGGTGGAGCCGGGCCTGGCCTACGCCCGCTCGGACATGGGCGGCGCCTATCGCTTCGACGCGGCGCTGGACCGCTGGGTTCCGCTGCAGGACGACGAGGCGGAGTCCAGCTTCTACGGCGTGGAGAGCATCGCGGCGGACCCGGTCGACCCGGACGTGGTCTATGCCGCGGCGGGCATGCACCGGGGCGGGCGCGCCGCCATCCTGCGCTCGGCGGACCGGGGCGACACCTGGACCACCCATCCCGTGGACTTTCCCATGGGCGGCAACGAGGACGGACGCGGGCTGGGCGAACGGCTGGCGATCGACCCCAACGACACGGCGGTGCTGTATTTCGGCTCGCGCCACCACGGGCTTCAGCGCAGCGGCGATCACGGCCGGACGTGGCGGCGCGTCGCGACCTTTCCCCACGTCGGACGTGGCGTCCCGCCCCGGGACCAGCCGACCAATCCCGGGATCAGCTTTGTCCTGTTCGACCCCCGCAGCGGCGCGCCGGGGCAGGGCAGCGCCGTCATCCTGGCGGGGGTGGCGGACGAGGGCGCGCAGGGCCTCTATCGATCGGATGACGGCGGCGGGACCTGGCGACGGCTGCAGGGCGGGCCGGACGGCCTGTCGCCAGTCAAGGGCGTGATCGACCGGCGCGGCGTGCTCTACACCACCTGGACCCGCGGCGTGGGCCCGAACGGGGTGACCGACGGGGCGGTCTGGCGGCTGGATCTGGACAGCGGCGACTGGCGCGACGTCACCCCGCCCCATGCGCCGGGGACGGGCGGCTTCATGGGCGTCGACGTGGCGCGGGACCGCCCGGGCGTGGTCGTGGTCTCCACCCTGAACCGCTGGCGGCCCGGCGACACCCTGTGGCGCACCACCGACGACGGCGCGAGCTGGACCAGCCTGCGCGAGCAGGCGGTGCGCGACGTGAGCGGCACGCCGTTCCTGTACTGGGGGCTGGATCAGCCGGACTTCGGCTGGTGGATCGCGGCCCTGGCCATCGATCCGTTCGATCCGGATCACATGGTCTACGGCACCGGGGCGACCCTGTACGCCACGCGCAACCTGGGCGCCGCGGATCAGGGCGCGCCGACTTTCTGGCGGCCCTGGGTGGACGGCATCGAGCAGACCGCCGTCATCACCCTGGTCAGTCCGCGCGAGGGACCGCCGCTCCTGACCGGGTTCGGGGATATCTCCGGCTTCGCCCACGAGGATCTGGACGCCTCGCCGCGGCTGCAGTTCACCGATCCGGTGTTCGGCAACACCAATGTCATCGACTACGCCTGGCATGCGCCGAACATCGTGGTGCGTTCGGGCACCCCGCACGAGGGCGTGGGGTCCGAGGGCGCGGACGGCTCGACCCTGGCCTGGTCGGACGATCACGGGCGCAGCTGGCGCCCGCTGGGCCGGCCGGCGCCCGCCGCGGATCCGGAGGTGGCGCGGAACCCGCGCATGGACCTGTACCGGGACGCCCCCATCACCGTGTCGGCGGACGGCGAGACCTTCGTCGTCGCCACGCCCCGGCCGATCTTCAGCCGCGACCGCGGCGCCACGTGGCGGCCGGTGCAAGGCCTGCCGGTGCTGGCGCGGCCGGTGGCGGACCGGCGCGATCCGCTGCTGTTCTACGCCCTGGACTTCGCCTCGGGCGACTGGTTCGTCAGCGTGGACGGGGCCGCGAGCTTCGCGCCCGTGCCCAGCCGGGGCCTGCCCGACGAGCTGTGGCGCGACCAGCCCCACTGGCGCGAGATCGCCTTTCCGCTGCGGGCCACGCCGGGGCGCGACGGCGACCTGTGGTTGGTGTCCACGCGCGGGTTGTTCCACTCCGTGGACGGCGGCCAGCGGTTCGAACGGGTGGACAGCGATCTGACGGTGCGGTCCATGGACTTCGGCGCGCCCATGCCGGGCCGCGACTATCCGGCGCTCTACGCCATCGGCGAGCGGGACGGCGTGCTGGGGATCTACCGCTCGGACGACGTCGGTCGATCGTGGCTGAGGGTCAATGACGACCGGCATGAGTACGGCCGCCGCTATCGGGCCGTGGCGGGCGACCCGCGCGTCCCGGGGCGGGTCTATGTGGCCACCGACGGCCGGGGCGTGGTCTATGGAGAGCCGCGATGACCGACGGATTGTCACGACGGGGCCTGCTGGCGGGCGCGGGCGGGCTGGCCCTGGCCGGATGCGCCACGGTCCCGGCGGCGGGCGGGCCGTTCCGGGCGGACTGGAACTCCCTGATCGCGGGCTACCGGACCCCGGACTGGTTCCGCGACGCCAAGCTGGGCATCTGGTCCCACTGGGGCCCCCAGTGCGTGCCCGAGGCCGGCGACTGGTACGGCCGCCAGATGTACCAGCAGGGCAATCCCGTCTACGACCATCACCTGGCCACGTACGGGCATCCGTCCGGGTTCGGCTTCATGGAGTTCATCGGGCGCTGGCGGGCGAACGCCTGGGATCCGCAGGCCCTGCTGGATCTCTATGAGGCGGCGGGGGCGAAATACATCGTCTCCATGGCCAACCACCACGACAATCTCGACATGTTCGCCAGCGCCCATCACGACTGGAACACCACCCGCGTGGGGCCGGGCGTGGACATTGTCGGCACGTGGGAGCGGGCGGTGCGGGCGCGGGGCCTGCGCTTTGGCGTGTCGAACCACGGCGCCCACGCCTGGCACTGGTGGCAGACGGCCTACGGCTACGACCCCGAGGGTCCGCGCGCGGGCGTGCGCTACGACGCCTGGCGGCTGCGGCGCCAGGACGGGGCGGGGACCTGGTGGGACGGGCTGGACCCGCAGGCGCTCTACACGGGGGCGACCATGGCGCCGCCGGACGGCATCGACAGCATCGCGGCCATGAACGCTTTCCACGACGCCCACAGCGGCCAGTGGATCGAGACCATTCCCGCCGACAACCCCGGCTTCGCGGCGAACTGGGCGCTGCGTCAGCGCGATCTGGTGGACCGCTACCGGCCCGACTTCGTCTATTTCGACAACTACGGCGTGCCGCTGGAGCATCACGGGCTGGAGGCGACGGCCCACCTCTACAACGCCGCGCTGGACTGGCGCGGCGAACTGCCGGTGGTCACGGGCAAGCGGCTGACGGCCGACCAGCGGCGGGGCATCACCGAGTCGGTGGAGCGGGGCTTCCTGACCGACATCCGCGACGAGCCGTGGCAGACCTGCACCTGCATCGGCGACTGGCACTACAACCGCGCCCGCTTCCGTGACCGCTCCTATGTGCCGGCGAAGGCGGTGATCCAGCGGCTGGCGGACGTGGTGTCCAAGAACGGAACCCTGCTGCTGAGCATACCCCAGCGCGGCGACGGCTCCATCGATGCGGAGGAGCAGGCGATCCTGCGCGACATGGCCGCCTGGATGGCGGTGAACGGCGAGGCCGTCCACGGCACCCGCCCCTGGCGCGTCTGGGGCGAGGGACCCACGGAAATCCGCGAGGGCATGCACGGCGAGGGGGCCGTGGGCCCCTTCACGGCCGCTGACGTGCGCTTCACCACCCGGGGCGAGGCGCTCTACGCCATCGCCATGGACTGGCCCGGGGACGGCCGTCCCTTGCGCATCGCGGCCCTGGGCCGCCGGGCGACGGGCGGTCGCGCGGTTCAGGCGGTGCAGCTGCTGGGCGCGGGCGGCGTGACCTTCGAACAGGGGGACGACGCCCTGACCGTGCGCCTGCCCGGGACGCGCCCGGTGGCCTTCGCACCGGTGCTGAAGGTGCGCGGCCTGATCTGACCGGACGGCCTGTCCGGTCGCTCAGGGGCGCGTCGGGCTCAGGCTGCGACCGCTTTCATGGACACCGACGGGTCGGCCAGTCTGGCGCGGTCCACCGGGGTGGCCCTGGCGATGAGCTGTTTGCCCATCATGAACTCGGGCGCGGCGTTGACGGCCTCCACGGCGCGGACGCGGTCGCCCTTCAGGTGGAACACGGCGAAGGCGCCGGCGGCGGGATCGCCCCGCACCAGCACGTCATCGGCCTCGAAGGGCAGGCCGGCGATCTGCAGCTTCACATCGTATTGGTCCGACCAGAACCACGGCGTCTCCGGCGCGGGCCCGGCCCGTCCGGTGATGGCCGCGGCGGCCTGTTTGGCCTGCTCCAGCGCATTGGGCACGCTTTCCAGGCGGAAGGAACGATCCTCGTAGAGCGGCAGGGGGCGGAAGGTCACATCGCCGATGGCGAAGATGGCGGGGTCGGCCGTGCGGGCCTGATGATCCACCACCACGCCGTTCTCGCATGGAATTCCCGCCGCTCGCGCCAGGTCATCGTTGGCCACGCCGCCGACGCCGACCAGGGCGATGTCGCAGGGGATGACGCGCCCGTCCTCCAGCCGCACGCCGGAAAGAACGCCGTCCGCATTCTCGAAGGCCGCCACGGCGGCGTTCAGCTCCAGGCCCACGCCGTGGCGGCGATGAAGATCCTGGAAGAAGTCCGACAGGGGGCCGCAGGCGACCCGGGCCAGGCAGCGGGCCTCGCGCTCGATGATGACCGCCTCGGCCCCCAGGGCGCGGGCGGACGCGGCGGCCTCCAGGCCCACATAGCCGCCGCCGACCACCGCGAGGCGGGCCCCCGGCTTCAGCACCGCCTTCAGGGCCTCGGCGTCGGCGAAGGTGCGCAGGGACACGACGCCGGGCAGGTCGGCGCCCGGGATGTCGAGCCGGCGGGCGCGCGAGCCCGTGGCCAGGATCAGGACGTCGTAGGCGACGGTCGATCCATCGTTGAGCGAGACCGTTTCCGCATCCCGGTCGATCCCGGTCGCGACCGTGCCGGTGCGTAGCTCCACGTGGTTTTCGGCGTACCAGGAGGCGGGGCGCAGCTGGACCGCCTCGATGTCCGCCTCGCCCTTCAGCCAGGCCTTGGACAGGGGCGGGCGCTGGTAGGGGATGGCCGCCTCGTCGCCGATCAGGACGATGGGGCCCTCATGGCCGTACTGGCGCAGGAACGCCGCCGCCGATCCCCCTGCGTGACCGGCCCCGATGATGACGATGCGGGCGTCGGCTGGAACGGCGGCGGGCTCGGTCATGGATCATCCTTGAGAGGGTTCGACCGACATATGGCATCGACGGCGTGTCAGGCCAGCCCCGCGCGGGTCGCCGTGCAACCCTGCGCGGCGGCGCGACGTAGTTTCATCGACTGCGAACAGGAGCGCGCCATGAAATCCCTGTCCCGAAGAATCCTCGTCGCCGCCCTGGCCGGGCCGCTGGTGATCGCGGCCTGTTCGCCGGCGGACACGGCCGAGGGCGCGGCCGTGCAGACCGCCGGCCTGGAGACCGCGGTCTTCGCCGGCGGCTGCTTCTGGTCCGTGGAGCACCATTTCGAACAGGTTCCCGGCGTGGTGGAGGCGGTGTCCGGCTTCACCGGCGGGCGGGTCAGTAATCCCGGCTATCTGCAGGTGGTGCGCGGCGGCACCGGCCACGTGGAAGCCGTACGCGTGACCTATGATCCGGCGCGGGTCAGCTATCGCCGGCTGGTGGACGGCTTCTGGCGCAGCATCGATCCCACCGACCCGGCGGGGCAGTTCTGTGACCGCGGCCCCAGCTATGTGACGGCGGTGTTCGCCACGCCGGAGCAGCGTGAGGCGGCGGAGGCCTCGCGGCGCGCGGCGCGGGCGGCTCTGGGCGATCCGGCGACGTTCACGCCCGTGCGCGCCGCCGAGCGCTTTTGGCCCGCGGAGCGGAGCCACCAGGACTACGCGCGCCGCAACCCCCGGGCCTATCAGGCCTATGTGCGTGGTTGCCGCCGGGTCGAGGCCCTGCGGCGGGTCTGGGGCGACGCCTGACCGGGTTCAGCGCAGTCCGGCGCAGAACCGCTGGATGCGTCGGCAGGCTTCCTCCAGCACATCCTCCGAGGTGGCGTAGCTGATGCGGAAGAAGGGCGACAGGCCGAAGGCCGCGCCGTGAACCACCGCCACGCCCTCGGCTTCCAGAAGCTCGCGGGCGAAGACCTCGTCGCTGTCGATGACGACGCCGCTCTCGGTCTTCTTGCCCATCAGGCCCTCGGCCGACGGATAGACGTAGAACGCGCCCTCGGGCGTGGCGCAGGTGATGCCCTCGGCCTCGTTCAGCATCGACACCACCAGATCGCGTCGCTTCTCGAAAGCGGCGCGGCGCACCGCCATGAAGTCCTGGGGCCCGTTCAGGGCCTCGACGGCCGCCGCCTGGCTGATGGAGGACGGGTTGGACGTGGTCTGGCCCGCCACCTTGCGCATCAGGTCGATCAGGGGCTTGGGCCCGCCCGCATAGCCGATGCGCCAGCCGGTCATCGCATAGGCCTTGGACACGCCGTTGACCGTCAGGGTGCGCTCGTACAGGTCCGGCGCCACCTGGGCGATGGTGGTGTAGTCGAAGCCGCCGTAGACCAGATGCTCGTACATGTCGTCGGTCATGACCCAGACGTGGGGATGACGGCGCAAAACCCCGGCCAGGGACTCCAGCTCGGCGCGGGTGTAGGCGGCGCCGGTGGGGTTGGAGGGGCTGTTCAGGATCAGCCACTTGGTCTTCGGCGTGATGGCGGCTTCCAGCACCTCGGGCTTCAGCTTGAAGCCGTCGGCGGCCTCGCCCACGATCTCCACCGGCTCGCCGCCCGCCAGCAGCACCATGTCCGGATAGCTGACCCAGTAGGGCGCCGGCACGATCACCTCGTCGCCGGGCGACAGGGTGGCCACCAGGGCGTTGTACAGTACCGCCTTGCCGCCGGGAGCCACGTGGATCTGGCTGGTCTCGTAGGTCAGGCCGTTCTCGCGCGCGAACTTGGCGACGATGGCGGCCTTCAGCTCGGGCGTGCCGTCCACGTCGGTGTATTTGGTGTCGCCGCGCTGGATGGCGGCGATGGCGGCCTGCTTGATGTTGTCGGGGGTGTCGAAGTCCGGCTCGCCGGCGCCCAGGCCGATCACGTCGCGGCCGGCCCGCTTGAGCTCGCGCGCCTTGGCGGTCACGGCCAGGGTGGCCGAAGGCTTGACGCGCGCGAGGGCGGAGGACTGCAGGCTGGACATTGGCGATCCGTGGGTCAGCGTTGGGGAGACCGCTGTCTTACGCAACCGCGAAAGCGCGCGCAAACGCCCTGTCCGGAGGAACGGACGGGGCGTCGCGGCAGGCGTGAACGACGGTCAGATGTCGGCGGACGCCTGCCGGGCGAGGCGTTCGGCCTGGTCCTCGAGCGCCTCGGCCTGTTCGGCCAGACGGGACGCGAGCGCCGAGAGCTCATCGTCGGTCACGGTGTTTCCACGCTCGCGGTTCTCCTCGATCCTGCGGGCGCGGTAGGCGGGGTTGCGCAGGCGGCGGCTCTCCTCGCGCATCTGATCCGCGCCCCGGAGCATCTGCTCGGCGCCCTCGCGCATGTGGACACGCGCCTGCTCGCGGGCCTGCGCCGCATGGGAGCGCGCGATTTCGGCTTCGGCGCGCGCCCTGGCGATGGCGGGAGCGGCGGCGGCGGCCTGCGCCCGGACCTGCTCCGCGTGGCGGCGGGCCTCCGCGGCGTGGGCGCGGACTTGCTCCATGTGGGCGCGCATCTCCGGGGAGTCGACGGCGTAGTGCTGATACACCCCGCCTTCCGGCGGCGCCGGCGGCGCCGGCGGCGCGGGCGGGGCTGGCGGCGCAGGCGGCGCGGGGGGAGCAGCCGGCGGCGGCGGCGGGGGAGCGGCTGACGGAGGCGCCGGCGGAGCGGGCGGTGCGGGCGGTGCGGGCGGCGTGAGTTGAGCCAGATCGAGGGGCTCGGAGGCGGCGGGCGCGCGGGGCGTTTCCGGCGCGGGCGGCGCCTGCAGCTCCAACGCGGCCACAGGGGCGGCGACGGCGGCCAGCAGGG
>JBALUZ010000021.1:0-24281 GCA_036963825.1 Brevundimonas sp.
AGCTGCCGGCCACCACCTCGCGCAAGGCGGTGAAGCTGATGCGCGGGGACGTCGCCAGGGGCGGCCTGGGCTTCGGCGGGCTGATCATCACCGACGACCTGTCCATGAAGGCCCTGAGCGGCTCGCTGCGGGAGCGGGCCGAGGCCGCCCTGAAGGCGGGCTGCGACGTGGTCCTGCACTGCAACGGCAATCTGAACGAGATGCGCGCCGTGGCCGAGGGCGTGGGGCGGCTGCGCGGCGCGGCGGCGCGGCGGGCCGGGGCGGCGCTGGCCCGGGTTCCGGCCACGCCCGAACCGCTGGACGAGGCCGCCGCCCGCGCCCGGTTCGAGGCCCGGCTGGCCGGGCGCATGGCCGCCGCGGCCGGCCCCGCGGCGGGTGAGGCATGAGCGAGGAATTCCAGGCCGATCTGGGCTTCGACGCCGTGGACGCGGCGCCCGACGACCAGACCTTCGTGGTGGACATCGACGGCTATGAGGGGCCGCTGCATGTGCTGCTGGCCCTGGCCCGCACCCAGAAGGTGGACCTGCTGAAGCTGTCGATCACGAAGCTGGCCGAACAGTATCTGGCCTTCGTGCACGAGGCGCGCAGCCGCAATTTCTCGCTGGCGGCCGACTATCTGGTGATGGCGTCGTGGCTGGCCTATCTGAAGTCGCGCCTGCTGCTGCCGCGCAACGAGCAGAAGACGAGGGATGAACCGCCCGCGGAGCTGATGGCCGCCGCCCTGGCCTTTCGCCTCAAGAAGCTGGAGGCCATGCGCACGGCGGTGGAGGCCATCACGGCGCGGCCGCAGCTCAAGCGCGACGTGTTCACCCGCGGCGACCCGGAGGCCACGGTCATCGTGCCCTCGGACCGGGTGGACGTCAGCCTCTACGATCTGATGGTGGCCTATGTGGTCCAGCGACGACGCGAGGAGCAGCGCCGCTACACCCCCACCCAGCGGGTGGAGGCCTTCGCCCTGGAGGAAGCCCGCGACTGGCTGCGGCAGGTGATGCCGAAGCTGGCCGAGTGGACCCCGCTGGACAAGGTGGCGCCGGCCGCCGATTACAGGCGCGAGGGGCCCACCCGGGCCTCCTATGTGGCCTCGACCCTCTCGGCCAGTCTGGAGCTGGTCAAGGAAGGCGCCATGGACGTCAAACAGACGAAGGCGTTCGACGACCTGTATCTGCGCCGCCGCGAGATCGGCCAGCCGCTGGAGCTGACCCCGTGATCGCGCAGCCCGATGATCTGGAGCGCCGCATCGAGGCCCTGCTGTTCGCCGCCGCCGCGCCCCTGTCGGTGGAGGAGATCGCGCGCCGCCTGCCAGAGGGGGCGGACGTGGGCGGGACGCTGACCGCCCTGATCGAGCGCTACAAGGGCCGTGGCGTCGAGCTGGAGTGCGTGGCGGGCCGCTGGCGCTTCCGCACGGCGCCCGATCTGGCGTTCCTGATGACCGAGGAGCGCGAGGAGCCGCGGCGGCTGTCGAAGGCTGCGCTGGAGACCCTGGCCATCATCGCCTACCACCAGCCCGTCACCCGCGCCGAGATCGAGAGCGTCCGCGGGGTCAGCATCTCCAAGGGCACCCTGGACCTGCTGCTGGAGATGGGCTTCGTGCGGCTCAAGGGCCGGCGGCGCACGCCGGGGCGGCCGGTCACCTACGCCACCGCCGACCGCTTCATGGAGCATTTCGGCCTGGCCAGCCTGTACGATCTGCCGGGCGTGCAGGAGATGAAGGCGGCGGGCCTGCTGGACCTGTCCCTGCCGGCGGGCTTCGAGGTGCCGGACCCCTCGCGCGGCGAGGGCGAGGACGAGGACCCGATCGAGGACGGCGACACGCCCGAGTTCGTGCAGGACTTCGTGGAAGGCGACGAGGAGAAAGGCTGACACCCTTTCCGATTGTTCACGTGTCTTTGCACGCGCGGCTTGGCAGTATCCGTCATCAAGTCTTCAACGGGGTCACCAATGCTTCGCATCCTCCTCATCGCGGCCATCGCCGCGCCGCTGCTCTCGGGCTGCATCATCATCGCCACCGACGAACCCACCACGCGCGTCATCACCACCAGCGAAGACTCGAGCCGCTGATGCGCGGTCTCGCCCTGATCCTGGCCGCCCCCCTGATGCTGGGCGGCTGCGTCATCTACGCCAGCGACAGCGGCGAGACGACGACGGTGCGCACGGGTCCGGCGTCGTCGGTGGAGCTTGAGCCGCGCGCGCTGGAAAGCGTCCACGGCGTCCGCTTCGAGCGCGACCAGGCCGTGGTGCGCGTGACCTCCAACGGCTGCACCGAGAAGTCCGACTTCCGGGTTGAGATCGTCGACGGCGGCGACATGGCCGGAGAAATGGCGCTGGTGCGCGAGGAGCCGGATCCCTGCCGCGCCCTCACCGCCGAGGGTGTCGAGCTGTCGTGGACCTACGCGGAGCTTGGTCTCGAGCGCGGCGCGGCCCTGGTGCTGGCCAACCCGCTGGTCGTGCCCTGAACGTAACGGAGGGTCAGGCCTCGAACGGCCTGACCATTTCGGCCGGGATGCGATGCGGCCGCAGGGTCGCGGCGTCCACCAGACACCATTCCGACAGGCCCTGGGCGCACAGGCGGCCCTCGCCGTCCTCGATGCGCACATAGCGGTTGAAGCGCGGCCCGTGGGGATCGCCGACCCAGGTCCGGGCCACGGCCGTGGCGCCGGGCGGCAGGGGACGGAAATAGTCCACCTCGTGCCGCAGGGCGACCCAGGACCATCGGGCCCGGTCCTCTGCGCTGAACAGGCTGTTCCAGTGGGCCGTGCCCGCTTCCTGCAGCCAGCCCACATAGACCACATTGTTGACGTGGCCGTTGTCGTCGATGTGGTCGTCCCGGATGGTCAGCGGCAGGGTGAAGATCTGACGGTCGTCGCGCGGGGTCAGCGCCTGCCGGGCCACGATCAGGCCTCGCCCAGGACCACGCCCTTTTCGATCAGGGCCTGCTGGAGCTCGCCGGACTGGAACATCTCGCGCACGATGTCCGAGCCGCCGACGAATTCGCCCTTCACGTACAGCTGGGGGATGGTGGGCCAGTCGGTGAAGGTCTTGATGCCGTCGCGCAGCGCCTCGTCCTGCAGCACGTCCACGCCGACGAACGGCGCGCCCACATGATCCAGGATCTGCACGGTCACAGCCGAGAAGCCGCAGCGCGGGGCGTCGGGCGTGCCCTTCATGAACAGCACCACCGGGTGCTCGGCCACCGTGGCGGCGATGAAGGCGTGGACGGGGTTCTCGTTGGTGTCGGTCACGGGAGTTCGCCTGTTCGGGAGGAACCCGTCAGCTAGGGATCGATCAGGGCCGGGTCAAGGCGAGGGGACCCTTTGCCCTGCCGCCCGCGCTGCGGGGACGGCCGGGGCGGGAGCCGTCAGGCGGCGGCCATCCGCACCCGGGCCATCTCGATCTGGGCGGCGAGGCCGGGAGGCAGGTCGCGCTCCGGCACCGTGGCCATGGCCTCGATGCGCGGGGCGTCCGGGGCGTCGACCAGAACCGTCGCGATGGACGGGTCGGTCAGGGCGAAGGCCAGGCAGATGTGCTCGGCGGTCCAGCCGTTGGTCTGGTGCAGGAAGGCGAAGGTGCCCGCCCCGGCCAGCGGATCGTGCTTCGGCCGTCCGCCGCCCAGGCCGAACAGGCCCTTCTTCGGCGCATGAAGGGTCTCGGCCTTCTTCGCCGTGTCCAGGTCCTCGGGGAAGAAGCCGTAGGCCATCACCGCCATGTCCCGCTCCAGCGCCGCCCGCATCCGGTGGCGGGTCTGCCAGGGCGAGTTCACGTGATAGCTGGTCGCCAGCACGTCGAAGGCGCCGGTGGAGACATAGGCGTCCATGACGGCGCCGTCGCCGGCCACGCCCAGCATGCGGACGCGGCCCGACGTGCGCTGGGCCTTCAGGGCGTTCAGGGCGGTCTGGGGCATCTCGTCCTCGCCCGGCTCGTCCAGCATCGCCAGATCGATCCAGCCGAGGCCCGAGGCGTGCAGGGTGCGGTCGATGGCGCCGGTCAGGGCTTCGGGCGAAAAGTCCCGTCCGCCGCGACGGGGGGCGGCGCGCCCCAGGCTGACGGACACCTGGATCAGCTTGCGGTCCACTTCCGACAGGGCGCGGCCCACCGCCTCGGCCAGAACGGGGTCGGCGCTGGTCAGATGGAAGGTGTTGATTCCCGCCTCCAGCGCCGCGAACACCAGCGACTGGGCGCGGGAAGGGCCGCCGGCCAGCGCCTCGGAGCCGATCTTCAGGGTCAGGACAGAGACGGCCGAACCGGAACGGCCAAGCGGACGATAGCGCATGCTCAGGCTCCCTGCGGGGCGCTGGTCTCCAGCGCCAGGGCGTGCAGTTCGCCGCCCATCTTGCCCTTCAGCGCCGCGTACACCGCCTGATGCTGCTTCACGCGGGGCAGGCCGGAAAAGGCGCTGGAGACGATGCGGGCGCGATAGTGGTCGCCGTCGCCGGCCAGATCGTGAATCTCGATCTCGGCGTCGGGAAAGGCGTCGCGCAGGTGCTGTTCCAGCGTCTCGACGGACATGGGCATGGGAAATCGGCCTCCGGATAACGCCGTTAAGGATGCCCGATAATCCTTAAGGGGCGGCTTACGCGGCGGGCCGGCGCCGCCGCAGTCTGAGTTCGATCGGGCGGCGGGCGCGCAGCGTCACCTGATGGACGGGGCGGGGCTCGGCGCGGGAGACAGGCTCCACCTGCGCCTCGCGCAGGATGACCGCGAGGGCGATCATGGCCTCCTGCACCGCGAAGCTGGCGCCGATGCAGACCCGCGGTCCGGCGCTGAAGGGGATGTAGGCGTAGCGGTCAACGGCCTTGCGGTTCTCCGGCAGGAACCGCTCCGGCCGGAAGGCGTCGGGATCGTCCCACAGCAGGCGGTGACGCTGCAGCACCCAGGGCGAGATGACCACGGTGGTCCCGGCGCTGATGGCCTGGCCGCCGATCACGTCCGGCTCCAGCGCCTTGCGGGCCATGGTGGGAGCGGGCGGGAACAGGCGCATGCTTTCCTCGAAGGCGGCGCGGATCCACGGCAGGCGGTCCGCCCAGTCCGGCCGGTCGACGTCGAAGCCGTCCGCCTCGGCCTGGACCTTCGCCATCACCTCGGGCTGGCGCGACAGCAGGTGCAGGGTCCAGCCCAGGGCGCGGGCGGTGGTCTCGTGCCCGGCGAGAATGAAGGTGAGGATGTTGGCCGCCACCTCGGTGTCGCTGAGCCCCCGGCCGCCGCCCTCGTCGCGGGCCGTCAGGAGGGCGGTGAGCAGGTCGGGCGGGGCCTCGTGGCCGGCGTCCATGCGGGCGCGGCGGGCGGCCACAAGGGCCGTCACGCGCCGTTCGAAGAACTGGGCCGACCGGTGGCTGGCGATGCGGCCCAGCCGCGGGGCCCAGTCGGGCGCGCCGATCACGTCCAGCGGGTCGATGCGGGCGCCGGCGGACAGGTAGCTGTTCAGGGCGCGCTCGAAGCCGGCGGCCTGGCCGCCCAGATCGTCGGAGAACATGGTGGCGGACAGGATGTCGAAGGTCAGGCCGGACAGTTCGCTGTCCATGTCCATGATCCGTCCCTGCGGCGCCAGACGCCACCCGTCGACGCGCGCCGCGCAGACCTCGGCCATGCGCCGGGTCAGGCCGCCGATGCGCGCCGGGGTGAACAGGGGCGCCATGATTCGCCGGGCGCGGCGCCAGTCCTCGCCCTCGGTCAGCAGCAGGCCTTCCGCCAGCAGGGGCCCCAGAACGCGCCGCTGCAGATCGCCCTTCACATAGTTGGCGGCGTTGTCGGTCAGCACATGGCGGACGCCCTCGGGATGGCTGACCACCAGCATCTCGCCGAACACGCCGCGACCGTGGATCTGGGGCAGCTCAAAGTGCCGGTCCGACCAGATGCGCAGGGGATCGCGCCAGCTCAGCCACAGGAAGGCGGGCATGGACAAGGGCCCGCCGGAGCGCCGCGGCGGAAGCCGGGGTCTGTAAACCGCGTCCGCCGTGGTGCTCATGGGATCAGCCTTGAATCCAGTCGGGCAGCCAGCCTTCGTGACGACGACGAAGCTCGGCCAGGGGGATGCTGAACAAGCCCTTCGAGGCGAAGTCGGTTCCTCCGGCGCGGCCGACCACCGAGGCGTGCAGGCCGGCGTCGCGGGCGGCGGCGATCAGGGCCTCGGCGTCCTGGACCGCCACCAGATAACGGGCCTGATCCTCGCCGAAGAGCAGGATGTGGGCGTGCTGTTCGCTGGTGGCGTCCAGCACGACGCCGGTGTCCGAGGCCAGGGCCAGGTCGGCCGCCGCGCCGATCAGGCCGCCGTCGGACAGGTCGTGCACCACGGTCAGCTTGCCCGCCTCGATCAGGCCGCGCACGAAGTCGCCGGTCTTGCGTTCGAGTTTCAGGTCCACCGGCGGCGGGGCGCCGTCCTCGCGGCCCAGCACCTCGCGCAGATAGATGGACGCGCCCAGTTCCCCGTGGGTGTCGCCGATCAGGACCAGCGTATCGCCCTCGACCATGCCCGCAAAACCGGTGGTCACGTCATAGTTGGGCAGCAGGCCGACGGCGCCGACGGTGGGGGTGGGCGGAATGGCGACGCCGTTGGTCTCGTTGTAGAGCGACACGTTGCCGCTCACGACCGGGAAGTCCAAGGCGGCGCAGGCCTCGGCCATGCCGTCGATGGCCCGCACGATCTGGCCCATGATCTCCGGCCGCTGCGGATTGCCGAAGTTGAGGTTGTCAGTGATGGCGATGGGACGGCTGCCCACGGCGGTCAGGTTGCGCCAGGCCTCGGCCACCGCCTGCTTGCCGCCCTCATAGGGGTCGTTCTGCACATAGCGCGGCGTGCAGTCCGAGGTGACCGCCAGACCCTTGTCCGTGCCGTGCACCCGCACCACGCCGGCGTCGGCGCCGGTGGCCGAGTCCTGCAGGGTGTCGGCCATGACGTGGCGGTCGTACTGCTCCCAGATCCAGCGCTTGGACGCCATGTCGGGGCAGGTGATGACCTTGAACACCGCCTCGGTCCAGTCGGCCGGCGCGGGCACGTCCTTCGGGTCGAGGCGCGGCTGCAGCGCCGGCTGGGTCCACGGGCGGTCGTACAGGGGCGCGTCGTCGAACAGGGGCGCCAGCGGCACGTCGCAGACCACCTCGCCCCTGTGCTTCAGCACCAGATGGCCGGTGTCGGTGGTCTTGCCGATGACGGCGGCGTCCAGCCCCCATTTCTCGAAGATGCGGCGCCCGTCGTCCTCGCGGCCCGGCTTGAGCACCGCCAGCATGCGCTCCTGGCTCTCGGACAGCATCATCTCATAGGCGGTCATGCCCTCCTCGCGCTGGGGCACGTGGTCCAGGTCCAGCTCGATGCCGACGCCGCCCTTGCCCGCCATTTCCACGGAGGAGGAGGTCAGGCCCGCCGCGCCCATGTCCTGGATGGCGGCCACGGCGCCCGAAGCCATCAGCTCCAGCGTCGCCTCGATCAGCAGCTTCTCGGCGAAGGGGTCGCCCACCTGCACCGTGGGGCGCTTGGCGTCGGACTCATCGTCGAACTCGGCCGAGGACATGGTGGCGCCGTGGATGCCGTCGCGTCCGGTCTTGGAGCCGAAATAGACCACCGAATGGCCCGGCGCCGGGGCCGCCGAATAGAAGATGGAATCCGCCTTGGCCACGCCCACGCACATGGCGTTGACCAGGATGTTGCCGTTGTAGCCCCGGTGGAAATTGGTCTCGCCCGCCACCGTGGGCACGCCCACGCAATTGCCGTAGCCGCCGATGCCGGCCACCACGCCGGTGACCAGGCGGCGGGTCTTCTCATGCTCCGGATCGCCGAAGCGCAGGGCGTTCAGCAGGGCCACGGGCCGCGCGCCCATGGTGAAGACGTCGCGCATGATGCCGCCCACGCCCGTGGCCGCGCCCTGGTAGGGCTCGATGTAGGACGGGTGGTTGTGGCTCTCCATCTTGAAGATGCAGGCGTCGCCGTCGTCGATGTCGATGACCCCGGCGTTCTCGCCCGGGCCGCAGATCACCCGCGGTCCCTTGGTGGGGAACTTGCCCAGATGGATCCTCGACGACTTGTACGAGCAGTGCTCGGACCACATGACCGAGAAGACGCCCAGCTCCACCTGGTTGGGCTCTCGCCCGAGGCGGTCCAGGACGACCTGATATTCGTTTTCGGCCAGGCCGTACTCGGCGGCCAGTTCGGCCATGGTGGGGGTGTGCGCGCTCATGGGCGCGCTTCTAGCGTCCCCGGGGAGTCGTGTCAGCCTCTCGCGTGCCTCAGCGCGCGATGTCGCGCTTCAGACGGAACACCAGGATCAGGGCGACCACCAGAACCAGCAGCGATGCGGCCAGGGCGGAAAAGCCCAGCAGCGGGTTCCGTTCCTGCTCGGCCACGAACACGGCCAGCAGGCCCCAGGCGATGGGCAGGGGATAGGCCATCAGGCGCAGGCGCCATGTGACCAGCAGGGCGGCGGCCACCACCAGCGCCACGGCCAGCAGGGCCCAGCCGGTGGGCGGCAGGCCCGGCGGCAGGGCGTCGGCCGCGGTGGCGACGGTGAGAACATTCGCAGCCGTGGCGATGGTCAGCCAGCCCGCCAGCAGCCCCAGCGGCCAGGCGATCATCCAGCGGTCCGAGTCCCGCGTCGGCGCGGCCCGGATCAGATGGGTGCTCATCAGCATCGGCACGATCAGCACCAGGCCCGAACCGGCGATCAGCACGATGGTGGCCGCGTCCAGGTCGGCGGCCGAAGCGATCACCCACAGGCCGATGCCGACCATGGCCGCCGCCGAGGGCCAGCCCATGCGGCTGAGCAGATCGCTCTCGCCGGTGCGGGGCAGCACCTGCCAGACGCCGTAGGCCACCAGCCACGTGTAGATCAGCCCCCAGATGGAGAAGGCGTAGCCGGCCACGCGCAGGGTCTGGTCGCCGTCCGCCGAGAACTCGGCCGGGCTCTGGCCCCAGCCCAGCAGCATCTGGCCGTAGCCGACGATCGGCGCGAACAGGGCGGCGGCCAGCACCACGAAGCGACGGGTCTGCTGGGCGGAGGTGGGGCGGATGATGGAGGACATGGCGCGCTCCGGCGTGAACGAGAGAAGCTTGGCTGAACTACGCGTTCGGCCGGGGAAAGGTTGCGGACAGGGCCCCCGGAACATTCGTCGGGACCTGCAGTTGCCGTGGCGAAGGGCGGATCGTCCGCCCGATGGAGAGCATCATGACCGACCGCCAGGCCACCCCCGAGGAGCCCCATTTCGAGACCGACGAGGTCCGGGCCGACCGCGCCCGCCAGCAAGGCCTCGGCGTGGGCGAACGCGAACTGCAGGCCCAGCGGGATCCGGGCGGCGTGCAGCCCGTGGACGAGGATGAGCGGCTCGCGGACGAGAACGACGCGGTCGAACGCATCGACAACGCCATCGGCGTCCAGGGCCAGGCGACCACGCCGCCGGGAACCGGCGCCTGAGGCCTAGTCCGCGGCGAACAACGCCTCGGCCGCGAGCACCATGGCCGTCACGCCCGCGGTGACGGACGGCTCGGGCTCGATGCGGAAGAAGGGCGAATGGTGGGACGACGCCGTCTCCAGCTCGTCCTCCGCTGTGCCGCCCACCGCGAAATAGACGCCGCGCACCCCGGTGTCGGGGGCGATGAAGTAGGAGAAGTCCTCGGCCCCCATGCCCTCGCGCGGGCGCTCGATCAGGACATCCTGGCCCATGCCCGCGGCGATGGCCGAGCGCACGACGGCAGCGGTCGGCGTGTCATTGATGGTGGGCGGGGTGGTCTGGGTCTGAGAGCGGGTCACCACCGGCAGCAGGTCCTCGGGCACCCCCAGCGCCTCGGCCGTCCCGCGCGCAACGCGATCAATCCCGTCCAGGAGCTGCTCGCGCACCTCGAAATCATCCGAGCGCACCGTCAGCTGCAGGTCCACGCGGTCCGGGATGATGTTGTGCTTGATGCCGCCGTGGAAGGACCCGACGGTGATGACGCCGGGGCTCAGGGGCGCGATCTCGCGGCTGACGATGGACTGCAGCGACACCACGATCTGGCTGGCCACCAGGATCGGGTCCACGCCCATGTGCGGCGAGGCGCCGTGCGCGCCCACGCCCCGCACGGTGATGTCCACGCTGTCCGAGCTGGAATAGGCGATGGCCTCGGGCACCATGATGCGTCCGGCCTCCAGCCCGGAGGCCACGTGGAAGGCCACGGCGTAGTCCGGCCTGGGGAAACGCTCGTAGAGGCCGTCCTGCATCATGCTGCGGGCGCCGGAGATGATCTCCTCGGCCGGCTGGGCGATCAGGATCAGGGTGCCGGACCAGTTGCCGCGCCGCGCCTGCATCTGGCGGGCCGCGCCCACCAGGGCGGTGATGTGCACGTCGTGGCCGCAGGCGTGCATGACCGGCTTCTCGGTTCCGTCGTGGTCCACCTGCCGCGTCGTGGAGGCGTTGGCCAGGCCGGAGTCCTCGGCGATGGGCAGACCGTCCATGTCCGCGCGCAGCATGACGGTCGGACCGTCGCCGTTGCGCAGGATCGCCACGACGCCGTGTCCGCCGACCCCGGTGGTCACCTCATAGCCCAGCGCCTCCAGCTCCTGCGCCATGCGCGCCGCGGTCCGGACCTCCAGCCCTGACAGCTCGGGATTGCGGTGGAAATGGTCCCACAGGGCCGCCAGATTGGCCTCGTAGTCCTGCGCCACCGCCCGTTCCAGCGCCGCGTCCTGGGCGAAGGCGGGCGAGGCGAGCGCGGCCGCGCAGGTCGCCAGCATCAGCAGTCGTTTCATGGTTCAGCCCCTGTGTTCACAGGGGACTGTAACCGGCGAGCGTCTGGCCGCAAGGGTGTGGTCAGTAACCCTGCAACGGCCGCACATCCAGTTCGCCGGCCTTGATGGCGGCGATGGCCTGGGCGGCGGCGAGCGAGGCGGGCGTCGTGGTGTAGTAGGGGATCTTCATCATCAGCGCCGTACGGCGGATCGAGAAGCTGTCCGACAGGGACTGCTTGCCCTCGGTGGTGTTGAACACCAGCTGCACCTCGCCGTTCTTCATGGCGTCCACGATGTGGGGGCGCCCCTCCAGCACCTTCTTGACCAGCCCGACCTCCAGCCCCTGCTCCGTGAGGTAGGCGTGGGTGCCGCCGGTGGCCAGGATGGAGAAGCCCTGCTCGATCAGCTTCTTCACCGCGCCCAGGATGAACGGCTTGTCGTCATTGCGCACCGAGACGAAGGCGCAGCCCGCCGTCGGCAGGATGGTGCCCCCGCCCAGCTGCGACTTGGCGAAGGCGCGGGCGAAGGCGCCCTGCATGTCCGCCTCGTCCTCGCGCTTCCAGTCCAGACCCATGACCTCGCCGGTGGAGCGCATCTCCGGGCCCAGCACCGTGTCGACCCCCGCGAACCGGGCGAAGGGGAACACCGCCTCCTTCACCGCGATATGGTCGTAGGGTTTGTGCGTCAGCCCGAAGGAGGCCAGCGTCTCGCCCGCCATGACCTTGGCGGCGATGGCGGCCACAGGCTCGCCGATGGTCTTGGCCACGAAGGGCACGGTGCGGCTGGCGCGCGGATTGACCTCCAGCACGAAGATGCGCGGGTTGTCGCTGTGCGGCTCCTCGATGGCGAACTGCACGTTCATCAGGCCGCGCACCTTCAGGGCCTTCGCCATCGCTTCTGTCTGCCGCATCAACTCGGCCACAACGGCTTCGGACAGGGAGTAGGGCGGCATGGAGCAGGCGCTGTCGCCCGAATGGACGCCGGCTTCCTCGATGTGCTCCAGCACGCCCGCCACGAACACGTCGTCGGCGTCGCAGATGGCGTCCACGTCCACCTCGGTGGCGCGGTTCAGATAGTGGTCGATGAGGACCGGATCCTCGCCCGACACCTTCATGGCCTCGCCCACGTAGCGGTCCAGCTGCTCGCGGTCGTGCACGATCATCATCCCGCGGCCGCCCAGCACATAGGAGGGGCGCAGCACCACCGGATAGCCCACGTCCTCGGCCTTCTGCGCGGCCTCCTCGGCGGAACGGGCCAGGCCGTTGGGCGGCTGTTGCAGGCCGATGTCCTGCAGCATCTTCTGGAAGCGCTCGCGGTCCTCGGCCAGGTCGATGGAGTCCACCGAGGTGCCGAGGATCGGCACGCCGTCCTCTTCCAGCGCATGGGCCAGCTTCAGCGGCGTCTGCCCGCCGAACTGCACCACCACGCCGATCAGCTCGCCCGTCGAGCGCTCCACATCGATGAGCTCCAGCACGTCCTCGGCCGTCAGGGGCTCGAAATACAGGCGGTCGGAGGTGTCGTAGTCGGTGGAGACGGTCTCCGGGTTGCAGTTGACCATGATCGACTCCACCCCGATGTCGGCGAAGGCGAAGGCCGCGTGACAGCAGCAGTAGTCGAACTCGATGCCCTGACCGATGCGGTTCGGGCCGCCGCCCAGGATGATCGCCTTTTTCCGGTCCGACGGCGCGGCTTCGCAGGCCGGGACCTGGCCCAGGGCGCCGGTCTCGTAGGTCGAGTACATATAGGCCGTGGCGCTGGCGAACTCGGCGGCGCAGGTGTCGATGCGCTTGAACACCGGGCGGACGGACAGGCCGCGACGGGCGGCGCGGACCTCTTTCTCGCTCTTGCCGGTCAGGTGGGCCAGGCGGGCGTCCGAGAAGCCCATGCCCTTCAGGCGGCGGAACTCGGCGGCGTCGGTCGGCAGGCCCTTGACCCGCACGTGGCCTTCCTCGCGCACGATCTCGGCGATCTGGCGCAGGAACCAGGGCTCGTAGGAACAGGCGGCCTGCACCTCCTCGACGCTCAGCCCGTGGCGGAAGGCCTGGGCGATGACGCGGATGCGGTCCGGCGTCGGCAGGCCCAGGGCCCGCACCACGGCGCCCTTGATGGCCGCCTCGTCCTCGGCGCCGGCCACGCCCTCGATCTCGATCTCGTCGAATCCGTTCAGCCCGGTCTCAAGGCCGCGCAGGGCTTTCTGCATGGACTCCTTGAAGGTCCGGCCGATGGCCATGACCTCGCCCACCGACTTCATGGAGGTGGACAGCATCGGCTCGGCCCCCGGGTACTTCTCGAAGGCGAAGCGCGGGATCTTGGTGACCACGTAGTCGATGCTGGGCTCGAAGCTGGCCGGGGTCACCCGGGTGATGTCGTTGGTCAGCTCGTCCAGGGTGTATCCAACCGCCAGGCGCGCGGCGACCTTGGCGATGGGGAAGCCCGTGGCCTTGGACGCCAGGGCGGACGAGCGGGACACGCGCGGATTCATCTCGATGACGACCATGCGGCCGTCCTTCGGATTGATCGCCCACTGCACGTTGGATCCGCCGGTCTCCACCCCGATCTCGCGCAGCACATTGATCGAGCCCGTCCGCATCCGCTGGTATTCCTTGTCGGTCAGCGTCAGGGCGGGGGCCACGGTGATCGAATCGCCGGTGTGGACGCCCATGGGGTCCACGTTCTCGATGGAGCAGACGATGATGCAGTTGTCCGCCTTGTCGCGGACCACCTCCATCTCGTACTCCTTCCAGCCCAGCACCGACTCCTCGATCAGCACCTCGGTGGTGGGCGACAGGTCCAGGCCCCGCTCCACGATCTCGCGGAATTCCTCCACATTGTAGGCGATGCCGCCGCCGGTGCCGGCCAGGGTGAAGCTGGGGCGGATGATGGCGGGCAGGCCCACGAACGCCAGGGCGTCGTCGGCCTCGTCGATGTGGTGCACGGCCTTGGAGCGCGGGCTCTCCAGGCCCAGCTTGTCCATGGCGTCGCGGAATTTCTGGCGGTCCTCGGCCCGGTCGATGACGTCGGCCCGCGCGCCGATCATCTCCACCCCCAGCCGCTTCAGCGCGCCCGAGGCGTCCAGCGCCAGGGCCGTGTTCAGCGCCGTCTGCCCGCCCATGGTGGGCAGCAGGGCGTCGGGGCGCTCCTTCTCGATGATCTTCTCGACCATCTCCGGGGTGATCGGCTCGATATAGGTGGCGTCGGCCACCTCCGGGTCGGTCATGATGGTGGCCGGGTTGGAGTTGACCAGGATCACCCGGTACCCCTCGGCCTTGAGCGCCTTGCACGCCTGCACGCCCGAATAGTCGAACTCGCACGCCTGGCCGATGACGATGGGCCCCGCGCCGATGATCAGGATGGACTGGATGTCTGTTCGTCTGGGCATGGGCGGCTTCTTCTTATTGCGCGCGCGGACGGCCGCGCGGCGAGCGGCGACCGTTTCGAATAGGTTTGAGGCTAAGCCGAGGCATTTAGAGGGACGCCTCAGTGCGCACAAGAGGCTAGCGACTGTCACATTGCGGACACGATCTCCCGTTTCCCCGCCGCATTTCGGCCTTGAAGGTTGCGGCGCAGGAAAGGTGAGCCCTAGAGTGTGACGAATCCGTGATGCACCATCGTCACCGGTTCCCATGCGAAGCCGCGCAGCCTGGAGATTTTTAGTCATGTCATCGACCCTGCGACTCAAGCACACCACCAGCCTGGTGGGAGGAATCCTCGCTATCGCCGCGGCCGTGCCGGCCATGGCCCAGGAGCCTCAGGCTCCCGAGCAGGAGCCGACCGCCACCGAGGTGCAGGAAATCGTGATCACGGGGTCGCGGATCCCGCGCAACGAGTTCACCAGCAGCTCGCCCGTTCAGGTGCTGACGGCGGAGACCGCCCAGGCCCGCGGCCTCAGCGACACGGCGCAACTGCTTCAGCAGTCCACGCTCGCCGCCGGCTCGCCCCAGGTGACGCCCACCATCTCCAGCGCCTTCGTCGAGAATGGCGGCCCCGGCGCCGCGACCGTCTCGCTGCGGGGCCTGGGCGCCAACCGCACCCTCGTGCTGCTCAACGGCCGCCGCGCCGGCCCGGCGGGCACCCGCGGCGGCGTCTCGGCGTTCGATCTGAACGTTCTGCCCCAGTCAGCGCTTTCCCGTGTCGACATCCTCAAGGACGGCGCCTCGTCCATCTACGGCTCCGACGCCGTGGCCGGCGTGGTGAACCTGATCACCCGGACGGACATCGACGGCGGCGAGGTCGCGGCCTATTACACGGCGCCCTTCGAGGGCGGCGGCGAACAGGTCAACTTCTCCGGCACCTGGGGCCGCACCTTCGACCGCGGCTACGTCAGCATCTCCGGCGACTACTACCGGCAGTACGAGCAGCTTGAAGGCGATCGCGACTACACGCGCTGCGCGGCGCAGTACATCCTGAACGCCGACGGCAGCCGCGGCGACCGGATCGATCCCCGCACCGGTCAGCCCGCGTGCCTGGATCTGCTGTGGGGCCATGTGTGGGCCTACGACAGCAGCTTCGGTTCGCTGCCCGGCCGCTTCCAGTTCGACTATGACGGCGACCTCGGCCAGTACATTCCCACGATCCCGGGCAGCCTTGCGGGAGACTTCCCCACGCCGCCTCCCGGCTTCTATCTGGTCGGCTACCCGGAGGACCCCACCAGCACCGCGGTGATGAACGGGAATCACCCGTTCGATGACGCCCAGACGTTGATCCCGGGCGTCGAGCGCTACACCCTGTTCGCCGATGGGGCCTACCGGCTCGACAGCGGCATGGAAGCCTACGCCGAAGTCCTGTTGAACCGCCGCAAGTCCTCCACGACGGGCTACCGGCAGTTCTGGAACTACGCCTATGCGGGCGGGTGGTCCTACAGCGCTCCGAGCCCCGGCTATGAAGACTGGGGCGGCGACTATCTGATCAGCCCCACGCCCATCACCAACCACAGCGGCGCCAGCCAGGAAGTGGACTACACCCGCGTGGTGGCCGGCCTTCGCGGCACGGTCGGCGGCGACCGCGGCTTCCTGACGGGCTGGACCTGGGACCTGTTCGGCCAGTACAGCCGCTCGGACGGCACCTATGTGAACGACGTCATCCTGCAGGACGCCGTGGACAGCCAGAGCTTCCGGACGACGCCTTGCGCCGGCGAGATTCTCCCGGTCAGCGGGCGCACCTGCATCGACATCAACTGGGCCGACCCCCAGTTCCTGGCCGGCAACCTCACCGACGAGCAGCGCGCCTTCCTGTTCGACGTGGACACCGGCAACACGATCTACCAGCAGGCCTACGTCGAATGGTTCATGGGCGGGGACATCCTCGACCTGCCGGCGGGGCCCCTGGGCGCGGCCGTCGGCTTCCATCTGCGGCGTGACGAGATCGAGGATGTCCCGGGTGAAATCACCCGCAACGCCAACGCGTGGGGCTCCTCCAGCGCCGGCATCACCGCCGGCGTGGAGCGGACCTCCGAACTCTTCGCGGAGCTCGCCATTCCCGTGTTCCGGGACATGCCGTTCGCCCGCTCCCTCGAGCTCAGCCTGTCCGGCCGCCTGACCGAGACCAAGACGTCCGGCGGCGCCTCCACCTACAAGGTGGGCGTGAACTGGGAATTCCTGCCGGACATCCGTCTGCGGGCCACGACCGGCACGTCCTTCCGCGCCCCGGCCCTGTTCGAACTGTACCTGGCCGACCAGAGCAGCTTCGCCAGCCAGCGCGCCGTCGATCCCTGCATCAACTGGCAGCAGAACCTGGACGATGGTCTGATCAGCCAGCGTCTGGCCGACAACTGCGCCGACCCGGCCGGTCCCGGCGGCGGCGTTCCGCCCGCCCACAACGGCGCCGGCAGCTCGGCCACCCTGTTCGAGGGCGGCGGCATCGGCGATCTGGAGCCCGAAACCTCCCAGGCCCATGTCATCGGCCTGGTGTGGACCCCCCGCTTCATCAACTTCAACATGGCGGTGGACTACTTCGAGATCGAGATCGAGAACGAGGTCACCAGCCTGGGGGCCAACACGGTCACCGCCTGCTACCTCTCCGACACCTTCCCCACGGACCCGCTTTGCGACCAGTTCGTCCGCAACCCGGGCACCAACCGGATCGACACGATCTCGGGCCGGTTCATCAATATCGCCGAACAGACCAACCGCGGCATCGATCTGACCATGCGCTATGGTCATGATCTTCCCTGGGGCGATCGCTTCACCGTGGACGCACAGGCCACCTGGCAGCTGGAGGCCCGTCAGGCCCTCTTCGCCGACAACGTGGTCGACAACCTCGGCGAGATCGGCAATCCGCAGTTCGTGGGCAACCTGAACCTGCAGTACGAGCGCGGTCCCTGGACCGGGCTGTGGGGCGTCCAGATGATCGGGCCGCAGTCGAACTACGGCTCCTACGGCGACGACACCATCACCCTGAGCGGTGTCGAGTACGGTCTGGTCCTGGATGCAGACTTCACCGCATTCCACAGCGTGTCCCTGCGCTACGATGCGGACACCTGGTCGATCCTGGGCGGCATCGCCAATGTGTTCGATGAACTGCCGCCGCAGGTGACCACCCTGAACCTGGGTGAGTTCAGCACCGTCGGCACCTCCGTCCTGGCCTCCCAGTACACCGAGGGCTACTACGGCCGCCGCGCCTTCATCCGCGTCAGCAAGCGCTTCTAAGTCGCGACACGGACAGGCATAATCGGGGGCGGTGGATCATCGATCCGCCGCCCCCTTTTTCTTGAGTACGGCGAAGGATCTTGAATGGCTGTCATCCTCGGCATGAAGGACACCCTGGACAAGGATGTGGCGCGCTTCGCGCAGCAGCCGTTGAAGGAGCCCCTGTTTCTCAACAGCATTCCCAAGGGCGGCACCCATCTGATCCGGAACATCCTGCGGATGTTCGTGCCGGTGGAGCAGCACTATCACCACGAGTTCGTGCAGATCCCGAACCTGGCCATCCACCGGCAGGCCTTCGACGTCTCGAGGCCCATGCTCAGCTGCGGCCACCTGCTGTTCAGCGACTCGTCCGTGCATGCGCTTCGGGGCGTGCGGCACATCGTTCTGGCGCGGGATCCCTACACCTGGGTGCTGGCCCGGGCCCGCTTCTTCCTGTCCGAGGAATTCCAGCAGGCGAACCTCGCCCATCTGAAGACCGGCGTCATCGGCCCTGACGAACTGCTGAACATGATGATCTTCGGCATTCACGACAAAACGCCGATGCTCGTGGACATGTACACGCACAATGTGGTCGCCTGGATGGGCAGCGCGGTGCTCGTTCGTTACGAGGACATCCTGAACGCCGTCGAAGACCTGGACAGCAAGGCGGCGGAGTCGTTCTTCTTCCGGCTGCTGTCCGACTGCGGCATCGAGACCGTGCCGGACGACTGGCGCGAGCGGGTGCGTGTCGGCGCGGACCGCAAGCAGAGCCGCACCGCCCGCGAGAACCTCAAGCTGGCCGGGACGGTGGAGCTGCCGGCCGAGATCTCCGAGATCCAGAAGAAGCTCGTGGAGTTCCACGCGCCGGGCCTGCGGGCGCTGCTGGGCTACGCCTAGCCGGCGCCGGCGGCCGGGCCGCCCCGGTCGCTCAGTTGGTCACGACCGCGCATTCCCAGCCGTCATACTCCAGCTGGAAGGCTGCGGCCCAGGACTGCATCATGGCGGAGACGGAGGCGAACGACGCCTCGTCCACCGGGATGGTGGTTTCGAGGATGGTGGTCTCGTCCTGTCCGCGGGTCAGGAAGCCGGCGCGGCGCGCCACCTCGTTGAGGTCGTCGTGGGCGCCGTCGCCGTGAAAGTAGAACAGGGTGTGGCGCGGCGTCCGCCCGCTGTCGCCGTGCCGGGCAAGGGCGGCGCGCACCATGGCGTCGCGTTCGTCATGGCTGGGGGCGTCGGACATGGCGGCTCCTGCGCACGAACAGCGGCGCCCGGCGGACGGGCGCGATCACGCGATCCCGTCTAGACAGCCCGCGCATACGCCACAAGCGCCATCATGGCCTTGTGTGCTGCTCCACCCACGGCGGCACGTCGTTGATGGCTTCCAGCGCCGCGAACCTCGGCTCGTTCTCGGGCGCGTCGGCCAGTTCGTGGGCCCAGGTGACCGCATAGGGGATGTGGGCGGCCCAGGCGCCGGCCTCAAGCGCCGGCAGCACGTCCGACTTCATGGAGTTGCCCACCATGGCGGCCTGCTGCGCCCCCGTGCCGTGGCGGCGGAAGGCGCGATCGTAGGTCTCGGCGGTCTTTTCGGACACGATCTCCACGCCCGAGAAAAGATCGCCCAGCCCCGAGGCCGCCAGCTTGCGCTCCTGGTCCATCAGATCGCCCTTGGTGATCAGCACCAGCCGGTACTGCTCCGACAGGCGGTTCAGGGTCTCGGCCACGCCGGGCAGGGTCTCCACCGGATGGGACAGCATCTCGCGTCCGGCGGCCAGGATCTCGCTGATGACGCGAGGCGGCGGCGCGCCGTCGGTCAGCTCCATGGCCGTCTCGATCATGGACAGGGTGAAGCCCTTCACCCCGTAGCCATAGAGGCGAAGGTTGCGCTGTTCGGTCGCCGCCAGACGATCTTCGATCCGGTCGCGGTCGTGGTGCTCGGACAACAGGTCGGCGAACCGGTCGTGGGTCAGCCGGAAGATGGTCTCGTTGTGCCAGAGGGTGTCGTCGGCATCGAGGCCGATGGTGGTGATGGGCATGATCGCTCCCTATCATGGGGATGGAAGCGGCGGAAAGCGGCGGGGAGAGCATGTGATGCGGGCTGTGGTGATCGGGGCGTCCGGCGGGATCGGCGCCGCCATGGCCGCGCGGCTGGCGGCCGACGACCGGTATGAGGTGGTGTTCGGCGTGTCGCGCTCGGGCCGGGCGCCGGACGGCGTCGCGGCCCTGAAGGGCGACGTCACCGACACCGCTTCGCTTGACGCCGCGGCGGCGGCCGTGGGGGCGCCCGCGGACCTGTGCATCGTGGCCAGCGGCGTGCTGCATGACGGCTTTCGGCCCGAGCGCAGCTGGCGCGCCCTGGAGGCGGACCATCTGAGGCGCGACTTCGAGATCAACGCCATCGGCCCGGCCCTGGCGGCGCGGGCCTTCCTGCCGCTGGCGCCGCGGCAGGGCAGGGCGGTGTTCGCGGCCCTGTCGGCGCGGGTGGGCAGCATCGGCGACAACCGGCTGGGCGGGTGGCACAGCTACCGCGCGTCCAAGGCGGCCCTGAACATGATCCTGAAGACCCTGTCGGTTGAGCTGGCGCGCACCCATCCGGGCCTGATCTGCGTCGGGCTTCACCCCGGCACCGTGGACACGGCGCTGAGCGAGCCCTTCCAGAAGGGCGTGGCGGCGGAGAAGCTGTTTTCTCCGGAGCATTCGGCAGCCTGCCTGCTGGGCGTGATCGAGGGGCTGAACCCGCAGGATTCCGGCTTCGTCCTCGACTGGAAGGGCGAGCGCATTCCCGAGTAACCGCGTTTGCTAACCGCGAGCGTTCACCGCGTTTCTTAGCGTTACGTTCTGTTTTCCATGGCACCCTTCCCGGCTTCACGCCCGCATCAGGCGGGATGGTGGGAGTTCTTGTGATGGCTTGCCCGACGGAGCATTCGCTCCGGCGGGATTGGGCGACACGCCAGTCAGAGCGGATGGGGTCCGCCCGGTCGAAGCGCGCAGCTTCAGTCCCGCTGGGACCAGAACCTTGACATTTCCTCTGGTCACCGAGGCTCGACGAGAGCTCACGGTGACCCTGACCGCAAAGCCGGTCTTCGATCTCTTCCAGAAGCACCACGTCGGGGCCCGCCTGGCGCGCACCGTGCGGCGGGCCGGGGGCGAAAGGGCCCTGGGAGGGCTGCACCCGGTGCGGCTGGAGGTCGCCGACCTGAAACGCATCGACGTGGAGACCCTGCGCCACGGGGTGGGATTGCTGGACCTGCCCGGCGGGGCCACGGGGGTCACGCCCGCGTTCTGGCGCACGGTGGCGTCATCCTCCGGCCGGTTCTCGCTGCTCTACACCGGGCTTGCGGCCGACGTGAACGCCGGCCTGTTGCTGGTGGAGATCATGGGCGTGGACCTGAAGGCCACCGCGGCGGACGTGCGCGCCGCCATCGATCACCTGGGTGCGCAGCGCCGCGGCGTCATCGTCCATGCCCCGCCCGAGCCGGGCATGATCGCCCGCCTGGCGCCTGTTCAGCCGCGCTGCGTCTCGCTGGACTTCGCCGGGGTGGAGACCGAAAGCGCCGTCGACTGGCGCGCCGCCGCCGAGCTGATCGCCCAGGCGAGGGGGGTGGCGCGCGACGTGCTGCTGGTGAATCTGCCGCCCGCCCGGGGCGAGGCCGCGGCGGCGGCGGGCGCCACCCATGCGGTGTTCTGCGACATGGGCCGCCTCACGGCCTGAAGCGCCGGCCACGCTTGACCTGGCCGGCGCGACTCCATAGGAACGCGGCCGTTTGCCATCGGGGTCGGTTCGGCCCATGAAGGCCGCGTCCCCAAGCCCAGGAGCCCGCCATGACCACCCTGCTGCCCGGCGCCACCGGCGTGCTCGCCCTGGCTGATGGAACCGTGCTCCAGGGCATCGGCGTGGGTGCGACGGGCTCGGCCCTGGGCGAGGTGGTCTTCAACACCGCCATGACCGGCTATCAGGAGATCCTGACGGATCCCAGCTACATGAAACAGGTGCTGGTCTTCACCTTTCCCCACGTGGGCAATGTGGGGACCAACAGCGAGGACGTGGAGCAGATCGGCGACGGCGGGGCCGGGACCGCGGCTGTGGGCGCAGTGTTCCGCGACCTGCCCACCGATCCGGCCAACTGGCGCAGCGGCGCGGGCTTCGACGCCTGGATGAAAAAGCGCGGCGTGGTGGGGCTGGCGGGCGTGGACACCCGCGCCCTGACCGCCGCCATCCGCGACAGCGGCTCGCCCCACGGCGTCATCGCCCACAACCCGGAGGGCAAGTTCGATCTGGACGCCCTGATCGCCCAGGCCCGCGCGTGGTCGGGCCTCGAGGGGCTGGACCTGGCGAAGGACGCCTCCTGCCTGCAGGCCTTCGACTGGACCGAAGGGACCTGGGACTGGCCGGAAGGCTACGTCGCCGGCGAGGGCCGCCGCAACGAGGTGGTGGTCGTGGACTACGGCGTGAAGCGCAACATCCTGCGCGCCCTGGCCGCCACCGGCGCGAAGATCACCGTAGTGCCCGCCGCGACCACGGCCGAGGAGATCCTGGCCCGCAATCCCGACGGCGTCATGCTGTCCAACGGCCCCGGCGATCCGGCGGCCACGGGCGAATACGCCGTGCCGGAAATCCGCAAGCTGGTCGACAGCGGCAAGCCGGTGATGGGCATCTGCCTGGGCCACCAGATGCTGGCCCTGGCCCTGGGCGCGAAGACGGTGAAGATGGACCAGGGCCACCACGGCGCCAACCATCCGGTCAAGGACGTCACCACCGGCAAGGTGGAGATCGTCTCCATGAACCACGGCTTCACCGTGGACCGCGACACCCTGCCCGAGGCCGTCACCGAAACCCACGTCAGCCTGTTCGACGGCACCAACTGCGGCATCGCCCTGAAGGACCGCCCGGTGTTTGGCGTGCAGCACCACCCGGAAGCCTCGCCCGGGCCGGCCGACAGCCTCTACCTGTTCGAGCGCTTCGCCGCGCACATGGACGCGGCGCGGGGCTAGGGCTCTTCCGCCGCGGGTTCGGCGAGGGTTTCCCAGCCCGAGCCGTCCAGACCCAGCCGCCGGCCGGCCTCATAGCTGCGCATCATGGATTCCTGGCTGAAGTCCAGGGGCGCGTCCGGCGCGTCGGCGGGCATTGAAATCACCTCCAGACCCATGCCCAGGGTCCGCGCCAGCTGGGCCGTCCGCGCCACGTCCGAGCGTGTGATGGCCTTGCGCATGATGTCGAAGCTGCGCACCGCCACCGACAGCCCCCGGAGGGTGGCGGTTTCGAAGGTGGGCTCCGGGTGGCCGTTGATCACCACCCAGATGCGGCCGGGCAGCCCGCCGGTCAGGTTCTGCGCCGCATCCGGCGGGCGCAGCAGGAAGGGCTCGGGCGCCACCAGCACATTGGCCACCGTGCCGCCGTCCACATGCAGCTCGATCGCCTCGTTGCCGTCGTGGTTCAGGGACAGGGCCACGGGCGGAAACGCCACCGGGATGCTGGCCGAGGCGATCAGGATGTCCATGAAGAGGATGCGCGAGGCCTTGTCGGGGCTCTGCGCCAGGGCGCCCATGTCCCAGACGATCTGGGTCTCGGTGTCCAGGCTGGTGGTGGCCACATACAGCCGCCGTCCGGCCCGGTGCTGCTCGGCCACGGCGTCGACCAGGGCCGCGTCCACATTGTTCACCACCAGCTCCGCCAGCGGCTCGGGCCGGAACACGCTGGGGGTGAACAGGGCCGCGAGGCCCCGCCAGCGCAGCAGGCCCTCGGACTCCCCGTCGGTGAAGGCGTCGGCCAGCCGGGCGTCGCCCGCCTCGCCGATGAAGGCGAAGGGCGCGATCAGGGCGCCGGTGCTGACGCCTGTGACGATCTCGAATTGCGGACGGTCGCCGCGCTGGCTCCAGCCGTTCAGCACGCCCGCGCCGAAGGCGCCGTTGGCGCCGCCGCCCGACAGGGCCAGCAGGTCCACGGTCCCGTCGTCCGCCGACCGCGCCGCATCGTGCAGGTCGCGCACGAACCGCTGCTGGGCGGCCTCGACATGGAAATCGTACCGCACGGGGGGACTGGCCGCGCTCAGCTGCGCCGCCGTGATCTCCACCCGGGGATAGGTCTGGCAGGCGGCCATCAGCATCAGCAGGATGCAGCCCGCAACGATGCGACCCGGACGCCCCATGAACCCGCCTCCTTGCTCCGCAGGGAGAGTGCCGCGCCGGGCGGATCGCGGCAAGGCGCCTCGTCGGCGCCCGGCGGCCGAGGCTAGGGCAGGGCGGCCAGCCGGCGGCCCAGCCGCAGCTCCGCCGCCTTGCGCAGCGCCAGGGGGGCCGCCCCCAGCCAGTAGGCGGCGTCGTCCGGCCGGCCGGCGTGTCTGCGCTCGAGGCCGCGACGTCGCCGCAGGGCGGCGTTCTGCATCAGCCGGGCATGGAGCGCCCGGGGATGATCATTGGGGACGGCTGGAGCACAGGGGACCGCGACGGCGTCCGGCCCCTGCGGCTCCACCGCCGGACGGGCGATGGCGATGAACATGGTCAGCTTCCGGATGAACCCTTCCGCCTTCGGGCGTCCGGGTCCTGGTCGTCCGCTTTCTGGGGACGGGTTGCAGGGTTAACCACAGGCGCCTGTGGACAGTTCCACGATGGTGGGAAAAAAGGATAAGAAAGTCAGGCCCTTGCGCCCGATTCCCGCCTTTATGGTTAATCAAACCCTAAGGTCTCCGTCCGGCCCGAACTCGGCTATAAGGCCCCGTGCGCTTCGACGACCGTTTCATTGATGAGCTGAAAAGCCGCCTGCGTCCCTCGGACGTCATCGGGCGCACGGTGAAGCTCAAGCGTCAGGGACGCGAGTTCGCCGGCCTGTCGCCGTTCACCAAGGAGAAGTCGCCGTCCTTCTTCGTCAACGACGAGAAGGGCTTCTTCCACGACTTCAGCTCCGGCAAGCACGGCGACATCATCAGCTTCCTGCAGGAGACCGAGCGGCTCAGCTTCGTGGAGGCGGTGGAGCGGCTGGCGG
>JBALUZ010000022.1:0-23708 GCA_036963825.1 Brevundimonas sp.
CCTCGTATATGGGAGGCGCCGGACCCGAGGGCCGGGTGGCCCCCAAATCGGAGCGCGTCTTATAGTGTCGTCGAACCGCGAACGCAACGACCGGAAATCCAAGAAAATGCAAGGCTTCAAACCCCGGCCCGAACGGGGCTGGACGCCGAAAAGCGACTCAGGCCCGCCGAGAGATTCGGGCCCGCGGGCGCCGCGGCAGAAGGTGGAGCCGGACAATCTGATCTGGGGACGGCACCCGGTGCTGGCCGCCCTGGCCAATCCGGCGCGCAAGGGCACGGGCCGCCTGCTGGCCACGCCGGAGCGGGCCGAGGAGCTGGCGGCCGGCGGCCTGAACCACGGCCATCAGATCGAGATCATGGACGGCCCGGCGCTGGCCCGCATGGTTCCGCCCGGCGCGGTGCACCAGGGGCTGGTGTTCAAGGCGGCGCCGCTGGAGGGGGTGACCCTGGAGGAGATCGCCGAACCGGCCGAGGGCGTGATCGTCATGCTGGACCAGATCACCGATCCCCAGAACGTGGGCGCGGTGTTCCGCTCGGCCCTGGCGTTCGGGGCGAAGGGCATCGTGGTGCAGGACCGCCATTCGCCGGCGCTGGCCGGGGCCCTGGCCAAGGCGGCGGCGGGGGCCACCGAGCGCCTGCCCTGCGTGCGGGCCACGAATCTGAGCCGGGCGCTGGAGCGGCTGGGCGACCTGGGCTGGCGCGCCGTGGGCATGGACGGCTCGGCCGAGATGACGCTGGACCAGGCGCTGGACGGACGGCCCACGGTGATCGTCATGGGCTCCGAGGGCGACGGCATCCGCCGGCTGGTGGCCGAGCACTGCGAGGTGCTGGCCAGGATCCCCATGCCCGGCGGGTTCGAGAGCCTGAACGTGTCCAACGCCGCCGCCATCGCGCTCTACGAGGCGACGCGGGCGCAGAAGCGCCGGGACTGAAACGAGCCGTTGCGGAACGCCCGGCGGCGGGACTAGAGAGGCCGGATGTTCGAATTCTTCTCCTCCCCCGAATTCGCCAGCCAGATGGTCGCCCTCGGCCAGGTGCTGATGATCGACCTGGTGCTGGCCGGCGACAACGCCGTGGCCGTGGGTCTGGCCGCCGCCGCCCTGCCGGCCGAACAGCGCAAGAAGGCCATTCTGATCGGCCTGGCCGCCGCGGTGGTGCTGCGCATCGGCTTCGCCCTGATCACCATCCAGCTGCTGGCCATCGTGGGCCTGTTGCTGGCCGGCGGCTTCCTGCTGCTGTGGGTGTGCTGGAAGATGTGGCGCGAGCTTCAGGAGCAGCGCACCCACGACCAGGCGGAGTCCGCCGAGGAGATGGAGAAGGCCCTGGCCGCCCACCACGGCGGCGGCGCGGCCACGCCCGAGGAGATGGGCATCAAGCGCAAGACCTTCGGCGCCGCCCTGCTGCAGATCATGATCGCCGACGTGGCCATGAGCCTGGACAATGTGCTGGCCGTGGCCGGCGCCAGCCATGACCACCCGTGGGTCATGGTGTTCGGCCTGATCCTGTCCATCGCCCTGATGGGGGTGGCGGCCACCTTCATCGCCCGCCTGCTGAACAAGCACCGCTGGATCGCCTACATCGGCCTGCTGATCGTGCTGTACGTGGCGCTGCACATGATCTGGGACGGCTATCGCTCCACCGTCGTGCGCCTGGGCCATACCGAGGCGCACAATGAATTCCTGATCGGTTCGTGGCTGGACATCGGGCCGGAGGAAGAGGCCAAGCACCTGCGCCACGCGGGCGAGGCGGACGGCCACACCGCCGAGGGCCTGCCGGGCGGGGCGGAGCGGCGCGTGCAGCCCGAGCCCGAGGCCGAGCCCGCGGGTTAGGCCTGGCCCTCGCCGCCCCCGAAACGCTCGGCCCATTCGGCCACCTGGGCGTCCTCGATCTTCCTGAACAGCACCTCGGGCGCCGAGACCGGCGCGCCGCGCGGCAGGACGTCCAGCAGCGTCGCGTCCGCCTCCGGCCAGGTCAGGTCGGTCTGGCCCACCGTGGCGCCGATGCGTTCGGCGGTGAACGGCAGGATCGGGGCCGAGACGCGGGCGAACAGGGCCACCAGGTTGAGGCCGGTGCGCACGCCCACGGCGGCGCGATCGCGGTCGGTCTTGAGGGCGGTCCAGGGCGCGGCTTCCTGAAGGTACTCGTTGCCCAGCACCCACAGGGCGCGCAGGGCCTGACCGGCCTTGCGGAACTCCATGGCCTCGAACTCGGCGGTCAGGGTGGCCAGCGCCGCCGTCACGTCGGCTTCGAGTTTGGCCTCCACCGGGCCGGGCTCGCCCTCGTGGGGGACCACGCCGTCGAAGCGGCTCTCGGCGAATTTGACGATGCGGTTGACGAAATTGCCCAGCACGTCGGCCAGGTCCTTGTTCACCGCGCCCTGGAACTGCTCCCAGGTGAAGGCGGTGTCGGAATGCTCGGGGCCGTAGGCGGTCAGGTGCCAGCGCCAGTAGTCGGCGGGCAGCAGCGCCAGCGCCTGGTCCATGAACACGCCCCGGCCCTGGGAGGTGGAGAATTTGCCGCCGTACCAGTTGAGCCAGTTGAAGGCCTTGAGCTGGTCCACGGTCTTCCACGGCTCGCCCGAGCCGAGGATGGTGGCCGGGAAGCTGACCGTGTGGAAGGCCACATTGTCCTTGCCCATGAACTGGACGTAGCGGACGTCCTCGGCGCCCTCGTCCAGGCGCCACCACGAGCGCCAGTCGCCGCCGTTCGCCTCGGCCCACTCCTCGGTGGCGGCGATGTATTCGATGGGAGCGTCGAACCAGACGTAGAAGACCTTGCCCTCCAGCCCCGGGCGCGGCCCGCCGTCGGGCCCCACCACCGGCACGCCCCACTTCAGGTCGCGGGTGATGCCCCGGTCGATCAGGCCCTCGTCCAGATGCTTGTAGGCGATGGAGCGGGCCAGGGGCTGCCAGCTGGGCGAGCGGTCGTCGACCCAGGCGCGCACCCTGTCGGCCACCTTCGTCTGCAGCAGGTACAGGTGGCGGGTGTCGCGCACCTCCAGATTGCGGCTGCCGGAGACGGCGGAATAGGGATCCTTCAGGTCCGTGGGATCCAGCAGGCGGCCGCAGTTGTCGCACTGGTCGCCGCGGGCCTTTTCATAGGCGCAGTGGGGGCAGGTCCCCTCCACATAGCGGTCAGGCAGGAAGCGGCCGTCGTCGATGGAGTAGATCATGCGATCCACCCGCTCCTCGATCAGGCCGTTGTCCTCCAGCACCTTTGCAAAGTGCTGGGTCAGGCGGTGGTTGGGGGCGTTGGAGGAACGGCCGAACACGTCGTAGCTGAGACCGAAGGCCTCGCCGGCGGCCCGCTGCACCTCGTGCTGCTCGTCGCAATAGGTCCTCACGTCCTGACCGGCGGCGGCGGCGGCCAGTTCGGCGGGGGTGCCGTGCTCGTCGGTGGCGCAGACGTAGAGCACCTCGTGGCCCTGGGCCCGCTTGAACCGCGACCACACGTCGGCGGGCAGCATGGAGCCCGCCAGGTTGCCCAGATGCTTGACGCCGTTGATGTAGGGCAGAGCCGAGGTGACGAGGATGCGGGCCATGGTGTCCGTACGCGGTTCGGGGAAGCGGTGGGATATAGCGGGCGGCGGGCGTTGCGGCAAAGGGTCAGAGGGGCCCCGCCCCTTTCCTTCTCCCCTTGAGGGAGAAGGTGGCCCGCGGAGCGGGTCGGATGAGGGGTATGGTTCAGCTTTACGGAGTTCTGGACGTCCTGAACCGCTTCACCCCTCACCCTGCGCGCAAAGAACGGATGCTGACGCATCCGTGCGCGCAGCCCTCTCCCACAAGGGGAGAGGGATCCTAAGCCGACAGCGTCTCCTGGAAGCGCACCGGGCGGCCGTGGGCCGAGCCGATCAGCTCATTGTCCTTCATGACGACGCGGCCGCGCACGATGGTGGCCATGGGCCAGCCGGTCGCCTCGAAGCCGTCGAAGGGGGTCCAGGCGCTGCGGGTGGCCATGTCGGCGTGGGTGATGGTGCGCTTCGCCTTCAGGTCCACCAGGGTCAGGTCGGCGTCGTAGCCCACGGCCAGACGGCCCTTGCCGGCGATGTTGAAGATGCGCTGGGCGCCGGCCGAGGTCAGGTCGATGAAGCGCTCGAGGCTCATCTTTCCATGGGCCACATGGGTCAGCATGACCGGAACCAGGGTCTGGACCCCCGGCATGCCCGAGGGCGAGGCGGGATAGGGCCGGGCCTTCTCCTCCAGCGTATGGGGCGCGTGGTCCGAGCCCAGCACGTCGACGATTCCCTGATCGATGCCGCGCCACAGGCCCGCCACGTGCTCGGCCGAGCGGATGGGCGGGTTCATCTGGGCCAGGCCCTTGAGGCGCTCATAGGCCTCGGGGGCCTCCAGCGTCAGGTGCTGGGGCGTCACCTCGACGGTGGCCACGTCCTTGTGCTGCGCCAGGTACGCGATCTCCTGGGCCGTGGTGACGTGCAGCACGTGGATGCGGCGGCCCACCTCGCGGGCCAGACCCACGAGGCGGCGGGTGGACAGGATGGCGCTTTCGGCGTCGCGCACCTCCGGATGGCTGGTCCAGTCGCCGGGGCGGGCCAGGTTGCGGCGCTCCTCCAGCCGGTACTCGTCCTCGGAATGGAAGGTGGCGCGGCGGGCCACGTTCTTCAGCACCTTGCGCACCCCGTCGTCGTCGGCGATCAGCAGGTCGCCGGTGGAGGCGCCCATGAACACCTTGACCCCGCAGCAGCCGGGCAGGCGCTCCAGCTCGCCCAGATAGTCGGCGTTCTCGTGGGTGCCGCCGATGTAGAAGGCGTGGTCGGTCCACATGCGGTCGCGGGCGCGGTGCAGCTTGTCTTCCAGCGTCGCCGGATCGGTGGTGTTGGGATTGGTGTTCGGCATCTCGAACACGGCGACGACCCCGCCCAGGGCGGCGGCGCGCGAGCCGGTCTCCAGATCTTCCTTCCACTCCAGGCCCGGTTCGCGGAAGTGGACCTGGGTGTCGATGACGCCCGGCAGGACCGTCAGGCCCGCGGCGTCCACGATCTCGCCCGCATCGGCCCGGGACAGGTCGCCGACGGCGGCGATCCTGCCGTCCGTCACGCCCACGTCGGCGCGGCCGCGTCCGGCGTGGTTGGCCACCTCGCCGCCACGAACGATCAGGTCATAGGTGTTCATCGGCTGTCTCCGCTTCCGGCGTTTCGGCCCGCCGCTGCGCCAGCAGGTCGCGCGCTGCTTGAAGCACGGGTTCCACGGGCAGGTCCATCATGTGCTGGATATGCTGGTTCAGGCCGGGGTCGATGGCGCGGAAATCCTCCAGCGCGCGGGGCCCGCGCACGGCGCGTCCGTTCCACGGCCCCACCCGGGTCTCGTCCGAGGGGCCGAACACGGCCACCGAGGGCACGCCCGCGGCCACGGCCAGCTGGGTCCACAGGGAGTCCCCGCCCAGATAGAGATCGGACCGCGACAGGGCGGCGGCGGTCTGCAGCGGCGTCAACTTGCCTTGCGCCTCGATCACCCGGTGGCGGTGCACGGCGAAGCGGATGGTGTGGGCCGCATCCCGGTCGGCCTGGTCGCCCACGATCAGCAGCCGCCCGCCGGCCAGGGGGCCGCCGTCGCCCAGCAGGGCGGCCGCCACCTTGGCGAAGCGTTCGGCCGGCCAGCGCTTGCCGATCCAGTCCACCCCCGGCCCCACCGCCAGCACAGGACCATCCACGGGGCCCGTCAGGGCCTCGGCGGCGGCGCGGGTCTCGGCCCCGAAGAACAGGCGCGGCGGCGGCGTCTCGTCCAGCTGCAGCAGGCGCGCGGCCTCGACCACGGCGTGGGCCGGCGTCTCGCCGGGCTGCGGCGCAGCGCGCACGGCGCGCCTCTGGCGGCGCAGGCGGCCGGAGATCTGGCTGCCGCGCTGGTCCACGATCAGGCCCCACGAGACCCCGCGCAGCTGGTTCCACAGGCCGATCCAGTCCAGCCGGCCCTCGCGCTCCAGCACGATCAGCCGCTCCAGACCCGGCAGGTCGGCGAACAGGGGGGCGGACGCGCGCGAGCCCACCACGGTGATCGCCGCACCCGGCACGCTTCGGGCCAGGTACGCGAGCACGCCCGAGGACAGGATCGCGGCCTCCGCGTCCGCCTCGGCGATGTACAGAATCGGGAAGGGTTTGCTCATTGCGGGGATCATAACGCGCGGGAGCACCGGTTTCGCCCTCCCCCGCCGCGACAATCGGCCTATATCCACCGTCATGACCCTTCAGATCGCGCAGCTGACGGACCGCGCCGTGGTCCGCGTCGCCGGACCGGACGCCCGGCCCTTCCTGCACAACCTGCTGACCCAGGACGTGGAGACGCTGGCGCCCGGCGTCCTGCGCTACGGCGCCCTGCTGTCGCCGCCGGGTCGGATGCTGATGGACCTGTTCCTGCTGGGGCTGGAGGACGGGGTGCTGCTGGACGTGCCGGCCGACCGGCGCGAGGCGCTGATCCAGCGGCTGGGCCTCTACAAGCTGCGGGCGAAGGTCGAGGTCGCCGCGTCCGACGCGCCGGTGTTCGCGGCGTGGGGCGGCGAGGCCGGGGGCTTCACGCCCGATCCGCGTCTGCTCGAGCTGGGCGGCCGGGCCTATGGCGGCGGGGCCGCTCCGACGGCGAGCGAGGACGATTACGCGGCCCATCGTCTGGCGCTGGGCGTGCCCGACCCGGCCCGCGATGCGCCGGACGACAAGACCTATCCCATCGAGGCCAATCTCGACCTGCTGAACGGCGTCGACTTCCGCAAGGGCTGTTTCGTGGGTCAGGAGACCACCTCGCGCATGAAGCGGCGCGGGACCATCAAGAGCCGCATGCTGCCCATCGTCTTCGACGGCCCGCCGCCGCCCTTCGGCGTCGAGGTGCTGAACGGGGAGCTGCGGGCGGGCGAGGTGCTGTCGGGCCGCGAGGGCGTGGCCATGGCCCTGATGCGGCTGGACCGCATGGACGGCGCCCTGACCGTGGACGGCCGGCCGGTGACGGCCCGGCCGCCGGCGTGGATCGCTCCGGCGTGACTTGATCGTGGGAGGGGCTCGGCCGCACCCTGCCTGAATGACCGAATCGGACACGTCAGGGCGGTGCGGGTGGTGCGGCAGCGATCCGCTGTACGTGGCCTATCACGACGAGGAATGGGGCGTGCCCGAGTACGACCCGCGCGCCCTGTGGGAGAAGCTGGTGCTGGACGGGTTCCAGGCCGGACTGGCGTGGATCACCATCCTCAGAAAGCGCGAAACCATGCGCGCGGCCTTCGACGGGTTCGACCCGGAAAAGGTGGCCCGCTACGGCGAGGAGGACCGGGCGCGGCTGCTGGCGGATCCCGGCATCATCCGCTCGCGGGCCAAGATCGACGCGGCCATCGGCGGGGCGCGCATCTGGCTGGAGATGCGGGACGGGGGCGAGGATTTCTCGGCCTGGCTGTGGAGCTTCGTCGACGGGGCGCCGGTGCAGACCGCCTGGACCGACTATCGCCAGGCGCCGACCCAGACGCCGCAGTCGGTCGCCATGGCCAAGGCGCTGAAGGCGCGCGGCTTCAAGTTCTGCGGGCCGGTCATCACCTACGCCTTCATGCAGGCGGTGGGGATGGTCAACGATCACCAGACCGGGTGCTTCCGTCGCGGGGCCGTAAAGGCTATGGCCCGCTGATGTCCCTTGGTCCCAATCTCACGCTGGAAGCCCTGTGCGCCGCGCCCGTGTGCGGCGTGGACGAGGCCGGGCGCGGGCCCTGGGCCGGACCCGTGTCGGCGGCGGCGGTGATCCTGAACCCCGACGATCTGCCGGAAGGCCTGAATGATTCCAAGGTTCTGACCGAAAAGGCTCGCGCAAGACTTGAGATCGAGATCAAGGCGCGGGCGGTGGCCTGGGGCGTGGGTTTCGCCTCGGCGCGGGAGATCGAGGACGTCAACATCCTCAAGGCCACCGGCCTGGCCATGTGCCGGGCCATTGAGCAACTGTCGGTGAGGCCCGTGGTGGCTCTGGTGGACGGCAACCACCCCTTCGCCCTGCCCTGCCCGGTGAAGACGGTGGTGGGCGGGGACGGCCTGTCCCTGTCCATCGCGGCGGCCTCGATTCTGGCCAAGACGGCGCGGGACCGGATCATGATCGAGATGGACGGGCGGTATCCGCAGTACGGCTTCGCCAGCCACAAGGGATACAACGCCCCGGCGCACCAGCAGGCCCTGCGCGACCACGGCCCCTGCCCCGAACACCGCCGCACCTGGGCGCCGATCCGGGCCTTGCTGGAAGAGGTTTAATCCTTCTCCCGTTGGGAGAAGGGGGAACCCGCGCACCGGAGCGAAAGCGGAGGTTCTGGCGCGGGGGATGAGGGGCGGACTTGTCCGCAGGCAATCACCCGACCCTCACCCTGCGCGCGAAGAACGGATGCTCGCGCATCCGTGCGCGCAGCCCTCTCCCATTGGGAGAGGGAACGACTCAGAGATGCAGGGCGGCGCCGGACAGGGCGCCGAGAAGGGCGAACACCAGCGCGCCGCCGATGGCGATCGCATTGGGGGAGATCGGGTCGCCCCACGTCCAGTCAACGGTTGATTCATCGGGCGCGGCGGACGCGTCGGCCCGGTCGTTGGCGGCGCCGAAGCGGGGCTGGCGCGGCTCCGGCGGGCGCCAGGCGGCCAGGGTGTCGAAGGCGTCCGCGTGGCTTACGCGGGCGGCGGCCGGACGGGTGGAGAGCGGCTGATCCATGGGGTGTCTAACGATGACAGCTCCATGACGTTCCCAGGTCATGCGGCGGCCGCCAGGGTCACCGGCTGTTCGGTGGCGACGAACAGATATTCCACGTTCCGCAGCCGCCCGACGGCGCCCACCTTCTCGCCCTTCGGATTATGGATGCCGATGCGCGCGCCCACATAGCGCGGGCGGGCGATCTCGATGACCTGCACATGGCCTCGGCCTGACAGCAGGGCCACCAGATCGTCGCGGGACAGATAGCCCTCGTCGTTGAACGAGACGATCAGGTTGGGGGCGTCCAGCCGCTCGATCACGGTGCGCATGGCCTCGCGGATGCCGGGGCGGCTGTTGAAGGGGCTCTTGCGGGTCTTCACGTCCACGCGCTTGTTGGCGACGCCGTAGGTCTCGGGCTTGTCCCAGAGGACCAGACTTTCCCAGACGTGGTAGTTGGCCAGGTAGGAGTGCTGGTTGTACGGCGGGTCCAGATAGACCAGATCGGCCTGGACCTGCCCCGCCATCTCCAGGGCGTCGGCGCGGGTGGCGCGGCAGGGAGCGGACACGGCGGGCTGCAGCGCCGGCAGGCGCAGCGCGATGTCCTTGAGGGCCCGCGGCGCCCACTGCTTCATATAGGCCATCTGCAGGCCGGCGGTGGAATCCACCCGGTCGGCGGCCTCCATCAGCGAGACCAGGGCGATGGCCTTGAGCTCGGGTTCCAGCCCCATGGTCTCGATGCGCTCGCGCATGGCGTCGATGCGGGCGCCGTTGCGGGGATGGAAGAAGCGGGCGTCCTCGCAGCAGGCGCGGGTGAACCAGCCGGGCTCGCCCGGCAGCGCCGACAGCTCGGCGATGACCGTGGCCGCCTTGTCGGCCCAGCGTTCACGGTCGGCCTGGACGTAGCAGGTCGCCAGCGCGTGGGCGTAGGCGTTCAGGTCGTTGGCGTGGACGGTGAAGCCCGCGCCCTTCAGGGCGTGCCCCACGCGCGCGGTGCCGCTGAACAGGTCGCAGACGGCTCCGCCGTTCGGCAGCAGACCGCGCACCGTCCGGACGATGTCCGCCAGCAGGGCGCGCTTGGAGCCGATGTATTTGATCATGCCGCCTCACCCGAAAGAGGGCGGCAGTGTGGGCCCCGTTCGCTCAAAACAAAACCCTCTCCCGCCGGGAGCGGGCCGGCTCCACGCGGCGGGATGCGGAGCAGACCGCCTCGTGCGTGGAGGGTGAGGGTCGGCGTGCACCGCAACGGCCCGACCCTCATCCCCCGCGCCATGACGAAGCCGCTGAAGCGCCTTCGAGCGCGGGTCCCCCTTCTCCCGTCGGGAGAAGGTTATTTCGTCCGCTTCCGCCTCGCCTTCGCCGGGGCGTGGGCCAGGCGCAGGAGGTTGGCGGCGCCCGGGGCGCCGAAGGGGGTGCCGGCCAGGATCAGGACCCGCTGACCGGGCTCGGCCAGGCCGTAATCCATGGCCGCCTGCACCGCGTCGTCGGTGACCTGCTCCAGCGACTCCGGCTGGCGGCCCAGGCGCGGCTCCAGCCCCCAGACCAGGGCCAGGCGCCGGGCGGTGTCGGGATTGGGGGTCAGGGCGAGGATGGGCTGCAGCGGCCGCTCGCGCGCCATGCGCCGGGCGGTGCCGCCCAGGGTGGTGAACACCACCATGCAGGCGGTGGACGACGCCTCGGCCGCCTTGCGGGCGGCGGCCACCAGGGCGTCCACATCGTGCTCGTCCATGCCCGCGTGCTCGGCGTCCATCAGGCCCGGCCAGAGGGGGTCGCGCTCCACCCGCTCCATGATGCGGTTCATCATGGCCACGGATTCCAGCGGATAGTCGCCCGAGGCGGTCTCGGCCGACAGCATCAGGGCGTCGGCGCCCTCATAGACCGCATTGGCCACGTCCGACGCCTCGGCGCGGGTGGGCGCGGGGGCGCCGGTCATGGACTCCAGCATCTGGGTGGCGACGATGGCGGGCACGCCCCGCTGGCGGGCCATGCGCAGGATCTGCTTCTGGGCCACCGGCACGTCCTCGGGGTCCAGCTCGACGCCCAGGTCGCCGCGCGCCACCATGACCCCGTCCGAATAGTCCAGGATGGCGGCCAGGTCGGCCACGGCGGCGGGCTTCTCGATCTTGGCCAGGCAGGCGGCCTGGCCGTTCACCAGCCGCTTCAGCTCGGCCATGTCCTCGGCCTTCTGCACGAAGGACAGGGCGACCCAGTCCACGCCCATGCGCAGGGCGAAGGCCAGGTCCTCGCGGTCCTTGGGGGTCAGGGCGGACACGGGGATGACGGCCTGGGGCACGGCCACGCCCTTGCGGTCCGACAGCTTCGTGCCGCTGAGCACCTCCACCTCGGCCCAGGTGTCGTCGCGCCGGACCACCTTCAGCCGCACCCGGCCGTCGTCCAGCAGCAGCAGGTGATCGTCGCGCAGGGCCCTGAAGATCTCCGGGTGCGGCATGCACACGCGGGTCCCGTCGCCCGGCGTCTCATCCAGATCCAGACGCAGGCGCTGACCGGGCGCGATGTCGATCTCCACGTCCCGGAAGCGGCCCAGACGCAGCTTGGGGCCCTGCAGGTCGGCCAGCACGCCCAGCGGCCGCTGCAGGGCCATCTCGGCGCCGCGCACGGCTTTCAGGGCGGCGGCGTGGTCCTCGTGCGAGCCGTGGCTGAAGTTCAGGCGGAACACGTCCACCCCCGCCTGGGCGAGGGCCTTGACGGTTCCGGGCGCCCGACTGGCGGGACCGAGGGTGGCGACGATGCGCGCGCGCCGGGCTCTGTTCATGCGGATTCCACGGGTGAAAGGGTTTGCCCGCCCCTTGTGCCGTCGAATCCCGCCATGTGAAAGGCGACGCCGCCCCCGCGAAACATCTTGTTATGCGCGCGTCTCAGTCGCCGGCGGGACAGGCGGGCGCGCTGCTCCAGCCCAGCTCCAGGCAGCGGCCTTCCACGGCCGCGTCCGCCGGAAGGCCGATGAGGGCCGCCAGGGTGGGGGCGATGTCGACGGTCTCCACCGGAAGAACCCGCTCCTGCCCCTGCCCGCCCGGCGTCCAGAACAGGATGGGCACGCGCCGGTCATAGTCCCAGGGCGTGCCGTGGCCCGACACATAGGCGCCCGGGCGCCCCTGTCCGGGCATGACGCCGGGGTCCAGCGACACCAGCACGTCGGGCGAACGGCCGGGCACGGCGTTCAGGCGATGCCGCTGGCGCAGGCTCAGCTCCTGCGGGCCGAGATCACGCGGCGGCATGGGATCGGCCAGGATGTCGTCAAGGGTGAAGGCGGCGGCCACCGTCGGCTGGTCCGACAGCCAGGCCGCAGCCGCCGCGGCGATCACCTCCCGCATGGGGCCGGCCATGCCGCGCCCCTGGTCGTCCACCACATAGAAGCCGCCGTTGAAGACCAGCGGGTCGTGCGCCAGGCCGAACTGCGCCCGCAGGGCGGCGTTGGCGCCCGTCATCAGGTCGTAGCCGCCCCAGCGGGCCTCGGTGAAGCCCTGGGCGGCCCAGCGCTCGGGGAAGTCGCCGCCGCCGTGATCGGCGGTCAGGGCCACCACCACCCGGCCGGGCAGCTGCTCCAGCCGCTCGAGAAAATCGCCCAGGGCCGCGTCCAGACGCAGCATCTGCTCGCACATCTCCGGGCCCTGGCTGCCGTAGGTGTGGCCGATGCGGTCCGTGGCCGACAGGCTGACGCCCAGCACGTCGGTGACGCCGCGCCGGCCCAGCTGCTGGGTGTCGATCAGCATGGCCGCGCCGTCCAGGGTGATCTCGTCCAGGATCGGCGACACGTCCACGGCGAAGCGGGCGGGCGGCAGGGCGGCGCGGAACGGCCGGCCGCTGATGGTCCAGTCCGCCTCCAGCGCGCGGCACTGGTCGGAGGTGTAGTCCCAGGTCAGATCCCCGACGGCCAGGCCCCGGCGCAGGTCGGCGTTGAAGGCGGCCACGGGAGCCAGACGCGCCTCGGCCGTCTCGCCGGGGCGCACATAGGTGGTGAAGCCGAAGTCTTCGGTCAGCCAGAAGGCGCCGTCGCCCTGGTGGCCGGCCAGGGTGATGGCGCCCCGGTCCTTGCCCGAGACGGCGAACACGCGGCTGTCCGGGCTGACGGCTTTCAGCCAGTCGCCGAGGGTGGCGGCGCCGAGGCGCTCGGCGCTGACGGGGCCGTTGTCGGTGGGCTCGCCGCCCTCGGGCACATGGGCCAGGGTCGCGGCGGCGGAGGCCAGGCAGTAGCTCTCCTCGCCCGTCTCGCGGTCGAACCAGTCGTTGGCCGGAATGCCCGCCGTGGCCGGATGCACGCCGGTCAGGATGGTGGCGTGGCCGGGGCAGGTCTCGGTGGCCGCATGGGCGTGATAGCCGTTGGGATAGACGCGCCCCTGGTCGATCAGGGTGCGCAGGCCGCCGGTGAAGCGGGCGCGGTGCTGGTTGAACAGATTGGCGCTGAACTGGTCCACCACGATCATCACCACCAGGGCGGGCGGCTCGGCGCGGGTCGCAGGCGCCTCGGCCTGGGCGGCGGCGGCGGATGCGGAGACCGCGACGGTCAGGGCCGCAAGGACGGCGCTCAGGCGTTTCATGGCGGGAGTCTCTCTCTGTCGGTTCGCGGCCCTTCTAGCGGCCCGGCCAGACAGTTCAATGACGCCGCCTGACGCGGCGTGGTGCGGGCGGCCGGGGTCGAACCGGCAAGGGCTTTCGCCCGACGGATTTTAAGTCACACAGGCCAGTTCCAACCATCTGATACCGCTCGTCTTTCTATCACAGGTCGCCCCACTGTGTAAGAGAGTGTGTAAGCGCTGAACAACGATCCGGGTCGCTTGCAACAAGGTCTGCCTTTTGCACCAGCCTGTTTGGACGGAGCCCTTAGCCTTCGCAGGCGGCCCGCCCCGGGGGTTGTTCAAACCCTTCGACGAGCTGGTTCAGCCAGTGATCCGGGCGGAAGTGGTCTAGTCAGCATCACCAACAAGCCGACGGCGGTGTCGGTCAGGAACAGGAATGGCTCACCCCGGGGGCGGCGAGTTGGCGTCCCGCTGCACCTCCCGCGCGTCGCCAAGAATGTCGAGGCCCCCCTTGGCGGCCAAGGCTGCGACTAGGACGCCGACCAGGAGATCGGGCCAAGACTGATCCAGCCACATGACCAGTCCTCCGGCGATCAGGATGCCCCCATTGGAGGCGAAGTCGTTGAGGCTGAAGGTCTCGGCCGCCTTCATGTTGACGTCGTTGCTCTGCTGCCGACGGATCAGGAGCAAGCACACCAAGTTGATAACTGCGGCCACGACCGCGAGGACCATCATCGTGGGACCAACCGGCTCGGTTCCGGTGAGCGTCCGTCGCAGGGCGTCGAGCAGGACCAAAGCCGAGAAGATCAGCAGCATGACTCCGGAGACCTGGGCTGCGCGAGTCTTCCAGATCAGGGCTCGCCCGACGGCGATAAAACTGATCAGGTAAACGGCGGCGTCGGACCCGTTGTCGACCGCGTTAGCGAGCAAGGCGCTGGAGTCGGCGGCAAGGCCGCCGACTCCCAAGCTCACGAACAGCAGAGCGTTCAGGGCCAACACCACCAGAAGAGTGCGGCGCTGGAGCTGGTTCGTTTCGTGGGCTCCGCTCATTCTTCGATCCCTTCCGCTTTCCGGTGCTTCACGGCCTTGGCCGCGAAGGTGGGCAGGACCAGAAGGGTCAGGGCGGTCGCCGTCAGCAGGCCGCCGATGACGACGGTGGCCAGCGGCTTCTGCACCTCGGCTCCGGCGCCGTGAGCGATCGCCATCGGGATGAAGCCGACGATGGCGACCATGGCGGTCGTGAGCACGGCGCGAAGCCGGCTGAAGGCGCCCTCGATAGCAGCGAGGGTCGGGACTGCCCCCGCCGTCAGCCGCTCCCGAATGGCCTGCATCAGCACCAGACCGTTGAGTGTTGCAACCCCAGACACAGCGATGAAGCCGACAGCCGCTGACACCGAGAAGGGCATCCCTCTCAGCAGCAGCGCCAAGGCCCCGCCAACAAGAGCAAGCGGCACACATGCGAAGACCAGGCCGGCCTCCGCGAACGATCCCAGAGCCATGAACAGCAGAACGCCGATCAGGATGAAGACGATGGGAATGACCAGACCGAGCCTTTGCTCGGCGCGTTTCAGGTTTTCGAACTGGCCGCCCCAGTCGAGGCGCACCCCGGTCGGAAGCTGGACCTGATCGACCCGCTGCTGGGCGTCAGAAACGAAGCCGCCCAGATCGCGACCGCGCACATTGGCCTGAACGACCATACGACGGCTGCCGTCGTTGCGGCTGATCTGGTTTGGCCCCTCGGCGCTCTGGATGCGGGCGACCGAGGACAGGGGCACGGTCACCCCGGTCGAGGACACGATGGGCAGGGCTGCCAAGGCGGCCGGATCGTTGCGCGCCTCATCGGCAAGGCGGACCACCACATCGAAGCGGCGGTCGCCTTCGAAGATCCGGCCCGCTTCCGCGCCGCCGATGGCGGCCGAGACCGTCTCGGACACGTCGGCGGCCGACAGGCCGTAGTTGGCCGCGGCGAACCGGTCGACGCTGACCGTCAGGGTCGGCAGGCCTGAGGCCTGTTCGACACGGACGTCGGCCGAACCCGGGGTCTGGCGCAGGGCGTCCGCGACTTGGTCGGCGACCCGCTGCATCGTGGCGAAGTCGTCGCCATAGACCATCACGGCCAGATCGGTCCTCACCCCCGAGATCAGCTCGTTGAAGCGAAGCTCAATTGGCTGGCTGAACTCGAAATTGTTGCCGATCTGCTGGGAGGCGACCTCCTCGATCCGGGCGATCAGCTGTTCCTTCTCGAGGTTTGGATCGGGCCAGTCACGCCGGTCCTTCAGAACGATGACGCTGTCGGAGATGTTCGGCGGCATCGGGTCGACAGCCGCCTCGGCTGTGCCAGTGCGTGAGAACATGGTCTCGACCTCGGGCTGGGCCGCGATGGCACGCTCCAGCGCCATCTGCATGGCGAGGGACTGCTCGAGGGAGGCCGAAGGGACCCGCAGCGCCTGCATGGCGATGTCGCCCTCGTCCAGCGTCGGGATGAACTCCCGGCCCAAGGTGGTGAAGGCGACGCCGCCAAGGACGAGCGTGCCCAAGGCCGCCATGAGCACGATCTTCGGCCGGTCGACGGCCGCGCGGATGGCGGGCTCGATCCAGCGTCGGGCCTTCCGGAGGATGAAGGTCTCGTGCTCGTGGGCGTGGCCGTGTTCGTCGACCTCGACCTTCTTCGGATCCCGCACCAGAAGCGCCGTCATCGCCGGCACGAAGGTGAAGGAGAAGATGAAGGCCCCGACCAGGGCGAGCATCACCGTCGCCCCCATGGGGATGAAGGTCTTGCCCTCGACGCCTTCCAGCATCAGCAGCGGCGTAAAGACCAGCAGGATGATCAACTGGCCGTAGGCGGCCGGCTTGACCATCTGGCGCGCGGCCGCGCCGGCGACCTCCAGCCTCTCGCGCCGCGTCAGCATCCGGCCGAGTTCGGCGCGGCGCTGACTGAGCATCAGGAGGGTGTTCTCGACCACGACGACCGCCCCGTCGACCAGGAGGCCGAAGTCGAGCGCGCCGAGGCTCATCAGGTTGCCGCTGATGCCGAACCGGTTCATGCCGATGACCGCGAACAGGAAGCTGATCGGGATCATCAGGGCGGTGATCGATGCGGCGCGGATGTTTCCGAGCAGCAGGAAAAGCACCACGATGACCAGCAAGGCGCCTTCGGTCAGGTTTCGCGCCACCGTGGCGATGGTGGAGTTGACCAGCGCCGAGCGGTCCAGGACCGTCACCGCCTCTATGCCCGGCGGCAGGGTTTTCTGGACCTCCTCCAGCCGGTCACCCGCCGCCTGGGCGACGGTGCGGCTGTTGCCGCCGGCGATCATCAAGGCCGTGCCGAGCACCGCCTCGTGGCCGTCGCGGCTGGCGCCGCCGAGACGGGGAGCGTGACCGATCTCGACTGTGGCCACGTCGGCGACGCGGACGACGAGACCGCCGCGGTTCACAACGGGGGCTTGGGCCAGGTCTTCGATGGTGAGGGCCAGGGCGTCGGTCCGGACGGTCAGGGCTTCGCCGGCCCGCTGGACGTACCCGGCGCCGGCTTGGGTGTTGGCCCGGTCGAGCGCCTGGATCAGGTCGCCCATGCCGAGGCCATAGGCCGACAGACGGGGCGCGTCAGGACGAACGGCGTATTCCTTCACATAGCCGCCGACGGTGTCGACGCCGGCCAGACCGGGCGCGGTCCGCATCTGCGGGGCGATGATCCAGTCCTGCACGGTGCGCAGATAGGTGGCGCGCGCCTGGGGCGTGGTGAGGAGTTCGCCTTCGGGCGTAAGGTAGTCCCCGCCCGCCTGCCAGCCCGGCTGGCCCGGACGTGCGAGGTTCTCGGAGTTGAACGGCCTATAATCAACCGTCCACATCAGCACCTCGCCAAGACCCGTCGTGATCGGGGCCAGAGCCGGCTCGACCCCGTCGGGCATGGACTCGCGGGCCTGGGCCAACCGCTCGGCGACCTGCTGACGGGCGAAGTAGATGTCAGTCTGGTCGGTGAAGATGACCGTGACCTGACTGAAGCCGTTGCGGCTCAGGGAGCGGGTCGAGGTCAGGCCGGGAATCCCGGCCATCGCCGTCTCCAGCGGATAGGTGACCTGCCGCTCGATCTGCTCCGGCGCGAGCGCCGGGGCGACGGTGGTGATCTGAACCTGCCGGTTGGTGATGTCCGGGACGGCGTCAATCGGCAGTTTGGTGAGGTTGAACAGACCCACGGCCGCGACCAGGGCCGTGGCGAGAACCACGAACCAGCGGAAGCGGACGGAGGCCTCGATAATGGCTTTGAACATTCGATGCCTCCCTAGTGGCCGTGCTCGGCTTCGCCCTTGGCCACCTCAGCCTTGAGCAGGAAGGCGTTGGCGGCGGCGATGCGTTCGCTGCCGGTCAGGCCCCGCAGGATCTCCGTGCGGCCGGCCGCCTGGCGTCCCACCAGGACGGGGGTGGCCTGGAAGCCGCCCTCGACCTGGACGAACACGACGGTGTTCCCTTCGACGGTGTGGACCGCCTCGGTCGGGACGGTCAGACCGCCGGTGGCCTGACCGGTCACGACCGCGCCGGTTACGGCGGAGCCGGCCGGAGGGAGGCCGGCGCCAACCGGGCGGGCGCGAATGAGGGTCGCGCCGCTGTCGCCCGTACCGGCGTCGGCGGCGACCCCGGTGACGACCGCGTCGAACTCGCCGTTCGGTCCGGTGACCCGCATGGCGGACCCCGCCCGAACATTGGCGGCCAAGGCCGGCGGTGCGTTGAACACCATCTCGACGCGGGCAGGATTGCTGACCTCGGCGACCACGCCGCCTTGGGCGACGAAGCCGCCGGGTCCGACCTGCACGCTACTCACGACCCCCGAGATGGGACTGGTTACGCTCAATCGTCCGGACGCGTTCGGCGAGCCGGCCGCGCTGGAACGTGCCCGGGCGGCGCGGGTCGCCGCTTCGGCGCTCAGCAGTTGGGCGCGGGAGGCCTCCACCTCCTGCCGGGCGACGATGCCTTGGTCGGCGAGGTTGCGATTGCGCTGATAGGCCTGTCGCGCCGCCTCGGCCTCGGCAGCCGCCGCATCGGCTTCCGCCCGGAAGGTCGCCGCCTCGCCGCTCACGACGCTGACCAAGGGCTGGCCGACGCGAACAGACTGGCCGGGCGCGACCAGGACGCGTTCGATCCGGCCGCCCACCGCCGCAGCGACCGCGGCCCGGGCATCGACCATGGGCTCGACCCGACCGGCGAGACGGGTCTCTCCACCGCCTCCCTGGCCGACACTTACCACCGTGATGCCGGCAGCCTGTATCTGCGCGGCCGAGAGTTCGATCCGTCCCTCGGGCGCCTCGCCTTCAGGACCGGGCTCGCTCTCGGCATGAGCGGCCTCGCCTTGCGATGCGGCGGGGGCCGGCTCCGACCGCTGGGCGGTGAGCCAGAGACCGCCGCCACCGAAAATCACCAGGGCGGCGACGCCGCCGATCAGCAGGGTCTTGTTGGACGTGATCTTTCGCATCACTGGGCTCCTTGGAACGGGGCGCGGCCATCCAGGCGCGCGAGATCGATCTCGGCGCGCACGCGCGCGAGACGGGCGTCGACCGCGGCGGACCGCGCGTTGATGAGGGCGGTACGGGTGACGCGCAGCTCGACCTGCGAGATGCGCCCGGCCTCGAAGCCGATCCGCGACAGGCGATAGGCTTCCTCGGCCGCGGTGACGCCGCCGTCGGCGGCCCGCACGCGGCTGGCCGAAGCCGACAGGCGCGCCACGGCGGCGGCGCGGTCGGCCTGCGCCTCCTGCCGGGCCGACATCAGACGCGCGTCCGCTGCGCGAAACTCGGCCTGTGCCGCCTCGATGTTCCCCCGGTTCCGGTCGAACAGGGGCAGAGGCATGCTGATGCCGAAAGTCAGGGCCGTGGCGTCCTCCGCCTCGAAACGACGGATGCCCACGCTCGCATTTATGTCCGGCCGGACCTGGGTGCGCTGCACGTCGATCCGGCGCTCGGCGGCCGAACGTTGCGCCTCGGCGACGCGCACCGTGGGAGCGTCGCCGATGACCGAGCGCCCGGTCATCGGCGCCTCGTCCAGCAGGCTCACGTCGATGCTCGTCACCGGCACAGGGATCATCGCCACGGCGGTGAGGCGGGCATAGGCCGCGTCACGTTCCGCGACCGCCTCGTCGAAGGTCGCCCGAGCCGAGGCGGCTTCTGCCTCGCCCTGGATGCCGCGCAGCAGGGGTTCGCGTCCTTCCTCGACCAGGGCCAGGGCCGCGCGGGCGTCCGCCACGGTAAGATTGAGGGCCTCCTCCGCCAAGGTCGCCCGGCGCTGGGCGGCTTCGGCTTCGCCATAGACCAGGGCCAGACGGCCGGCCGCGTCGATCACCGCAAGATCGCGCTCCACGCCGACAGCGCCGGCCTCGGCGCGGGCGGCGGCGATCCGCGCCGGCCTGCGTCCCCAGAGCTCGAGATCCTGGCTCAGCGCCAGGGTCGTGTCGGCGTTGTCCATTCCGGAGAAGGGACCCGAGCCGAACGCATTCTCGACATCGAGCCCCAGCACCGGATTGGGGCGCACGCCCGCCTGCCGGACGCGGGCTTCCGCGGCGTCGTAGTTGGCGCCGGCCTCGAGGGCGGCGGGGGTTTGGCCGAGCTGGGAGAGCAACTCGGCATAGGTCGGGGCGGGGTCAGCCCAAGCGGGACTGGCCAGGGTCGCCGTGAGGGCGACGAGCGCGCAGCCCACCGCGAGACGCGGTCGCCGGCGAAACGAGGGAGACATGTTCCATTTCCAGATTTCTGATCACGAAGAGGCGCCCGCGCGGGCGCAGGTCTCCGGTCAGAGTCTGGGCGGTCGCTTCAAACCTTCGGGCGCGAACGAAGCCCGGAAATCGTCCTGTCGGCCGCCTCGCAGCGGCGCTTCGCCGAAGGCGGCCGCGATCGGTTCCGCCCCTTGGGCTCGAGCGGTGGCGGTATGGTGACAGTGGCCGTGGGCGCAGATGCCGTGACCGCCCATCTTGCTGCTGTGGTCTCCTTCGCCTGGATCGTGTTCGGCCACGGCATGGGCGGCCGGAGGCTCCGGGATGCACGTCGCGGCATCAACGGCGGGCGCGAGGAAAAAGGCGGCGAAGCCAAGTGTCATCGCCACAATCAACTTCGCCCATGTCGTCGTCGACCAGGTCATCGCGCGCTCCATACTATCGTTCGGGGCCCCAGCCAATGTGTTACACAGTACGTTACAGAGGCTGCTTGTCCCGCTAGGGCGGGAGACCGGCCGATGAATGCGCCTGTGCGACGCCACGTTGGAGGCGGCTCGCCTGAGCTTGACCGGGCCCGCGCGTTAACGTCGGCGCGATGAGCGCTTCCACAGAGGGCGGTGCTGTGTCGGGCGGCAATCATGCCGGCCTCCCGGCAGGCTCGCCCCGTCTGACGCCACGAGCTTCCTCAAGCGCCTGACGTGTGATCGACCAGGCGGAATGCAGGAAGATCCCCGCCAACAGCGCGCCCGCAACCAGATCGGGCCAACGCGAGCCCGTCAGCCAGACCAACCCGCCTGCCGCAGCCACGCCAAGGCTGTGGATCAGATCGTTTCTTGTGCAGAGCCAAACGGATCGCACGTTGGCGTCGCCGTCCCGGAAGCGAATGAGCAAGGCCGCGGCCACCAGGTTGGCCGCGAATCCGAAAGCGCCAAGCCCGGTGATGACAACTCCCTCTGGCGCTGCGCCCGTCAGAGCCCGCCATGTCGCGAACGCGAGCACGCCGACACCAAGCGCTGCAAGGCTCGCGCTCTTCACGAGCGCCGCAGTCGCGCGGACCTGAACAGAACGCCCTATGACCCAGAGGCTCACGGTGTAGGTGACGCTGTCCGCGAGGAAGTCCAACGCATTCGCCGCGAGCGCGGCGGACGCCTGGGCGATGCTCCCGATCAGGACGGCGCCGAAGCCGACGAGGTTGATGGCTATCACGCTGACCAGCACGCGCCTGTAGGCAGGCGACGCACCGTCAAACTTAACCGCAGACCCGCAACACCCTACGGCCGACCCGCATGAGGCTTCATTCTGTTCCATGAAACCTGCCTACATGCTCTAGTCACTAGAGGATCAAGCGCCTATTTTCCCCTCATGGCCGCCACTGCTCTCCTCACCATCGGCAAGCTCTCCGCCGCGACGGGCGTGAAGATTCCTACGATCCGTTTCTACGAACAGGCCGGTTTGTTGCCTGCGCCGCCACGGACCGCGAGCGATCGAAGAGTGTACGATGACGCTGCGGTTCGCCGGCTCGCCTTCATTCGCCATGCACGCCAACTGGGCTTCGATCTGGATGCGATCCGCTCTCTTCTCGATCTGGCGGACCAGCCGGACCGCACCTGCGCGGAAGCGAACCGGATTGCGGAGCAGCACCTCAGGGCGGTTTCGGAAAAGATTCGACAGCTGAAGGCGCTTGAACGCGAACTGTCACGCATGACGGCGGACTGCGCCGGCGGGCAGGTGTCCGCCTGCAAGGTGATCGAGGTCCTGCAGGATGCGACTTGTCCGCACCACTGACGCGTCACGAGGGCTCGGTGAAAGGAGGCTGCCGGGGCGCCCTCCCCGCTGGACCTTCCGCGAGGGGAAACCTGGAACTCCGCCTCGCGAGTTCAGGAACAGAAAGGGCGGCAGTCCTGAGCCGGCGGACGCACGGCGGCAGCGATCAGGACTAAAACGCCCGGCTTCCGGCCAGGACGTCAGCTATGAGGCACGGTTTCCGGCGCGGAGGTCGAAGCCGAACCGGTCGCCGGCTGCGACGGCGGCGCCGGTTCTTCCTGAGCTGAAGGGGTCTCGTCACAGCACTTCATCTCGGCGTCGGCCGCCATGTCCTTGCAGCATTCGCAGCCTTCGGCCGCGAGCGCCGCGCCAGCGCTCAGCACGAACGCCGCCCCGGCCGCCGCCAGCAGTTTGGAAACATTCATCGTCGTCCTCCTAGTGAACCATGAAGCGAATTGAGCCAGACATCTCGTGGCCGTCCGCGCCTTCGGCGGTCCACGCCGCGGTATAGGTCCCCGGCGCGAGGCGCGGCAACGCAACCTCGACGGTCGATTCGGCCGCGGCCGCTGGGACATCGACGACGATCGGTGCCTGACCCTGCGCAGTAAAAGTCACCGTCTTCAGGATCATCGGATGGGGAAAGGTCACGCTGAACCGCTCAGGCGAGCCATGGGTCATCGCGCCGTCAGCGGGGACCGTTGTGACGCCCGACTGGGGCGCTGCCGCCGGGGCCTGCATGGTGTGGCCCGCATGCGGATCCTGCGCGGCGGCGGCTCCGGCGAACGCGAGCGCGGCTGTGATGGCGAGAGTGCGGATCATGGGAAGGTCTCCTTCAATCTAGAACCAGGCCTTGAGACCGACGACGAAGCGGGTGTCGTCGGGCTCGCCGCCCCGGGCCTCAATGTAATCGGCGGTGTCTCCAAGCGCGCGGCTCCACTCGACGCCGACGTAGGGCGCGAACTCCTTGCGGAACTCGTAGCGCAGCCGCAGGCCTGCCTCGACCGAGGACAGGCCGGAGCCGATCTCCAGTTCTGGAATCTCGCTGGCGGAGACGTCGATTTCGAGGCGCGGCTGGAGGATCAGGCGCTGGGTTATGCGCTGGTCGTACTCGGCCTCGACGCGGGCGGTCAGGTCGCCCTCGGTCGACAGAAAGGCCGCAGCGTCGATCTCCCACCAGTAAGGGGCCAGTCCCTGAAGCCCGAGGACAAGATGGGTCGTGTCCTCGCCGTCGGGTCGGAAATCCTGGCGTACGCCCGCCTGAACGTCCCAGAACGGCGTGACCGCGCGGCTGTAGAGCGCCTGGAGTTCGGCTTCTTCGAGATCGCCCCCGAAGTCGCCCTCGCCTTCCGACTTCCACCAGAAGCGATTGATGTCCCCGCCGCTCCAGCCCTGGACGTCCCACAGATAGCTCTCGTCGTCGTCGCCGAACCCGGCTTCAAGGCGGTCGATGATGAAAGCCGTGGTGCGCACGTCGCCGTTCTCGCGCACTAGGATCTGACGGGCGGCTGCCATGGCCTCGGTTCCGAAGACCAGGTCAGCCGCGTGGGCCGGACCGGCGAGGGCCGCGACTGGAAGCGGGTCCTCGGGCGGCCTCCCAGGGTTGTCGGCGCTGGTCGGCACGTCCGGCGGCCCCATGCTCATCGCCGACATGTCGTGGCCGGCGTGAGGGTCGGCTTGGGCGGGGGTCATGGTCGACATGTCGTGGCCCGCGTGCGGATCAATCTGCTCGACAGGCGGCATTGTCGACATGTCGTGCCCCGCGTGCGGATCCAGCGTCGCGGGCTGAGCCGGCATCTGATGGCCGGCGTGAGGATCGCTCACCGGCGCGGTTTGGGCGGGGGCCATGACATGGCCCGCGTGCGGGTCCTGCGCCGTCGGCCGGGCCGGCGTTTGGGGGCGGGGGGCCGGTTCGGCCGCGGGCCGTGTTGGCGCCGGCATGGCATGGCCTGCATGAGGGTCCTGGGCCTGGGCGCTGAAAGGGCTGGCCGCGAGGATCAGCGGCGCGAGGGCGATGGCGACGCGGTTCATGACGCGGCTCCGTCCATGGGCCGCACAGTGACGACGTTGAACATCCCGG
>JBALUZ010000023.1:0-22960 GCA_036963825.1 Brevundimonas sp.
CGTGGACGCCCGCATCGTCGAGGCCGTCCAGGCCGAGGGCGCCGACGCCTGGTTCACCCGCCCGGACAGCGACTTCCTCGGGGCCGGCCACGACCCGGACCGCTACGAGAAGGTCGAGGACATCCTCGACGTCTGGTTCGATTCCGGCTGCACCCACGCCTTCACCATCGAGGGCCGCGCCGATTCCAGATGGCCCGCCGACCTGTATCTGGAAGGCTCGGACCAGCACCGCGGCTGGTTCCAGTCGTCCCTGCTGGAGGCCTGCGGCACCCGCGGCCGCGCGCCCTATGAGGCGGTTCTCACCCACGGCTTCACCCTGGACGAGAACGGGGAGAAGATGTCCAAGTCGCGGGGCAACACCACCGACCCCCTGACCGTCATCAACGAGTCCGGCGCCGACATCCTGCGCCTGTGGGTGGCCGTGGTGGACTACGCCGAGGATCAGCGGATCGGCAAACAGATCCTCCAGACCACGGTGGACGCCTACCGCAAGCTCAGGAACACCGTCCGCTATCTGCTGGGCGCCCTGAACGGCTTCGACGAGGCCGAGCGCCTGACCGATCTGGACCAGTTCCCCCCGCTGGAGCGCTACATCCTGCATCGCCTGTGGCAGCTGGACGGCGAGGTGCGCGCCGCCTACGCCCGCTACGACTTCCAGGACGTGGTGCGCCCGGTGCTGGAGTTCTGCTCGGGCGACCTGTCGGCGCTCTATTTCGACATCCGCAAGGACAGCCTCTACTGCGACCGGCCGGACAGCGTGAAGCGCCGGGCCGTGCGCACGGTCATGGACGAGGTGTTCACCCGCCTCACCGCCTGGCTGGCCCCCCTGACCCCCTTCACCATGGAGGAGGCCTGGTCCACCCGCTTCCCCGACGCCGGCTCCAACTGCGCCCGCGTCATCCCGGCGACGCCCGCCGAATGGGAGAACGCGGCGGAGTCCGAGCGCTGGGCGACGGTCGAGACCGTGCTGGAAGAGGTGAACGACGCCCTCGAGGCCGCCCGTCGCGACAAGCGGATCGGCGGCGCCCTGGACGCCTGGCCCTCGGTCACGGCCCCCGCAGACGCTGTGGCCGCCTTCGACGGCCTGGACCCGGCCGAGGTCTTCCGCACCTCCGGCGCCGAACTGGCGACGGGTGAAACGGCGGTGACCGTCAAGGTGGCCGAGCATCCCAAATGCCGCCGCTGCTGGCGCCGCATGCCCGATTTCAGCGAATCCAGCGGCCTGTGCGGCCGGTGCGCGGATGCCGTCGCCGCCATCGACGCCGGGGCCTGATCCCAAACGGGCGGCCTGCGGGCCGCCCGATCAGGCCCGGGTCGCCCAGACCAGATATTCGCGATTGCCGTCGCCGCCGGCGATGGGGCTGTCCGCGGTTTCGCGCACGGTCCAGCCCTGCTCGCCCAGCCAGGCCACAGCGCGGTCCAGTGCGGCGGCCCGCGCCTCGGCGTCGCGGACCACGCCCTTGCGGCCCACCTCGCCCCGGCTCTCCATCTGGAACTGCGGCTTGACCAGGGTGACCAGATCAGCGCCCGGCGCCGCCAGCGACAGGGGCGTCGGCAGCACCTTTGCCAGGCCGATGAAGCTGACGTCGCAGACGATCAGCTCCGGCGGCCGGTCGATGATCTCCGGCGTCAGGGTGCGGGCGTCGGTCTTCTCCAGATTGACCACGCGCGGGTCGTCGGCCACGGCCGGGTGCATCTGGGCCTGCCCCACGTCCACGGCGTAGACATGCGCCGCGCCGCGCTCCAGGCACACCTCGGTGAAGCCGCCGGTGGAGGCCCCCACGTCCAGCACCACCCGTCCCCCGACCGCCACCGGCCACAGGGTCAGGGCGTGATCCAGCTTCAGCGCCGCCCGGCCCACGAAGCGGTGCGCCGGCTCCGCGGTGACGACGGCGTCGTCCTCCACCTTCTGCGAGGGCTGCCGGGCGGGCTCGCCGTTCACGGTGACCCCGCCCGCCTCAATGGCGGCGCGGGCGCGGGCGCGAGTGTCGAACAGGCCGCGCGCGACCAGCAGCTGGTCCAGCCGGGTTTTCAGGTCAGATCCTCCAGCCGCTTCAGCGCGGCCTGCATCTTCGCCTTGCCCGCCTCGGCGGCGGCCAGCTTCTCGCGCTGTTCGTCCACCACCTCGGGGGCGGCGCGGGCGACGAAATTGGGATTGCCCAGCTTCTTGTTCACATGGCCGATGTCGGACTCGAAGTCGGCCACGGCCTTCTGAAGCCGGGCCCGCTCGGCGGCCAGGTCGATCAGGTCGGCCAGGGCCAGGGCGGCGGTGGTCGAACCCGACACGAAGGTGACCGCCCCCTGCGGCGCCGCGTCCGCCGTCTCAACCGACGACACGCGGGCCAGGGTCTGGATCAGGTCGCGATGACGCGCGACACGGTCGGCGGTCTTGCCGTCCGGCGCCACGATGGTCAGCGGCGGCTTGGCCGACGGCGGCACGTTCATCTCGCCCCGCAGGGCCCGGATTTCAGTGACCAGATCCACCAGCCAGCCGATCTCGGCCTCCGCATCCGCGTCGACGAAGGCGTCCGGGAACCCCGGCCAGTCCGCGCCCATGACCAGGCCCTCGCCGCCCAGCTGTTCCCACAGCGCCTCGGTGATGAAGGGCATGACCGGGTGCAGCAGCTTGATGGTCTGGTCCAGGGTCCAGGCGGTCATGGCGCGGGTCTCGGCCTTCGCCGTCTCGTCCGACCCGCCGAACACCGGCTTGGCCAGCTCCAGATACCAGTCGCAGAACACGTTCCAGATGAAGCGGTACAGGGCGCCCGCCGCGTCGTCGAAGCGGCCGCCCTCTATGGCGTCCGAAACCTGCCGCTCGGCCTTGACCAGCTCGCCGCGGATCCAGCGGTTGATGGTCTGCTCCACCGCGGCGGGATCGAAGCCCTCGACCCGCGCGGCCTCGTTCATCTGGGCGAAACGGGCGGCGTTCCACAGCTTGGTGCCGAAGTTGCGGTAGCCCTCGATACGCTGCTTCGAAAGCTTGATGTCGCGGGTCCCCGACAGGATGGCCATGGTGAAACGCAGGGGATCCGCGCCCAGGTCGTCGATGATCTCCAGCGGGTCGATGACGTTGCCCTTGGACTTCGACATCTTCTGGCCCTTCTCGTCGCGGACCAGGCCGTTGATGATGACCCGCCGGAACGGGACCTCATCCATGAAGTGCAGGCCCATCATCATCATCCGGGCGACCCAGAAGAAGATGATGTCCGCCGCCGTGACCAGATCACTGGTCGGGTAGAACCGCTCCAGATCCTCGGTCCTGTCCGGCCAGCCCATGGTCGAGAACGGCCACAGGGCGGACGAGAACCAGGTGTCCAGCACGTCCTCGTCGCGATGCAGGGCCGTCTCGGCGCCGTAGTGCTCGCGCGCGGCGGCGCGGGCGTCGTCCTCGGTCTCGGCCACGAATATCTCGCCGTCCGGCCCGTACCAGGCCGGGATCTGGTGACCCCACCACAGCTGGCGCGAAATGCACCAGGGCTCGATGTTGCGCAGCCATTCGAAGTAGATCTTGGAGTAACTGGCGGGCTCGAAGGTGGTGTCGCCCTGCTCCACCGCCCTGATGGCCGGCTGGGCCAGGGTGTGGGCGTCCACGTACCACTGATCCGTCAGCCAGGGCTCGATGACCACGCCGGAGCGGTCGCCGTGCGGGACCACATGCCGGGTCTTCTCGACGGCCTTCAGCCAGCCCTCTTCCTCGGCGCGCGCGACGATGGCCTTGCGGGCCTCGAAGCGGTCCATGCCCTCGTATTCGGCGGGCACGTCCGGGGTGTCGGCGGCGGTGATCCGCGCCTGGGAGTCCATGATGTTCAGGGCGGCCAGACCAGCGCGCTTGCCCACGCCGAAATCGTTGAAGTCGTGAGCGGGGGTGATCTTCACCGCGCCCGACCCCTTGGTCGGGTCGGCGTAGTCGTCGGCGACGACGGGGACGCGGCGCCCGGTGATCGGCAGCACCACCGACTTGCCCACGATCGACGCATATCGTTCGTCATCCGGATGCACCGCCACCCCGGTGTCGCCCAGCATCGTCTCTGGCCGGGTGGTGGCGACCACGATGTAGTCGCGGGTCTCGTATTCGGTGGGCTTGCCGTCCTCGTCGAAGGCCACCGGGTGCTCATAGGTGACGCCGTCGGCCAGCGGATAGGCGAAGTGCCAGTAGGCGCCTTCCTGCTCCTTCTGCTCGACCTCCAGATCCGAGATGGCCGTCTGGAAGTGCGGGTCCCAGTTCACCAGCCGCTTGTCGCGATAGATCAGGCCTTCCCTGTGCAGTTGCACGAACACCTTGCGGACGGCGGCGTTCAGCCCCTCGTCGAGGGTGAAGCGTTCACGGCTCCAGTCGCACGAGGCGCCCAGGCGGCGCAGCTGGCGCACGATGGTCCCGCCGCTCTCCGCCTTCCATTCCCAGACCTTGTCGATGAAGGCCTCGCGGCCCATGTCGCGGCGGCCGACGTTGCCCTGCGCCGCCAGCTGGCGCTCGACCACCATCTGGGTGGCGATGCCCGCATGGTCGGTGCCGGGCAGCCACAGCACCGCCTTGCCCTTCATGCGGTGATAGCGGGCCAGGATGTCCTGCAGGGTGTTGTTCAGCGCGTGGCCGATGTGCAGCGAGCCGGTGACGTTCGGCGGCGGAATGACGATCGAATAGGCGTCCGCGGCGCCGTCGGTCGCGGCGCGGTCCCGGGGCGCGAACAGGCCGCTCTCCTCCCAGCGCCGGTACAGGCGGGGCTCGGCGGCGGCGGGGTCGAACGTCTTCTCAAGCATCGCGTGATCGTTTCGTCGGAAAGAAAAAGGCGGCCCCGTCGGAGCCGCCTTCCGTAGATAGTCTGATGAACGCCGAAGGGCTAGCGGCCGCCCTGGCGTGAGATGCGCTCCACCTCGGCGCGTACCTCGCGCTCGACGATGCCGGGCAGGTTCGCGTCCAGCCATTCCTTCAGCATCGGGCGCAGCAGCTCGCGGACGATGTCCTCCAGGGAGCGGGCGTCCGCAGGGGTGCGGGCGGCGGCGGTCAGGCCCGCGAAGGCCGACGCCGCGGCGCCGGCGGCGGCGGCGCTGACCAGCGGATCGGCAGGCTGGGCGGCGACGGGGGCCGGCCGGGGCGCCGGCGCGGGCTCGGGCGCGGGCTCGGGCTCGGCCTCGGGCGCGGACACGTCCAGATCGCCGATGCTCTCCTCGGCCTTCGGCGGCTCGTAGCGGTCGGTGAGTTCGAGAACCTCGTCGTCTTCCGCCGGCGCGGCCTCGGGCTCGGGCTCGGGCTCCTGCAGTTCCGGAGCAGCAGGCTCAGGTTCGGGCTCGGGTTCGGGCGCGGGTTCCGGCTCGGCCTGGGCCGACGCGGGCTCAGGCTCAGGCTCGGCGGGCGGCGCCTCTGCGGCGGGCGCGTCAGCGGGGGCGTCGTCCTCGGAGATGATCCGCCGGATGGAGGCGAGAATCTCCTCCATGGTCGGTTCCTGGGCGGATTGATCGGTCATGGCGAATCCCCGAAGCGGCCGGTCAAAATCTCAAGCGTCAAAGGACCATACGCCGAATTATGCGCCTGCCCCCTCACCCTTGTCGTCGCACTTAGAGCCTCGGGAATCAACGCTCGTTTTCGCCGATACGGTTAATTTGCGCGCCCTACTCGGACGGCGCCGTACGGACGATTTCCGACTTCAGCTGCTGGTCGATCGGCGCATCCACCTGATCATTCGCCGGCAGGATCGAGGGGGCGGCGATGCGGTCGATGGTCTCGATGACGCCCTCCCACGGCAGGGCGCCGCGGTTGCGCACGCGCTGGAAGTTGGCGGCCGGATCGTAGGGGTCGAGCGACGGCGCCAGATCCGGCCCCTCGAGCCGCCCCATGGCGGCGAGCAGGGCGGCCTGGGCGACGTATTCGTTGCGGCGGGCCGTCACCAGATTCACCTCGGCGGAGCGCAGCTCCAGCTCCTGGTTCAGGACGTCCAGGGTGGTGCGCAGGCCGACCTGGGCCTCCTGACGCACGCCCTCGGCGGCGATGCGGGCGGCGCGCACGGCCTCCTCGCCCGCCTGCAGCGACGCCCGCGCCGAGATCATCTGGGCGTAGGCGGCGCTGACGCTGCGCAGAACCTCGCGCCGCTCGCCCTCCACTCCGATCTGGGCGACGTTGGCCTCTTCCAGGGCCTGGGCCACGCGCGAACGGTTCAGGCCGCCGGTGAACAGCGGCACGGTCAGATTGGCGGTGACGTTCAGGCTGGTGCGCTCGAACGGGTCGAACTCGTCCAGGGCGCTGGAGCCGCCATAGCTGGCGTTCAGCCCCACGGACGGCAGGTATTCGCTGCGGGCGGCGGCCACGCGCGCCTCGGCGCCGCGCAGACGGAATTCAGACGCGATCAGATCCGGATTCTCGGCCAGACCGGCGTCCAGCGCCAGGTCGAAATCCGCAGGCACGCCCGGCAGCGGCGGCGGCGCTTCCAGGTCCGTGGGCGCCTGGCCGATCACCGCCGCATAGGCGGCGCGGCTCACCGACAGCTGGGCCTGGGCGGTGGCCAGATCGGATTCGGACTGCGCCAGACGGGCCTCGGCCTGGGCCACGTCGGTGCGGGTGATCTCGCCCACCTCGAAACGGGCGCTGGCCTCTTCCAGCTGGCGGCGCAGGACGCCGAGGTTGTCCTGCCGGATGCGCAGGATCTCCATGTCCCGCTGCACGTCGACATAGGCCTGGATCACGCCCTGCAGAACCGACTGCTCCACAGCCCGCAGGTTCTCACGCCCGGCCAGGACGGCGGCCTCGGTCGCCGTGATGCCGTGGGCCAGACGTCCGCCGGTGTAGAGGGTCTGCGACAGGCCGATGCTGACGCTGCCCGACTCGGTCTCGCGCGCGGCGCCGCCGCTGGAGAAGGCCGCGCCGGGAATGGTCGCAACGGAGTCGGGGATGCCGTCGCTGTCCGTGTCGATGGGAACCGGGATGTCCGGGATCGCGCCGCCCGAGGTCTCGCCGTAGTTGCGCGTGTACGCGGCGCCCACCGAGGCATCGATGGTCGGGCGCAGTCCGGCGCGCGCCTGCACATAGGTTTCGTCCAGGGCCCGCTGCTGGGCCCGCTGGGCCAGCAGGGTCGGATTGGTCTGGTACGCCAGGGCGATGGCGTCCTGCAGCGAGTCCGCCGAAACCGGCCCGGCCAGCGCCGTCATCAGGGCCAGAGCAGCGGCGGAAGCCAGCGCGCGGGTACGTCTCACCATGACCAGTCCTCAAATCCTCGGGCGCGAGATGCGCATGCGTCGGGCTGGTTTGCGGAATGCCCGCCGTTCGCGCCAGTTAAGTTTTCTTCACGCAGGACGGGCGCCGCGCCGTCCTGCGGCTCAAATCAGAAACTGAAGGCCGGTTCGGGCGTCATGCCGGCCAGCAGGGGCGGCGCCGCGTCGAACAGCTCGCGGCGCGAGAACCCGTCCCGCCCCCGCACGTACAGCACGCCGCGGCCGGCCGCGCCTGTGCGCTCCACCACGGCCAGCGCCTCAAGCCAGGCCTGCGGCCGCAGGGCCACCGCGCCTTCGCTGATGATGATGTCGTAACCCTCGCCATGGGGCCGGGTGAACGGCGCGACCGTCGTCTGGACTCCGGCCTCCCTCAGGGCCGGCGCCACCACGTCCAGCACCGCCTGGTCCGCTTCCTGGGCCGTCACCTTCGCCCCGAGGCGCGCCAGAACGGCGCCGGCGTACGGCGCGGCGATGGCCAGGGCTTTCTCGCCGGGGCGGACTTCCAGCGCGCTGAGCAGCTTGGCGACTTCCCGCGGCAGCATCAGCACGCGCCCCCCGGCGATCTCGCACTCCACCTCGGCATAGGCCGAGAACGCCCGGTCCGGCGCACAGAAGCGTTCGCGCGGCACGGCCAGCAGCGCCGCCTGCAGCGCGCGGTCGGTCACGTCGTTCACGCGGACCTGGGAATCCACCATCATCTTGCGGGCGGCGACGAAGTCCATGGCAGCTCGAATCCTGATCAGCCGGAAGGCCGGAAAACCTGCGCGCCTTATAGGTCCGCCCGCCCTGCTCCGGCAAGGCCGCGCGACGCCGCACGCGGTGAACCGCGAAAAGGCGCGTTGCGGCAGGCCGGGCGATCTGATAGCGAACGCCCTCGCTCGAGCGACGGCCCGTTTTCGACGGGCCCCGGCGGCCTGATGGCGGAGTGGTTACGCAGCGGACTGCAAATCCGTGTACGCCGGTTCGATTCCGGCTCAGGCCTCCAAATTTCTCTCGTCATCGCCCCGGCATCCGCCACCCGTTCTGCGACGCCGGGATGCACGCCCTGATAGTGCTGGACACAGCGGAAACGCCCCGCTTATGGTCACGGTCGCGGCGCTGGTCGTTCGGCGCCTGGGGGGGATTTCAATATGTTTCGGGCGCTTGTCCTGGCGGCATGCCTTCTGGCGTGTGCGTGCACCACCACCAACATGCGTGTGGCGGAGGCCGTGCAGCGGCCCGACCCCGGCGCGACAATCCTTCTGATCCAGCCGGACGTGGAGCTGGGCCTGCTGACCGCTTCGGGCCTCACCGAAACCCGCGCCGACTGGAGCGATGCGGCCGTCGCCAACCTGCAGACCGCCATCGAAGCGCATCTGGCCGGCTCGCAGCATCAGCTGCAGGTCATCGACCCGGAGGCCGCGATGGGCGGGCGCAGCGGCCAGATCCTGCGCCTGCATGAAGCCGTGGGACAGTCGATCCTGATGCACGACTACGGCCCTTACCCCCTGCCGACCAAGACCGACGGCTTTGACCGTACCCTGGGCGCCGGCGCCGCCGAGCTGGGCCGCGACGTGAACGCGGACTACGCCCTGTTCGTCTACGGCCGCGGCAATTACGCCAGCAGCGGCCGGGTGGTGACCATGGTGGCCCTGAGCGCGCTGGGCGTCGGCATCCCCCTGGGCAACCAGCAGGCCTTCGTGTCGCTGGTGGAGCTGGAGACCGGCCGGGTGGTCTGGTTCAACACCGCCGTGGCGGGCCCGCAGGCCGACATGCGCGAAGCCGGGGGCGCGCAGGCTCTGGTGGCGTCCATGTTCGAGGGTGCGCCCCTGTGAAGCCTCTCGGCGCCTCGATCTGCGCCGTCGCCCTGCTCGCCGCCGCGCCCGCAGCCGCCCAGCAGCGCATGCCCGGCCTGGCCCCCAGTCCGGACTCGGCGGAGGCCGGCCTGTGGACCGCGTCGGAACGGGCGGAACAGCAGGCGCGCACCTCCGCACGGCTGAACCCGGACCCCGCGCTGAACGCCTATGTGCGTGATCTCGCCTGCGAGGCGGCGCCGGAATACTGTGAGGAACTGCGGGTCTATGTGATGGACCAGCCGGCCTTCAACGCCATGGCCGCGCCCAACGGCTATCTCGAGATCTGGTCGGGCCTGCTGCTGCGCGCCGACAGCGCCGCCGAGGTGGCCTTCGTGCTGGGCCACGAAGTGGGCCACTACGCCGAGAACCATTCCATCGAGCAGTGGAACACCACCAAGGGCTGGATGACGGCCGCCCTGGTGGTCACCGGCGCGGCGGCGGGGGCCGGCGCCTACTATCAGGTGGATCTGCGCGGGCTGGGCGATCTGGCCTATCTGACCGCGATGTCGTCGGTATACGGCTTTTCACGCCTGCAGGAAGGTCAGTCGGACCAGATCGGCTTCCAGCGGGCCATCGCCGCGGGCTATCACCCTGACGCCCCGGCCGCGCTCTGGCGGAACCTGCAGGAGGAGACCGCCGCCTCGTCGTTCCGCAACGTGCGCCGCGCCGAGGCCCGCAACAGCATCTTCCGCACCCATCCCGTCACCGCCGAGCGGATTGGCGCGCTGGAGGCCCTGGCGGCGCAGCATCCGGACGGCGGGCGGCTGGACCGGGAGCGCCACAGGGCCGCCATTCGTCCGCACCTCTCCGCCTGGCTGGGCATGGAGCTGGATCGCCGGGATTTCGACGGCCTGCTGGTGCTGATCGACCGGCTGGCCCGCGACGGCGAGGACCTGGGCGTGCTGGAGTTTCATCGCGGGGAGATCTTCCGCCTGCGCCGTGAGGACGGCGACCTGCGCAGGGCGAGAGACGCCTATGCGGCCGCCGCCCTGCACCCCGACGCGCCCGCCGCCGCCTGGCGCCAGCTGGGGGAGCTCAGCGCGCGGATGGACGACCCTGAGGGCGCCGCCAGGGCCTGGCGCACCTACCTCGAGATTGCGGTCGGCGCCGACGACCGCTGGATTGTTGAAGACAGCCTCAACGCTCTGGAAGGAGCCTCTGAATGATCGCCCCGATCACCCGCCTGGCCGCTATCGCCGCCTTCGCCGCCCTGTCCGCCTGCGCCGCCATCACCCTCGCCCCCGCCGGGGCCTATGTGGTGGGCGACAGCGCCGTCACCCTGGACCGCAACTGGTCCGACGCCAGCGCGGCGGTGATCGGACGGTCAAAGAAGGTGCGCCTGCTGACCATCGACGGCCCGCTGCTGAACCGGCTCTATCTGACCGAGGGTCTGGTCGAGGGCGACTATCTGGTGCGCCCCGCCCAGCGCGAGGGGGACACTCCCGTCTATCGGACGGACATGTCCATCACCGAACAGGTGGAGTTCGTGGCCGACAGCGTCACGGCCCTGGGCTACCAGCGGGTCGAGACAGCGGGCGTGCGTCCCGTGGACATCCAGGGCCGGCGCGGCGTGCGCTTCGATATCGAAGCCCAGACCGCCGAGGGCCTGGACGTGCGCGGCCTCGGCCAGGCGTTCAAACAGGGCGACGAGCTGTATGTGGCCATCTATGTGGCCCCGGCCGAGCACTACTATGAGGCGACCCTGACCTCGGCCGAGCAGGCCATGTCCAGCCTGACTCTCTGACCCGGCCCCTCCGGGCGACGGTCCCGGATGGGGCGGAGACGCTGTCGCCCCCGCCCCTGGCGACGCGTCAGGCGGTGGTGGCGGTCGGTCGGACGATGATTTCGCTGACGTCCACCTCGCGCGGCTGTTCAATGGCGAAGCGCACGGCCCGGGCGATGGCGTCGGCCGGGATCGCCTTCTTGCGGTATTCATCGATGAAGGCCGCGGTGTCGGCGTGGGTGATGGTCCCGGCCAGTTCCGAAACCGTGACGCCCGGCGAAACGATCGACACCCGCACCTTGTCAGTCTCCTGCCGCAGGGATTCCGAGATCACCCGCACGGCGAACTTGGTGGCGCAGTAGACCGAGCCGGTCGGCAGGATCTGGTGCCCGGCGGTCGAGGCGATATTGATGATCTGGCCCTCGCCCTGGGCCTCCATGACGGGCAGGGCCGCCGCGATGCCGTGCAGGACGCCGCGGATGTTGACGTCGATCATCCGGTCCCATTCATCGACCTTGAGCGCGTTGAGCGGCGACAGCGGCATGACGCCCGCATTGTTGACGATGACGTCCACCCGGCCGAAGCGTTCGCGGGCCGCGTCCACGAAGGCCTGCATATCCTCCCGCGAAGTCACATCCAGCGCGCGGGCCATGGCCGTCCCGCCCGCCGTCTCGATCTCGGCTTTCAGGGCCTCGAGCCGGTCCAGCCGCCGCGCGCCGATCACCACCCGGGCGCCGGCCCCGGCCAGCTCGCGGGCGATCGCCTCGCCGATGCCGCTGCTGGCCCCGGTCACGAGCACCACCTTGTTCATTGCTTCCGTCATGTCCGCCTCCTTTGATCTGGCGAGGCAGGAATAGGCCGCGGCGGCGCGGCGGCGTTAGAACGGTCCTCCGGCATCCTTGCACAATCCTCCACGGCGCGGCATGACGCCATTGCGCCGAAAGGTCCGGCGGCGGGAAGCAGACATATGGACGATCTCGCCACGCTCATCGCGCGGCATGCCCCGGACGACGGCATGTTCGACACAGCCGTCGCCGGCATGGCGCTCATTCGACAGGCGCAGCCCACGGACCGAATTCCCGTGCTGCACCACCCGGCTGTCTGTATCATCGCCCAGGGCGCCAAGGTGGTCATGCTGGGCGACGAGACCTACCGCTATGACGCGGCCTCCCACTTGGTGGTGTCCGTGGACGTGCCCCTGACCGGCCAGGTCACCGAGGCGTCGCCCGATCGCCCTTACCTGTGCCTGCGCATCGACCTGGAGCCGGCGCTTCTGATGGACCTCATGGCGGAGCGCCCGCCCCCGCCGGGGCGCGAGGGATCGCGCGGGGTGCATCTCAGCCGGACGACGCCCGAGCTGGCCGGCGCCGCAACCCGCATGGTGCGACTGCTGGACAACCCCGGGCACGCCGCCATTCTCGCACCCCTGATCCGGCGGGAGATCCACTACTGGCTGCTCACCGGCGACCAGGCGGGCGTCGTCCGCCAGATCGGCGCCCCGGACAGCCGCCTGTCCCACGTAGCCCGCGCCATCGCCTGGATTCGCGACAACTATGATCGCCCGTTCCGCATGGACGCCCTGGCGCGCGAGGCAGGCATGAGCCCTTCGGCCCTGCACCAACACTTCAAGGCGGTGACCGCCATGAGCCCGCTTCAGTACCAGAAGCAGATCCGCCTGCAGGAGGCCCGCCGTCTGATGCTGAGCGAGGCCTGTGACGCCCAGGGCGCGGGCTTTCAAGTGGGCTACGACAGCCCGTCCCAGTTCTCGCGCGAATACGCCCGCCTGTTCGGAACGCCGCCCGCCCGTGACGCGGCCCGGCTGCGCGCCGAAGGGATGCCGGTCACGGCCGTCTGATTTTCGTTTCTAAATATCCGCGTTCGGTCTAGCGTGGCCCCATGACGCCGCGCATCCGCCTGTCCCCGATGCTCATCGGCCTGGCCGCCCTGGCTCTGATCGGGTGCCAGAGCGCCCTGCCCTACGTCCGCAGCGACGCGCCGGCGCCGCCGCCGGTGGTGGTCGCCGACCGTTCGGCCGAGCGGCGGGCGTTGAACGAACAGGTCTATGACGCGGCGACGGACTGGGTGGGGCGGCTGTTCTACCGGCCCGACTTCAACGGCGTGGACTGGCCCGCCGTGGCGGCCCGGCGGCGCGAGGCGGTGGTCGCCCAGCCGGACGAGTTCGCATTCTACGACAGCCTCAACGCGGTGCTGGAGGTGCTGGACGACCGGCACACCAACGCCACGGCGCCCCACCTGCGCCAACGCAACGAGGCCATCGCCCGCGGCGATCACCACGCCAGCTACGGCATGGCGCTGCGCTGGACGCCGGACGGCTGGTTCGTCCATTCCGTGCGCGGGGACGGCTCGGCGGCGGCGGCGGGGGTCCAGATCGGCTGGCGACTGGAAAGCCTGAACGGACGGCCCCTGGAAGGCGCCGCCCCGCCCGCCGACGGCCGCGTGGACGAAGCCGTGTTCACCGATGAACACGGCGCGCGGCAGGTCCGCTCCCTGACCGGCGAGATCCTGCCCGCCGAGCCGCGCCTCACGGCGGAGCGGCTGGACGGCGGCGTCCGGTATCTGGCCTTCGAGGATTTCGACGGACCGACCGCCGACTGGGTGCTTGAACAGCTGGCCGTGGCGGCGACCGAGAACCCGCCCGGCGTCATCATCGACCTGCGCGAGAACGACGGCGGCCAGATCGACGCCATGCTGCGGATCATGGGCGGGCTGATCGAGCGGAAACAGACAGCGGCGGTGCGCACCGGACGCCTCATCGATCTGCGCTATGAGGCCGGGCCCGCCGACACGCCCTGGCTGGGGCCGCTGGTGATCCTGGCCGACGGCGGGTCGGCCAGCGCGTCGGAAGTGCTGGCCGCCGCGCTGCAGGAGTCCGGGCGGGCGGTGGTGATGGGCGAACGGACCACCGGCATCGTGGTCCTGTCCAACACCCTGGACCTGCCCGACGGCGGCCGCCTCAGCGTCGGCGTCCACGAACTGCGCACGCCGTCGCGCGGCGTCCTTGAGGGCCGCGGCGTGAGCCCCGACGTGGAGATCGTCCCCACCCTGGCGCAAAGGCGCGCGGGCGAGGACGTGGTGCTGGCGGCTGCGGTGGCGCGACTGGTCGGCGGCTAGACCTCCATCGCGTCGAAGCGGCGGCGGGCGGCGTCGACCCCCTGCCGGTTCGCGATGGCCCATTGACCGAGGGCCGCGACGGGCTCGCGCAGGGAATGACCGAGTGGCGTCAATTCATAATCCACGCGCGGAGGCTTGGTCGGCAGGACCGTGCGGCTGACCAGACCGTCCCGCTCGAGGCCACGCAGCGTCAGGGTCAACATCCGCTGCGAGATGCCGTCGATAGAGCGGCGCAGATCACTGAACCGTTTCGGTCCATCGGCCAGCACCATGACGATCAGCACGCTCCACTTGTCGCCCACGCGCGCCAGGATCGTGCGCACGGGGAGGCAGGAGTCGTGAGTGTGACCTGGTGACATAAATGTGCCTGCTTGTGTTACTGATAAGGCGTTATCAGATTAGTGCTGGTTACGATTGGTAACCAGTATAACGGCTGAGACTCTCCATGCTCAAATTCGCCCTGATCGTCGGCAGCACGCGCCCGAACCGTTTCGCCGACGTGCCCGCACGCTGGATCACGGAGGCCGCAGAGGCGCGCCAGGATTTTCAACTGGACGTGCTGGACCTGCGCGACCATCCCCTGCCCTTCTACGAAGAGCCCGCGTCGCCTCTGGCGACGAACGGCGCCTATTCCAGCCCGGCCGCCGAGGCGTGGCGACACAAGATCGGCGCGTATGACGGCTTCATCGTCACCGCGGCCGAATACAATCACGGCCCCACGGCGGTTCTGAAGAACGCGCTGGATTCCGCCTATCTGGAATGGAACCGGAAGCCGATCAGCTTCGTGGGCTATGGCGGGGTGGGCGGCGCCCGGGCCGTCGAACAGCTGCGCGGGATCGCCATCGAGCTTCACATGGCGCCCATCAAGCCCGAGGTGAACATCGCCATGGAGCCGTTCCTCGGCGTGATGACCCAGGGCAAGTCGCTGGCCGACTACGACTATCTGAACCAGTCCCGTGAGGCCCTGTTCGACCACATGGTCTGGTGGGGTCAGGCGCTGAAGGCGGCCCGCGACATGCCTGTGGGAAAGGCGGCCTGAGTTCAGCCCCTGACCGGACGCACCCGCGAGGCGGCCTCGCGGGCGCGTTCACGGGCCTGATCCGTGTCGTCGCCCCGCGCCAGGGCCACGCCCATGCGACGGCGCTCGTAGCTTTCGGGCTTGCCGAACAGGCGGATGTCGGCGGTGGGCACGGACAGGGCGTGGTCGACGCCTTCAAAGGCGATGCCCTGTGCGTCCATGCCGCCATAGATGACGGCGCTGGCGGCGATGTCGGTGCGGCTCACGTCCACCGGCAGGCCCAGGATGGCGCGGGCGTGGATGGCGAATTCGCTGAACCGCTGGCTGGCCAGGGTCACCAGCCCCGTGTCGTGCGGACGGGGCGAGACCTCGGAGAACCAGACCTGGTCGCCCTTCACGAACAGCTCCACGCCGAACAGGCCGAGGCCGCCCAGCGCGTCGGTCACCTTGGCCGCAATGTCCTGCGCCGCGGTCAGGGCGGCGGCGGTCATGGCCTGCGGCTGCCAGCTCTCCACATAATCGCCCTTGACCTGACGATGGCCGATGGGGTCGCAGAAGTCGGTGACCACCGCCCCGTCGCGCAGCGAGCGCACGGTCAGCAGGGTGATCTCGAAGTCGAAATCGATGCGCCCCTCGACGATCACGCGCGCCGTCTCGACCCGGCCGCCCGACTGCGCATAGGCCCAGGCGTTGGCGCAGTCCTCCAGCGCCTCCACATAGCTCTGGCCCTTGCCCGACGACGACATCACCGGCTTGACGAACACAGGCAGGCCGATGCGGTGGGCCGCGTCCGCCAGCTCCATTGCCGAACCGGCGAAGGCGTAGGGGCTGGTGGGCAGCCCGAGTTCTTCGGCGGCCAGACGGCGGATTCCCTCGCGGTTCATGGTCAGCTGGGCAGCCCGGGCGGTGGGGATGACCGTGGCCATGCCCGCCGCCTCGATGGCGGCCAGCACCTCGGTGGCGATGGCCTCGATCTCGGGCACGATGATGTGCGGAGCCTCGGCCATGATGACCCCGTTAAGCACGTGCGGGTCGGTCATGGGGATGACGTGGCTGCGGTGCGCCACCTGCATGGCCGGGGCGTTGGGATAGCGGTCGACCGCGATCACCTCGGCGCCCAGCCGCTGCAGCTCGATGGCCACTTCCTTGCCCAGCTCGCCCGCGCCCAGCAGCATGACGCGCACGGCGGTGTCCGAAAGCGGGGTGCCCAGTTTCATCGGTCGTGCTCCCCGCGTCAGAGCCGCGCCTTGACCTGCTCCACCACCGCGTCGGCGGTGATGCCGAAGCCTTCGTACAGGCGCGGCGCCGGCGCCGAGGCGCCGAAGGACGACATGCCGACGAAGCCGCCGTCCTCGCCGATGAAGCGCTCCCAGCCCTGCTTGATGGCGGCCTCGACGGCGACGCGGACAGTGCCGCGGCCGATGACGGCGTCCTGGTAGGCCTTGGGCTGCTGCTCGAACAGTTCGAAACAGGGGACCGAGACCACCCGGGTCGGCACGCCCTGGGCCTGCAGGGCGTCGCGGGCCTTGAGCGCCAGAGGCACCTCGGTGCCGGTGGCGAACAGGGTGGCCTTCGCCTCCCCGTCGGCGGCGCGCAGCTCATAGGCGCCCCGGGCGCACAGGTTGTCGTCAGACGCGGCGACGCGCACCGCCTCGGTCTTCTGGCGCGACAGGGCCATGGCCGACGGGGCGCTGCGGTGCTCCAGCGCCAGCTTCCAGCACTCGAACGCCTCCACCGTGTCGGCGGGGCGGAACACCAGCAGGTTCGGAATGGCGCGCAGGGCCGCCAGATGCTCCACCGGCTGGTGGGTGGGGCCGTCCTCGCCCAGGCCGATGGAATCGTGGGTCAGCACGTGCACCACCCGGATGCCCATCAGGGCCGCCAGGCGGATGGACGGACGCGAGTAATCCGAGAACACCATGAAGGTGCCGCCGTAGGGAATGACCCCGCCGTGCAGCGCCATGCCGTTCATGGCCGCAGCCATGCCGTGCTCGCGGATGCCCCAGTTCACATAGCGGCCGGAATAGTCCGGCGCATCCAGGATGGGCGTGTCCTTGACGTAGGTGTTGTTCGAGCCGGTCAGGTCGGCCGAGCCGCCGATCATCTCGGGGATGTGGCCGAACAGCTCCGCCAGGGCGGCGCCCGACGACTGGCGCGTGGCCTGGGCCGGCTTCGTCTCCACCAGCTCGGCGATCTTCGCGTCCAGGGCGTCGAAGGCGCCGGCGGGCAGGTCGCCCTTCATGGCGCGGGTGAAGTGGTCCGCCTGCGGGTGGGCGGCCAGACGGCCTTCCCAGGCCTTGCGCAGCTTGCCGCCCCGGCGGCCGACGGCCCTCCACGCCTTCTCGATGGTCTCGGGCAGCTCGAACGGGGCGTGATCCCAGTTCAGCCCGAGGCGCGTGGCGGCCACCTCGGCGGCGCCCAGAGCCGCGCCGTGGGTCTTGTGGCTGCCTTCCATGGTGGCGGCGCCGCGGCCGATCTTCGTCTTGCAGGCGATCAGGGTGGGCTTGTCCTGGCGGGTGGTCCACAGCAGGGCGCGGCGGATCTGGCCCTCGTCATGGCCGTCGATGGCCTTGACCGCCCAGCCCGAGGCCTTGAAGCGCGCCAGCTGGTCGGTGGCGTCCGACAGGCGCACCGAGCCGTCGATGGTGATGTCGTTGTCGTCCCACAGCACGGTCAGCCGGTTCAGCTTCAGCCGGCCGGCGATGCCGATGGCCTCCTGGCTGACGCCCTCCATCAGACAGCCGTCGCCGGCGATGACCCAGGTGCGGTGATCCACCAGATCGTCGCCGAAGCGCGCGTTCAGGTGCCGTTCGGCCATGGCGAAGCCCACGGCGTTGGCCAGGCCCTGGCCCAGGGGGCCGGTGGTGGTCTCGGCGCCGGGGATGTGGCCGTACTCCGGGTGACCGGCCGTCTTCGATCCCCACTGACGGAAATTGGACAGCTCCTCCCTGGTTACCGCCTTGTAGCCGGTGAGGTGCAGCAGGCTGTACAGCAGCATCGAGCCGTGGCCCGCCGACAGGATGAACCGGTCCCGGTCGGCCCAGTCGGGGCGGCTGGCGTCGAACTTCAGATATTTCGAGAACAGCACCGTCGCCACGTCGGCCATGCCCATGGGCATGCCGGGGTGGCCGCTGGCGGCCTTCTCCACCGCGTCCATGGACAGCACCCGGATCGCATCGGCCATCTGGCGCACGGAGGGCTTGGCGGACGGGGTGCGGGTGGTCTGGGGCTCGGCCACGGCGGCGGACCTCTCGAAGAATGAAGAGTAAACGGGGGCGGCGCCGCTTTACCCCGGCGCGCCTTCGGGTTCTATACGAAATCTGGAGGATTTGAGCATGGCTGACGCCGTCGAGGCCGCACGGGCCCGCATCGACCGTGCCCTGAACGATCTGGAGCGTAAGGTGCGCGAGCTGAAGGCGCGCCCGGCGCCGGTGGCCGATGACGACCTGTTCGCTCCGCGTTCCGGCGGCGGCGGCGGCGCCGACAGCGCCCGCGTCGAGGCGCTTGAAACCGCCGCCGACGAGGCGTCAAAAGCCCTCTCGCGCGCGGCGGACGAGGTTCGCGCCATGCTGAACGGAGACGCCTGATGGCCACGGTCACCGTCGAGGTCAACGGCCGACCCTATGCGGTGGGCTGCGCCGACGGCCAGGAGGAGCGCGTGCGCATCCTGGCCAAGCAATTCGACAACCACGTGCGCGACGTGGCCGCCGACGTGGGCCAGGTGGGCGACATCCGCCTGTTCCTGATGGCCGCCCTGATGCTGGCGGACCAGCTGCAGGAAGCGCGCATGGGCCAGGCGCCTCCCGCCCCCGCCGCCGCGCCCTCCGAGGCCGGCGTGGCGGAGGCCCTCAACGCCGTGGCCGCCCGGATCGAGAAGATCGCGGCGGGGATCTGAATCGCCTTGTTGCGGCCACCGCCCGCGCCTATTTTGCGCGATGGCGGGTCATGCTGTGGCTCACGTCGAAGGCAACATATCCTCGCGGCCTTAATTCACTCGAAGGGAGTTGTCCCTGTCCGGGCTCGTGGGCCCGGGCATACGGCGCCCACCTGGTTATCCAGGCTCGAGAGGATCAAACCGTCCTTCACGGCTCTCGCGGCGCCGCCAACCTTTTCCCCACAAATGCGCTAGGCTGGGATCGTGACCGTCAAAGCCGATCTTCGCGCCGCCATGCGCGGCCGCCGCAAGCAGGCGGCCGACGCCAACCCCTACGCCGCCGAGCGGCTGGTGGAGCATGTGGGCGACATGCTGGACGTACTGTTCTCCGCCGAGGGCGACTTCGCGCGAGACGCCCGGGAAGGCCCCCTCACCGCCGCGCTCTATGGAGCGCTGGGCTCGGAGATGGACCCCGCCCCCCTGGCCCGCGCCCTCATGGTCCACGGCCTGGAACTGGCGCTGCCGGTGGTGATCCAGCGCGGCGCGCCGCTGGTCTTCCGCCGCTGGCGGCCGGGCGACCCGCTGGAGCTGGACCAGGCCGGATGCCCGGCCCCGCTGGACCTGGCGGGCGAGGTCATGCCCGACCTGATCATCGTGCCCCTGCTGGCCTTCGACGCCTCGGGCGGACGGCTGGGCCAGGGCGGCGGCTACTATGACCGCACGCTGGAGGCCCTGCGGGGGGCGGAGGGCGCGCCGCCCGCCGCCGTGGGCCTGGCCTATGCGGCCCAGGAGCTGGACAACCTGCCCATGGACCCGCACGACCAGCCGCTGGATGGCGTCCTGACCGAAGCGGGCTATAGGTCCGCCAAAAGGATATCTGAATGAGACTGGCTTTCTTCGGCGACGTGATCGGCAAGTCCGGGCGTGACGGGCTGACCGACCACCTGCCGGGCCTGCGCCGCGACCTGAAGCTGGATTTCGTCGTGGTCAACGCCGAGAACGCGGCGGGCGGCTTCGGCATCACCGAGAACACGGCGCGCGAGATCTTCGCCGCCGGCGCCGACGTCCTGACCCTGGGCAACCATTCCTGGGACCAGCGCGAGGCCCTGACCTACATCGTGCGCGAGCCGCGCCTGATCCGTCCGGCCAACTATCCGCGCCTGATGGACGCCCCGGGCCGGGGCGCGGACGTCTTCATGACGTCGGACGGCCGCCGGGTGCTGGTCATGAATGTGCTGGGCCGGGTGCACATGGACCCCATGGACGACCCGTTCAGCGCGGTGGAGCGCGAGCTGAACGCCGCCCCGCTGGGCGTGGTCGCCGACGCCGTGATCGTGGACATCCATTGCGAGGCCACCAGCGAGAAGATGGCCATGGGCCATTTCTGCGACGGCCGGGCGTCGCTGGTGGTGGGCACCCACACCCACGTCCCCACCGCCGACGCCCAGATCCTGCCCGGCGGCACCGCCTACCAGACCGACGCCGGGGGCTGCTGCGACTATGACTCGGTCATCGGCAACGACAAGGAGGAGCCCCTGCGCCGCTTCACCACCCGCCTGTCCGGCGGCCGCTACGCCCCGGCGTCGGGCCCGGCGACGGTGTGCGGGGTGTACGTGGAGACCGACGACCGTACAGGCCTGGCCACGCGGATCGAGCCGATCCGGGTCGGGGGCCGGTTGAGCCAGACTGTGCCGACCGCCTGATCAGGAGCGCGCAGGCGCGAGAATTCGGCCTTCCTTGCATCCATCTGGCGGTCCCGGAGCCTCTGTGCAGATGCAAAGCAAACGGAGGGCCCCATGTTCACCAGACGCCTGAACTCTCTCGCCGCCGTCATGGCGGCCTGCGTTCTTTTCATGCCGGCGGTCTCCATGGCGCAGGATCCTGAGCCCGCGCCCGTGCAGGTGATGGTGCTCGGGACCTACCATTTCGACAATCCGGGGCAGGACGTGCACAACGCCCGCGTCGATCCGGTGACGACGCCGGAGAAACAGGCCCAGCTTGCGGCTCTGGCGGAACGCCTGGCGGCGTTCCGGCCCACCGCTATCGCGCTGGAGCGCGTGGCCGCCGACCCGGCGACGCTGATGGATCAGCACTTCGCCGACTTCGAGCCGGCGGATCTGCTGACGGATGCGGATGAAAGGGTGCAGATCGGCTACCGGCTGGCGGCCCTTGCGCAGGTTGACCGTGTTCTCGCCATCGATGAGCAGTCGGACACGCGGGATTATTTCCCCTTCGGTCCGGTCATGGCGTGGGTGGAGGCCAACGGGCGGCGGGAGGCGTTCGCCCGGCTGAACGCTCCGGTCGCCGCAGCGATGGCGGAGCTCGAACGACGCCAGAGCGAGGACACCATCGGCGATATCCTCGCCGACATGAACAGGCGCGATCATCCCGTGTTCGGCGATCCGGCGCAGTCGTTCTACTACCGTATGCTGGCCTTCGGAGACGGCGCCGAGCAGCCAGGCGCAGCCCTGAACGCGGGCTGGTATGAGCGCAACGCGCGCATTTTCGCGAAGCTGATGCACGCCACCCGACCGGGAGACCGCGTCGTCGTGGTGTTCGGCGGCGGCCACGGCTACTGGCTCCGGCATTTCGTCGAGGTCACGCCGGGCTTTGACCTGGTGGACCCGGCGCCCTATCTGCGCGAGCCGTAACCGGACGCCCGGGTCAGTCGTCCAGCCAGCCCATCAGGGCCAGGGCGCCGACGCCCGTCAGCACCCCGAGGGCGAAGGCGGTGACCACGGCGCCGGTGGCCACGGCGGTGGAGACGGTCACGGGGCGGGCCTCGTACCACTCGACGATGTCGGCCTCGTCCTCGTCCTCGATCGCGATTTCCTCGGCGCCCATGTGGTCCTCCCGCTGGCTGGCCCTTGCCTAATCCACAGGGCGCCCCGGGGTTCCTTGTGAGCGTCGCCGCCTTGCGCTAGACGGCGCCATTCCCTTTCCGACCCAGATTTCGGGGTTCCGCATGGCCGGCCATTCCAAGTTCAAGAACATCATGCACCGCAAGGGGCGCGCCGACGCGGTGCGCTCCAAGCTGTTCTCGCGCCTGTCGCGGGAGATCACCGTGGCGGCCAAGTCCGGCCTGCCCGACCCGGCGCTGAACCCGCGCCTGCGCCTGGCGGTCAACAACGCCAAGGCGGAAAGCCTGCCCAAGGACGTGATCCAGCGCGCCATCAACAAGGCCTCCGGCGGCGACGTCGATACCATGGAGGAAATCCGCTACGAGGGCCGCGGCCCCGGCGGGGTGGGGATCATCGTCGAGGCCCTGACCGACAACCGCAACCGCGCCGGATCGAACATCCGCGCCGCCTTCACCAAGAACGGCGGGGCCCTGGGCGAAATGAACTCCGTCGCCTTCATGTGGGACCGGGTCGGCGAGATCCGCTACCCGGCCGAGGCCGGCACCGAGGAAGCCGTCATGGAGGCGGCCATCGAGGCCGGCGCCCAGGACGTGCACAGCGACCTGGTCAAGCCCGACATCTATGAGGACGCGCCCGGCCACGTCATCTGGACCGCCTTCGAGGACCTGAACGAGGTGGCCGAGGCCATGTCCAGGGTGCTGGGCGATCCCAAGTCCACCGCCATCGTCTGGAAGCCCCAGTCCGAAGTGCCGGTGACGGGCGAGGCGGTCGGCACCCTGATGAAGCTGCTCGACGCCCTGGACGCCGAGGACGATGTGGCCAACGTCTATTCGAACGAGGACATCTCGGAAGAGGACATGGCGAAGTACGCGGGCTGATCCAGCATGAGCGGGGCACGCAACGATGACGAGGCCGGCCCGACCGGGTCGGACGGGTCGCTTGTCACCGCCGTCGCCTGGACGGTCTTTGGCGCCATCATCGTGGCGACCGTCGTGGTCTCGGCCCTGGCCGTTCAGGACCTTCGCGAGACCTACGCCGGGCTGGCCCGCTCGTTCATACAGCTCCGGGAACAGGTCCGGGAGGTCGAGGCCGGGTTCGAAACGTCAGACCCCCTCCCCTCCGACCCCATTCTGCCCGATGATCCTCCGCCGGCGCCCACGACCTGGCAGGATGAGGACGGCGCCCTGGTCACCGATCCGGACTGGCTCGAACGCCCGTCCGGCGACGATCTGGCCCGCTACTATCCCTCCGTCGCCCGATCCTTGAACGTTCAGGGCCAGGCCCTCATCGAGTGCCGCGTCGGCCTGGACGGCCGGC
>JBALUZ010000024.1:0-22832 GCA_036963825.1 Brevundimonas sp.
CGGCGTCCGCGGCAAGGTTGAAGGCCGTGTCGATCAGGGCGAAGTGGGAGAACGCCTGGGGGAAATTGCCCACCAGCGTCCGGTCGCGCAGATGGTACTGTTCCGACAGCAGACCCACATCGTTGCTCAGGGCCAGCAGGCGCTCGAACAGCGCCTCCGCCTCCTCGCGCCGGCCCTGGAGGATCATGTTGTCGGCGAGCCAGAAGCTGCAGGCCAGGAACGCGCCCTCCCCGGACGGCAGACCGTCCTCGGCGGTTCTGGTGTCATAGCGCAGGAGCAGGCCGTCCACGCTCAGCTCCCGCTCGATGGCCCTGGTCGTCGAGAGCACGCGCGGATCGTCAGGCGGCAGCAGGCCCAGAATGGGGATCAGAAGGGCGGCGGCGTCCAGTTCCTTGCCGCCATAGGCCTGGACGAAGGCGCCGCGTTCGCTGTCGTAGCCCTGGGTCAGGATTTCCTCGCGGATCTCGTCGCGAATGCGCCGCCAGCGGTCAACCGGTCCGGCCAAGCCGAAGCGCTCGGCGGACGCGACGCCCCGGTCGAACGCGACCCAGGACATGAGCCTGGAGTGGACGAAGCGCCGGCGGCCGCCCCGCACCTCCCAGATGCCCTCGTCCGGCTCGCGCCAGACCTGCTCCAGATGCCTGAGAAGCTCCCGCTGCAGACCCGCTGTGGCCTCATGCAGCTCAAGGCCGCGGACACTGGCCTGGTGCAGGGCGTCCATGACATTGCCGAACACATCAAGCTGCAGCTGTGCATAGGCGGCGTTGCCGACGCGGACAGGGCGAGATCCTGCGAAGCCGGGAAGCCAATCCAGTTCAGTCTCATCGTTGCGGTGCTCGCCTCCGACGCCGTAAAGCGGCTGCACCTGAGACGCCGCGCCGGCGACCGCCCGCAGCAGCCAGCGGCACCACGCCTCCGCCTCCTGGCGATGGCCGGCGTTGATCAGGGACAACAGGGTGAAGGTCGCATCCCTGAGCCAGCAATAGCGATAATCCCAGTTGCGCGGACCACCCGGCTGCTCGGGAAGCGATGTGGTGGGCGCCGCGACGACGCCTCCTGTCGGCCTGTGGGTCAGGGCCTTCACCGTGATCAGCGACCGCGTCACGGCCTCCTTCCAGGGGCCATCATAGTGCGACCGCCCGGCCCAGTCCCGCCAGAACGCCGCGGTTTCCTCCAGCGCCCGATGCGGATCGACGATGGACGGCGGCGGCAAATGGGAGGCGCCGTATGTGAGGGCGAACGGAATGCGGTCTCCCTCCCCCACCGTGAACCGGGCCACGGTCGTCAGCCCCTCGCCGCTGGTCTGCGCCGGCGAGGTCAGGAAGGCCGCATGGGGGCCGGCCACCCCCCGCAGCGAACCGTCGGCCTGCTTCGAGACCCAGGGCACGATCCGGCCGTAATCGAACCGCAGCGCCAGATCCATACGCATCCGGACCGTTCCGCGGCGCCCCATCACGATCCGCACCAGGTCGGACACCGAACGATCCTGCCTGATCGGCATGAAGTCGATGACCGACGCCGCGCCCTCGGCCGTTTCGAAGATCGTCTCAAGGATGAGGGTGTCATCCAGATAGCGGCGGGAGATCCGCTCGACCTGATCCTGCGGCGCGATCCGCCAGCGGCCGTGTTCCGGAGCGCCCAGCAGGGCGGCGAAGCATGCGCCGGAATCAAACCGCGGCCAGCACAGCCAGTCGATCGAGCCGTCCCGACCGACCAGCGCCGCCGTCTCGCAGTCGCCGATCATGGCGTAGTCGCCGATGTTCCGGCTCGCCCGACCCTGGTCGTGCGAACCGATCATGTCTCCGCGAGCGGGATCGCGACCCGGCGAGCGCCCTCGCAATCACTACCGGCCGGCCCGGGCTGCGTCCTGCCCCTCCCGGCCAGCATCAAGGCCGCCTCCTGCGCTCGCTGCGTCTCCCGGGTCACAGGCGCGCCCCGGGGTCGATCAGGGCCAGACCGGTGACCCCGTCCTTCACGCGCCGCAGATGGGCGGGGGTCTCCGTCAGGACGACCTCCAGGGTCGGTCGGACCCAGCCCCGGGTTACATGACCCGCCACCGCCTGGCCGCCCCGCTTGCCGAGCACGGCGTGCAAATGCAGCGCCGGCTTGCCGCCTTCACCCAAGGCGACGTCCCCCGCCAGCGTCGCGACCTCCGCCTGCTCGTCGACGGGGATCGGCTGATAGCTCTTGGTCTCCCAGTCGAAAAAGGCCAACTCCGCCCTCTGGAACGCACCGATGGCGGTGATCTGGGCGGCCGTGAGGCCTTCCGTCGCGGCGAAGTCCTGGAGGCTGTCCATGACCTCGTCGCCGGTCTCCAGGACCAGGAGAAAGGTTCTCTGGCCTGCGTGATCGTTCAAACGTTTGCTGTGCATGGTCATCTCCGGGTCAGGAGGAGGGAAGTTTCGGGCCGTCAGCGATGAGGGTGGCGGGCCGCCAGGCGCCAGCCCATGATCGCGCCGGCAGCCGCCGCCGCGAAGCCGGCGACGCCGAGCGCGACGGCCCTCGCGACCGGCGCATTGAAGACGGTAGCGTTCGGTCGCGCTTCATCCGTGAACGAGCCGCGCACCTGATGGCTCCCTGATACCGACTCGTAGAGATTGTCGCGGCGATCGGGGGCGACAGGTTCCGACCGATCCTGGCCTTCGAACGCCTGGGCCGCGAGAATACGGTCCATCCGCGTCGGCGCGATCATGTTGGCGCCGATGGTCAGCAAGGTCCGACCGCCGAGCCAGTATTCGCGCGCGGGCCGCTCCGCCGCATGCACGATCGCCCTGGCGGCTGCGGCAGGATCGTGAACCGGCGCCACGGGACGCGGCGCCTTGCGCCTGTGGGTTCGCGCCCAGTCGAACTGGGGTGTGTTCATGGCCGGCAGGTGCACGGCGGTGACACGCACACCGCTTCGGTCATGGATCAGCTCTGTCCGCAGGGAGTCGGTGAAACCGCGGATGGCGTGCTTGGCGCCGCAGTAGGCCGCCTGGAGCGGAATGCCCCGATAGGCGAGCGCCGAACCGACCTGCACGATCACGCCGCGGTTCCTCGGCCGCATGTGCCTGAGCGCGGCCATCGTGCCGTGAACATAGCCGAGATAGGTCACTTCGGTGACGCGGCGCACCTCCTCCGGCGAGAGATCGGCCACAGGCGAGAACACCGTGACCATGGCGCAGTTCACCCAGACGTCAATCGGCCCGAGCCGCGCCTCGCACGCCCGCGCGGCCTCGAAGACGGCGTCCGGGTCCGCGACATCCACGGACCGGCTCAACGTGCGGCAGCCGAGCGAGGCCAGTTCGAATTCCGTCGTCTTCAGCGCATCGGCGTCGCGGGCCAGCAGCGCCACCGAGGCGCCGCCGCGCGCAAACTCCAGGGCGGCCGCCCGCCCCACCCCGGCCGTGGCCCCGGTTATGACCACGACCTGAGGCCGGGACGGGCTCGCGCGGGGCGTCCGCCGCAGGCGAGCCTGCATGTTCAGACCACCGTGTAGTCGGGACGGCCGCTGTAATAGCTGCGTACATCCTCGCGCCAGCCGGTGTCCCGATCGAGGCGATCGGACGCGAAGGACGGCGCTTCGCGGAGAACGTCGCGATCGAGGTCGACCACAAAGCCCTCCTTGCGGGTGTCGTAGTCCAGCAGCCGCCAGGGCACCGGATGGTAGTCCTCGCCCATGCCCAGGAAGCCGCCGAAGCCGATCGAGGCGAACTCCGCCTGGGCGGAGCGCTTGTCGATGTAGATGTCGCGGACGACGCCGAGCTTGTCGCCGGCGGGATTGAAGACCTCGGTCCCCTCCACCTTGTCGGCGGCGATCAGGCGGGAGTCGGTGTCGTAGTTCATGGTGTCGGTCATGTTCGTCTCCTTCTGCCTGACACCTAACCGTTCGCCGCGGCGGGTCGTTCCGAAATGGGCGAACCGGCCTCCGGATCGGAGGACGATCACAGGCCGGTCGGCCAGGTCTCCGGCGCCCCGGCGCCGCGTCGCGCCGGCAGGGGCGACACCGCGCTGGTCCGGTCAAACCACACCCAGCCGTCGAACTGCTCCGGCAGCGAACAGCCTGAATAGTGGCTCCAGCGTTCGGTTTCGGGCCGATAGATCACGCCGATGAAGCGTTCGAGCCTCGGCTCCATCAGCCGCTGGCGCAGGGCGTCGTGCACGCCGTGGCGCAGATCCAGCAGAAAGCGCTGCTGGCGACTGTCGTGGGCCAGGCGTTCATAGCTGTCCGGACGGGAGGGATTGATCCGCTTGACCTCCATCGGTCCGTCCCAGTCACTGGCGCAGGCCACCGTCCCGGTGTGAGTTCCGAAGCCGATCAGGGCGGCGTCGGCGCCGAACCGCTCCCGGCACAACTGGCCGATGTTCAGTTCGTCCCGGACCTGCCCCATCTCGGTCTTCGAGGCGTCGCCGATATGGGAGTTGTGCGCCCAGACCACGGCTTTCGACCGTGGGCCTCGCGCCTCCAGCACGGCGCAAAGGGTCTCGAACATGTGGGTGTCGCGCAGATTCCAGCTGTCCGGCCCGCTGTAGTACATGGCCCGGTAGTAGGCCTCGGCGTTCTGGACCAGTCGGGCGTTGCCGGCGGCGTCCAGAAAACAGTCGGGGTCCCGGACGGCGTACTCCAGCTGCTTGTCCAGCAGATCGCCCAGCACCTTCACCACCCCGGCTTCGCATTGGGCGTAGCCCGAGGTCAGGGCCATGCGGCCGTAGGCCTGGGGCTCGGCCGCCCAGGGCGTCAGGCAGCCGTATCGCTCGCGCGCGACCGCCGCCGCGTCCGGGTCGACACGGTCCAGATAGTCGAGCACGGCCGCGATCGAGCCCGAGAGATTGTACAGGTCAAGACCGTAGAATCCGGCCCGCTCGTCCTCGCTTCGACCCTTGTTCCACGTGCGCAGCCAGCGCACGAACGCATCCACGTCGGTGTTGCGCCACATCCATGTGGGAAAGCGCTGGAACGGCGCCTCCGCCTCCCGGGCCGGGCGCCCGCGCACGTGACGATCAATCGCCGAGGCATCGGGCCAGTCCGCCTCCACCGCCACGATGTTGAACCCGTGCCGCTCGATCAGGCGGCGGGTGATGGCGGCGCGGGCCTGGTAGAACTCGGACGTGCCGTGGCTCGCCTCGCCGAGCAGAACGACCCGCGCACCAGCGAACCGGTCGAAGAGGCGCCCGAAGGCCGGGTCGTCCAGGTCCGGCAGCGGCTCGGCGGCCTCCGCGATCATGCGCGGCAGGGATTTCGCAGGCGCCTCGAACACCCTCGACTCTGACGGATTCGGACTTCCGCCGTCGGCCGGCCAGCCGTGTTCGCCGATCAATGGCACAAAGCGCACCCCGCCCAGGTCTTCTTCCTCGAACCGCTTCGCATCCCGCCGCACGACCTTGACCAGCCGCTGCAGCTCCCGGGTCTCGCCCACGGGCATGATCAGCCGGCCGCCGATCTCCAGCTGCTCCTTCAGCGCCTGCGGAATGGCTGGGCCGCCCGCGGCCGCCAGAATGACGTCAAAGGGCGCCTCTCCGGCGAGGCCCCGGGTCCCGTCGCCGTGATGCAGATAGACATTGTCATAGCCAAGCCGGGCCAACCGTTCGGCGGCGAGCGCCGCCAGGTCCGCATCTCGCTCGATGGCGTGGACCTCGTCAGCGATGCGGCCCAGCACCGCAGCGGCGTAGCCCGAACCGGCGCCGATCTCCAGCGCGCGATCGCCGGGGCGGACCTCCGCCGCCTGGATCATCAGGCCGACGATGTAGGGCTGGGAAATGGTCTGTCCGGCCTCGATGGGCAGGGCCGAGTCGTTATAGGCGAACTCCTTCAGTCCCTCCGGCACGAAGGCCTCGCGCGGCGTCTCGCCCATGGCCTTCAGAACCGCCGTGTCTTTGACGCCGCGGGCCGACAGCTGACGCTCCACCATACGGGCGCGGGCGTCCTGGACGTCGAGCATGACCTCAGCCTCCGTCCCGCGGGGCGCCGGTCTCCTCTCCGCCCGCCTCGTTGGGCCCGTCGTCGGTACTGCCGCCCGCACCGGCCTCTCGGGCGGGCATGACGGAATCCGCCCCGGGATCGCCTTCACGCCATCCCCGGTCATGGGGACGCCATCCCGGCGGACGACGGCCTTCGTCGTTCACCTTGCTGGTCAGGTTGCTCGGGTCTTCGGCCATGGCTTTCTCCTCCTTCGCTCTCCCCATAAAGGCCCTCGGCGTTGTCAGGGGTTCCCCGAATTCTGAGGTGATCATCCGCAGATCCGCCGGTTGAAGGCCGACTCAGGCCCTCAGGTTTTACGGATCAGACGAAGACCGCATTCGCGAAGCGGCGCGAACACCCGCAGCGAGTCCGGCGCGGAGTGTCTGATAGCCGACCTTCGATCGCGCCTGGAAAGGCCGCCAGTGCCGCCCCCGATCAGCCGGCGATTTCCCGCAGCGCCGCCAGCGCCGCGTCCACCTCGGCGACGGAGTTGCGGATGCTCGGCGTCAGGCGCACGTGCTGCGTAGCGTATGGCGCCACGCTCGCGACGACGCCGCGATCCCGCAGGGCCCGGACTGCGGGCCATGGCCCCATGCCCGCGACATCGAAGGACACGATGCCCGCCGAAAGGTCGGTCGATGCGGGCGTGCGCAGCGCCACGCCGCCGATTTCAGCCAGACCGGCCTTCAGCCGCGACGCCAGGTGATCGGTGCGGGCCTCGACCCGGTCGCGCCCCACCGCCGCGTGCAGCTCAAAGGCTTCCGGCAAGGCCCAGCGATGCTCAAACGCCTTGAAGCCGCCGGGGGTCATCCGGGCGGCCGTGGTGGGGCCGCCGGGCGGCTCGCGCGAGATCCAGGCGCTGAGCACGCCGTCGTCGATGAAGCTGGGAATGACCGGCCGGCAGGCGCTCCAGGCCTCTCTCCGCCCGACCACCACGCCAGTACCACGAGGCCCGAACAGCCACTTGTGGCAGCTGGTCATCAGGAAGTCGCAGCCCAGATCGGCGAAATCCTCATCCTGATTGCCGACGCCGTGCACGCCGTCCAGGCAGAAGAGCACGCGATCCTCCTCGTCCCGCCCGCCATTGATCCCGGCCACCATGTCGGCGATGGCCCGCACCGGGATCTTCAGCCCGTTGCTGGAGTGAACCCAGGTCATGGCCAGGACACGGGTGTTCGGCCGGATGGCTCGGCGCAGCCGCTCCACCATCTGGTCCGCGCTGACCGAGGCGATGTCGTCGTAGAGCGGGATCAGCCGGGCGCCGGCGCCGCTGCGCTCGGCGGCCAGGCGGATGGATTCATGGGTGACTAAATAGTCCTGCTCGGTGCTGAGAATCTCCTGACCGGGCCGCAGGCGCAGGCCGTTATAGACCAGGCCGATGCCCATAGTGGCGCTGTCGGTCAGGGCGACCTGGCCCGCGTCCACGCCAAAGTAGCGACCCGCAGCGGCCCGTGCCGCCTCGGTCAGCCGATTGTTGTTGCCCTCCAGGTAGGTCACCGGATCGGCGTCCAGCGCCTGCCGGTATTGCTCGATCGCCTCGCGCACCGGCGCCGGATGAGAGGCGATCAGCATGGCGCTCATGTGCACCGTGCCGGGCGACAGGGCGAACAGGTCCCGAATCCGCTCCCAGCCGTCCTCTCCGGCCAGGTCTCCCGGATCGAACATCCGCGGCTGCGCCTGCTGCTCACAGGCCGCCAAGGCGGCGCCGGCCAGCACCAGCCCGCCCGCCAGAAGATCGCGCCTGTCCGGCCTCATAAGCCCGCTCCCACGCTCCGCTGTCGCTGACGCCCTGCAAGAAACAAGATTTGACGGAACGGGTGGTTCCTTCGGGTGCAGGTCCCGCAAGCCGCGATCTCCTGCCGCCGGGCGCCGATCGCTGACGCTGACGGTAGGCGCCCGCTTCCGCGGGCGGGCGGTAACCCGCATCGCGGGGACCGCCGCGTTCCCCGACCCGCCGTCAGTGGACGTGGTGGCAATCGCACACCGCCCGGCGTCCGGTGTCGGGCTTCTTCCTTTGGCTTCATGTCTGGAACAGGCCCGTCGCCTTTCCGTTGAAACGGGCCAAGCAGGAAAGGAACGCGGACATGAACACGAGCTCTCCGTCTCCAGGTGAGACCCTCTATCTCAACAGCGCTGATGAGGAGGCGCTGAGCGCGATGGACGGGATTGGACCCGACCGAGCCCGCAAGATCATCGAGGCGCGGCCCTTCACCCGGTGGAGTGAGGTGGAGCGCCTGACCGGGCTTGATCCGGACAAGGTTACGGCCCTCCGGGGCGAAGGCGTCGAGCTCAGCCCCCACGGCGAGGGGCCGATCGGGGAGCCGGGCAGCGGCGGCAGCGCCGACTCGCCTGCGGGAAACCTCGGACGAGTCTGATCACTGAACCACGGCCACCCGGATAAGGGCCGGCTCACAGTGCGGTCCGGATGCGTTCGCTTTCACGATCCTGTTGCCTGACGGCCGTGGCCTGCGTGATCCCGCCATTCTTCATCCCGCAGACGCCTGGCTTCAAAGCAGGGCGTCAGCGTCTGTCGTGTCGTCTTGCAGCTCGGAGCCCTTCACCAAATACTGCGGACCACCGAGGGTATTGGATCGACCAGGTCTCCGACCCGGGCTGATGAGCCAGATCGCTTCAGATACGACCAAGCCGGCATACCTCGGGACTGAACACCCAGGTGCTCCTGAACGCCAGTGGGCGTCGAGGGCAGGATAGTGTTCAGAGCCGCGAACGCCTGGGACGGCCACGGGCGCCGGGCTCCACACCCGGAAGCCCTCTTCCTCGCGGCGGCCGGCGGGATGATCCAGCTGGTGACCGGGATCGTTTCCACGATTTGGGCGCTGACAGCAACGGAGACACTCATGGGACAGCTGGTCGAGGGGCATTGGCGCAGCGACGAGGTCGGCGCGGAGGCCGACGGCCGGTTCAAGCGCCAGAAGAGCCGGTTCCGCAGCTGGGTCACCGCGGACGGTGCGCCGGGTCCGGCCGGCGACGGCGGGTTCGCGGCCGAGCCGGGCCGTTACCAGCTCTACGTCAGCCTGGCCTGTCCATGGGCTCACCGCACCCTGATCCTGCGACGTCTGAAGGGGCTGCAGGACATGATCGGCGTCACCGTCGTCCACTGGCTGATGCGGGACGATGGCTGGACCTTCCGAGAGGGTCCCTGCGTCACCGGTGATCCGATCTTGGGGGCGCGCTTCCTCCATCAGGTCTACACCGCCGCAGATCCCCTTTACTCCGGCAAGGTCACAGTGCCGGTGCTGTGGGACAAGAAGCGCGGGACGATCGTTTCGAACGAGTCCGCCGACATCCTCCGCATGTTCAATAGCGCCTTCGACGAGCTCGGGGCCGGATAGGGCGACTACTATCCTCATGCCCTTCGCGATCAGATCGATCTCGTGAACGAGCGGGTCTACGAAACCCTCAACAATGGCGTCTATCGCGCCGGGTTCGCCGAGACCCAGGCGGCCTATGACGAGGCGGTCGGCCCCCTGTTCGACACGCTTGACTGGCTTGAAGCCACCTTGGGTTCTCGAGGTCCATGGCTTCTGGGCGATGCTCTGACCGAAGCCGATGTCCGCCTGTTCACGACCCTGGTCAGGTTCGATCCGGTCTACCACGGTCACTTCAAGTGCAACCGGCGTCGCATCATAGACTACCCTACCCTCTGGCGCTTCGTTCGAAAGTTCGCAGCCTTGCCCGGCGTGGCCGAGACCATCAATCTCGAACACATCAAGCGCCACTATTACGAGAGCCATCGACAGATCAATCCAGCGGGCATCGTCCCGGTTGGACCTGATTTGGAATTGTGGGACGGAGCCCAGGAGGCCTGAGCAAAATCGGCGTCCGGACATCACGCGACGGACCGGTGCGTCCCGGTGGACCTGACCACCGTGCGGCCGCGCCGGAACCCGCGGGCCAGTCTGCGTCGAAATTCGACCCTCCGCGCCAATGCTCGATCAGGTCGGCTTGGGGCGCGGAGGCTCGGCATTTCGGTCAGGCCTGCCCGAGGGATGCAAGCCGCTCCGCTGAGGGCCATGGTCCGCAAGGTCGCGACCCCGGGCCTGAGGCCGCCAGTGGCGACGAGGGAACGTCGGGCGCAAGCCCGGGTTAAGACAGATCATGCCGCGTCCCGGGACGGCGCGCGGACCGCGATCGGTCGACAGACGGCAGGGAGGGCCGGAATGAATGCAGCCTACTGCGGACCGCCGCCGCTCCCGAGCGGCCTGATCGGGAGCTGGAATTTCGATCCGGTTGTTCTCGCGTCGCTTCTGGTCCTGGGCGTAGCCTTCAGACGTGAGCGGGCGGGTCTCGCCGCTGTCGCCGTCCTGGCGATCGCCTTTGTCTCTCCGCTCTGCGCGTTGTCCTCCGCCCTGTTTTCGGCGCGGGTGCTCCACCACGTCCTGCTGGTCGCGGTGGCCGCGCCGCTTCTTGCATCGGCGCTCCCCTCAAGTCGCGCGGGAAGCATCGCACTCCCCTTCGCCATCTCGACGCTGGTCCTCTGGGCCTGGCATATGCCTGCCGCCTATGACGCCGCCCTTTCCAATGTGGCGGTCTACTGGGCGATGCAGCTGACGCTGCTCGGCAGCGCCCTGATGTTCTGGCGGGGCGTGTTGGCGGAGGCGCGCTCGCCGGTGGACCGGCTCGCCTTTGTGGTCGCTGCCTTCGCCCAGATGGGGATGCTTGGCGCGATCCTGACGTTTGCCCCGCACCCGCTGTATGACGCCCACGCCCTGGCGCCGCTGGCCTGGGGCCTGACCCCTCTGGAGGATCAGGTGCTGGGCGGTCTGGTGATGTGGGCGCCCGCCGGAATTCCTTACGCTGTAGCGGCCGCCCTGATCGCCCGCCGAGGCTGGACCCGCCTGACGGATGTCGCGGCGTGACAGACTGGATCCTGCCCGCCGTCCCGATCTTCAAGGCAGTGCACATCATCGGTCTGTTGGTCTGGGTGGGGGGCCTCACCGTGCTGCCGCTGATGCTGACCCGACATGACCCGGCGATCTCCGCCGAGGACTACCGCATGATCCGCCGGGCCACCCATCTCACCTACACGATGTGCGCGACCCCGGCCGCGGTGACGGCCGTCATCGCCGGAACCTGGCTGATCTTCCTGCGGGAGGTCTTCACGCCCTGGATGTACGCCAAACTCTTCTTCGTTGCGCTGCTGGTGCTCGCCCATGCTTGGATCGGGCACGTGGTCGTCAGCATCGGCGAGACCCCCACTGAGCACAGGCCTCCGCCGGCCTATCTCCCTGTCGCGTCGGTGCTCCTCGCCGTGCTTGTGATCCTCTTCCTTGTCCTCGCCAAACCAGCGCTTGGATGGGTGACCTTTCCGGGGTGGCTGACCGAGCCGCACGACGGTCAGCTCCCTTTCGACGTTCCAAGACGGTAATCGAAGACGAGTTTGCCGCCATGCCAGCCTGTGAACGACACCATGCCCACGCAGAGCGCCGACAGGAGGATTCCGTACGGCAGGACCGCCTCCTCGTAGCCGTAGAGCCGGTGGCCCCAGTTGGCGCCGAGCAGGGCGAGCAGCGTCACCGCGATGATAAAATGAGTCCACGCCGGCGCTCGCGCCCGGATGCCGGAGACCACCAGAAGCTCGGCTGTTCCGGAAAAGCCGGCCAGCATGCCGAAGAGGAAGCCGGTCCCCGCTCCCCACAGGGCCGCGCGCGCCCAGAAGGCGTCGCCCGTCCACCAGTACAGGGCGTCCGCGCCCAATGTGCAGAAGGTCAGGGCGATCGGAAAGGCGACGCTCATCGCATGGATCGGGTGTCCGAGCACCGCGACGCTCGACTCCGTCTTGCCGAATCCGGGGGATTCGGCGATCGGATCCACCAGCTTCTCAGCCTCTTTTTCGGTGCTTTCCGCCGACACGGCGCCTCGCTCTCCTTTTGGCTCGTCGCTTCGACAACGGCGCTGATGCTCGCCGGTTGCGAAGGGGCCCTGTCAACTGTCGACCCCGGCGGTCCGGCCGCCCGCACGATCGCCACCCTTTGGTGGGTGATGCTCGTGGGCGCGGGGCTGATCTTCACCCTGGTCATGGCGCTGCTTGCGCTGGCGTTTCAGCGGCGCTCCACCGCCGACGAGGCCGGACACGAGCGCCTCTGGATCGTCAAGCTCGGCCTGGGCTTTCCCGTGATCGTGCTGCTCGCGCTGCTCGCCTACGGGCTTGTGGTGGGAGAGCGCCTCCTCCCGCGCGACGGTCCCGAGGTGGTGAGGGTGGGGGCGGAGGCCCGGCGGTACGCCTGGACCTTCACCTATGAGGCGGCCCCGGGACTCTCCACCGATAACGTTCTGCACATTCCCGCGGGCCGGCCGGTGGACGTCGCGATCACCACGGCGGATGTCATTCACAGTTTCTGGGCGCCCCGGCTCGCTGGCAAGATCGACGCCATTCCGGGCCACGTGAACGTCCTGCGCATCGAGGCGGATGCACCCGGGGTTTACGCCGGCCGCAGCGCCGAGTTCAGCGGGCCCGGCTACGACCATTTCGCCTTCACCGTGGTCGCGCACGACGCCGAAGGCTGGGAGAGCTTTGTCTCAGGGGGGATGCGATGAATACGCTCCAGCGACACCGCAGGCTGAGCGCCATCTGGTCGTCAGAGCCCGGCCTGCGGGGCTGGTTCTCGACCGTGAACCACACCGATCTGGGCAAGCTGTTTCTCGGCACGGCCTTCTTCTTCTTCCTCGTCGGCGGCGTCCTTGCGATGCTGATCCGCGCGCAGTTGGCGACGCCGCATTCGGCCTTCGCCGGTCCCGAGATCTACAACCAGATCTTCACCATGCACGGGACCATCATGATGTTCCTTTTCGCGATCCCGACCTTCGAGGGACTCGCGATCTACCTTCTGCCAAAGCTGCTGGGCACGCGCGACCTGGCCTTCCCGCGGCTCACCGCTTACGGCTACTGGTGCTACGTGTTCGGCGGAACCATGCTGCTGGCCTCGATGGTTCTGGGCATCGCCCCGGACGGCGGCTGGTTCATGTACCCCCCGCTCACCGGGGCGATTCACGCACCGGGCATCAACACCGACTTCTGGCTGATCGGGATCACCTTCGTGGAGATTTCGGCCATCGCGGCGGCGGTCGAGATCACCGTCTCGATCCTGAAGTACCGGGCGCCCGGCATGTCTCTCGACAAGATGCCGATCTTCGCCTGGTACGCCCTCGTGACGGCCTTGATGATCCTCACCGGCTTCCCGCCCCTGATCCTCGGGTCGATCCTGCTGGAGCTCGAGCGGGCGTTCGGGTTGCCGTTCTTTCAGGCCGAGCTGGGCGGCGACAGCCTGCTGTGGCAACACCTGTTCTGGCTGTTCGGCCATCCTGAGGTCTACATCATCTTCCTTCCGGCGGCGGGCGTCATCTCGACCATTCTGCCCGTCATGTGCCGCGCGACCCTGCTCGGCTACGGCTGGGTCGTCGCAGCGGCCGTAGCCCTCGCCTTTCTGTCGTTCGGACTGTGGGTGCACCACATGTTCACGACAGGCATCCCGCACATGGGGCTCGCCTTCTTCTCCGCCGCCTCCACGCTTGTGGCGGTCCCGACGGGCGTCCAGGTGTTCGCCTGGATCGGCACCATGTGGAAGGGCCGGCCAAGCCTCCGCCTGCCCATGCTCCACCTTCTCGGCTTCTTTGTCACCTTCGTGATCGGCGGCCTCACCGGGGTCATGGTCGCCGTCGTGCCGTTCGACTGGCAGGCGCACGATACGGCCTTCGTGACGGCGCATCTTCACTATGTGCTGTTCGGCGGCTTCGTCTTTCCCATCCTTGCCGGGATCTACTACTGGCTGCCCCATGTGAGCGGTCGCAGAGGCGTCTTCAGACTCGGCGAGGCCGCCTTCGGCCTGATCTTCGTCGGCTTCCACGCGACCTTCCTCGCCATGCACTGGGTCGGCCTGCTCGGGCAGCGACGGCGGATCTCCACCTACCAGCCCGAGGACGGATGGACCGTGATCAATCTCATTTCCTCCATCGGCGCCTTCGTCCTCGGGATCGGCATTGCGATGGTCATCATAGACCTTGTGCTCCAGGCGCTGACCGCTCGGCGGACCCAGCGCAATCCCTGGGGCGCCGGCACCCTCGACTGGGCGATGATGACCCCGCCGCCGGCCTACAACTTCGCCAGCCTGCCGCACGTCGACAGCCGCGAGCCGTTCGGGGATGATCCCGAGCTCCCGGTCCGCCTCGCCCGCGGCGAAGGCTACCTCGCCGATCCGCGGCGCGGTTGGCGCGAAACCCTGACGGTCGATGTCGCCAGCGGAAGGCCGGACTTCCACGTCATCTATCCCACCAACACGCGGCTGCCGATTGCGATGGCCGCGGTGACCGGGGTGTTCTTTCTTTCGATTCTGCTCAAATTCTACTGGACGGTTCCCCTGGCTGTGGCCGGTGTGGCGGCGCTGGCCTGGCGATGGGCCTGGACGCTCGGCCGCAAGGACGACCTGCCGCCGCAGCCGGTCGGCCACGGTCTTGAGTTGCCGAACGCGACGGGCGTGGACCGGCCGCCGGGATGGTGGGGCTCATTGTTCCTCCTGACGGCCAACGCCACCTTCTTCGGCTCGCTCCTGTTCGGTTTCGCCTTCCTCTGGACGGTCGCGCCCGGTTGGCCGCCGCCGGCCTGGTTCGCTCCGTCCGCAGTCGAGCTCGCGCTCGGCGTCGCCGGCGCGGTCGCCGCGGCCGCGGCGGTCCGCCTGGTGCTGCGCGGCGGCCGACGAGGCCGGGACGTGAGGGCATGGCTCGCCGTCGCCTTCGCGGGGGTTCTCGCTGTCGGGGCCGCGGCCGCCGCGATCATGTTGCGCACTCCAGGGCCGGGGGAACACGCCTACGGCGCGACGCTTCTCGTGATGGGCGGCTACACCCTCTTCCACGCCGCTGTCGCGGCCCTGATGCTCGCCTTCCTCGCCGCCCGGGTCGCGCGGGGCTTCACCTCCGCCGTTCGGCGGGCGGACTTCCCCGTGGTCCAGCTCTGGGTGGATTATCTCGCCGGCGTCGGAACCCTCGTCCTGCTTGTCGCCCACCTGCCGGGATTTTTCGCATGAGCGATGTCCTGCGCATTCTCGCCGCCCCACTGCTCTGGCTCGCCGCCTTCAGCGGCGTCTACGGCCTCCACGGGCTGATCTGCGGACACGGACTCACGGGCGCCTTCCCGGGGGAAATCCCGGTCGCGCGCGTTCTCCTGATCGCCGCCTACCTGGCCTCGGTGCTCCTGCTGGCGGCGGTGCTCTGGGGCCTTCACGCGCCGCGCTTCGCATCGCGCTCGCCCTTCGTAACGTTCGTCAGCCGAACGACCGGCTGGGTCGGCCTCGTCGCGGCGATCTGGACCCTGTCACCGGCGGTGGCGACCACCTACTGCCTGTGATCTCCCACACCCCCGCCGGAGGGCCGCGGCGTTCATTCGGGTAGCGCGTAGACCTTGAGATAATCGCCCGGCGTTGTTTCGAAGCGCGCGTGACCGGTCGCCGTGATGGCGACGTACTGGCGGCCCCGATGCTCATAGGTCATCGGTCCCGCCTGCGGGCCGGCCGGCAGGCGGGCCTCCCACAGCAGTCTGCCGGACGAGGTCTCGAACGCCCGCAGGAAATCATCCTGCGCCGCGCCGATAAAGGTCAGACCTCCGGCGGTCACCAGCGGACCGCCGAGATTGGGCGTCCCCGTCGTGATCTTGAGGAAGGTGGGCAGACCGAGGGGGCCGGTGTCGAAACCCGTTCCCAGCGGCCGGGACCAGACGATGCGGCCCGTGTCGATGTTGGTCGCTGAGATGTAGCCCCAGGGCGGGGCGATGCAGGGGACCTTGAGCGGCGACCACCAGATCGGCCGGGTCACGCCGAAGGGCGTGCCGGCGTGGGGCGCGACATCCTGATCGGGACGGGCGCCCCCGGAGCCAACCGGCTGGTCCTCCACCTCCTCGCGGGGGTGCAGGATGACGAGATTCGGCAGGCGGGAATTGTTGGCGATGATCAGGCGGCGCTGCGGATCATATCCCATCCCGCCCCAGTTCATGCCGCCGACGGTGCCCGGGGACAGCAGCATCCCGGCCTTGTCGGTGGTCGGCGGGGTGAACATGCCCTCATAGCGGTGTCGATGGAAGCTGATGCGGCAAAGGGCGCCGTCGATCGGCGTCAGTCCGAAGGCGTGGCGCGCGTCGATCCGTTCAGGGTCGCGGCCCGGAACTCCGCCGATGTTGGGAAAGAAGACGGACTGCGCCTGGGTCGGCGCGACCCAGTCCCCGGGCGGCGGCCCCTGAGGCGCGGGGCGCTGCTCGACCGGGCGGAGCGGTTCGCCCGTGGCGGCGTCCAGCAGGAACATGTTGCCGGTCTTGCTGGCCTGCATCACGGCCCGGCGCACCTGGCCTTCGATGGTCACATCGACAAGCATGGGCTGGGCGCCAAGGTCGTAATCCCAGAGGTCATGAGTCACCGTGCTGTACACCCACCGGGTGGCGCCGGTCTCGAGATCGACGGCCACAACGGCGTCGGTGAAGCGATCATCCTCGGGCGTGCGATTGCCGCCCCACTGGTCGGCCGCGGCATTGCCGGTCGCCAGGAAAGCCAGGCCCAGGGACTCGTCGGCCGAAATGACATTCCAGACGTTCGGCGTTCCCCTGGGATAGATTTCTCCCTCCGCGAGCGCCGCCCGCGCGTCGGGGCGAAGCGCGTCCCATGCCCAGCGCAGTTCACCGGTGCGCGCATCGTAAGCCCGCACGACGCCGGACGGCGCGTCCCGCCGTTGATTGTCGCTCACCTGCTGGCCCAGGATCAGCAGGCCGCCGGCCACTGTCGCGCCCGACGTATTCGAGGCGAAGCCCCTCTCCCGCAGCCCCATGCCGGCGGTCATGTCGACGACGCCCTGTTCACCGAACTCGCGGCAGAGAAAGCCGGCGACCGCGTCGAGCGCGATCAGGCGGCCGTCAGCCGTGGAGACGAAGACCCGCCGATGACACTGGCTGCCGCCGCGCGGGACGGGACCGATCAAGCCAGGAACGGCGGGCATTCTGGCGATGGACTCCGGCCGGCCGGCGGGCGCGCCATCGTCGAAATAGGCGACGGCCCGGCAGGCAGCCGTGAAAAGCGACTCCATGTGGTCCGGAGAAACCCCGGGGTCGTGGCTCCATCGCACCTGTCCGGTGCCGGGATCGAGCGCGAACACCTGGTTGCTGGGCGTGCAGGTGTACAGCAAATCCCCCACCTTGATCGGCGTGTTCTGGGCGGAATAGAAGACCCGGCCTTCGCGCGGGGTCAGATCGCCGCTCTGGAACGTCCAGGCTTCCTCCAACCGGGCTACGTTGTCGGTGGAAATCTGGTCCAGGGTCGAATAGCGTCGTCCGCCATTGGTGCCGCCATAGGCGGTCCAGTCCGCTCCTGCCTCCCGCCCTGCGCCTGCGGCCGGGCGATACACTGCCGCCGCCCCTCCCCCTTCACTCGGCGCCCCCGGCCGCTCCCAGCTTGTGAAGAGAACCAGGGCCAGGGCGACGAACGCCGCCAGCACTCCGGCGAACGCGGCCCGGCGCGGGGGCGACCGCGGCGGGAAGCGCCACATCAGCCAGGCGACGCCGGCGGCCGCGGCCAGGCCCCCGAGGAGCCCGGCCCGACCCGCCAGATCGAATCCCCAGGCCGGCAGCCAGCCCTTTCCGGCGATCTCGACGACGGACCAGCCAATCGTGAACAGGACAGCAAGGCCGAAGAGGGCGAGCGCCAAGACGTCGCGACCTCTCCAGGACACTCCCGCGCCGGCCGCCAGGAGAAGCCCGGCGATGAGATAGTAGAACGAGCCGCCAAGCGCGATCAGCCACGCGCCCAAAACGGCCATGACCAGCCCGAGCACGCCAAGCGCCGTGGCCAGAGCAAGAAAGAGCCACCGCCAGCCCCGGCGGTCTCCCTGGCTCCTGTCCGCCGCATCATATCCCATGTCCCTGCCTCCTCGAGCGTCGCTGCTCCTGGGTGATTTCCATCAGCCTCGCTCACCAAAGCCCCGCCTCAGGCCAGGTCAGCGCAGGCCGGAAAGTCCCCGCTCCCGTAGGCCATGACGTGCCTCCGCCCTCATCGCAGCACCCCGGGGGGCGAGAGCCCGATGCGACGGCTACAGCGATCTTGGCTGACCGGGCGTCTGCTGGCGAACCATCACGCGCGTCCCTCCGGTTCGGGCTTGTCCAAATTGAACCGGCCGTGACCTTGTTGGTTCCCGGCAAGAGCGAACGATGGTCTGCCGGCTCCCGCCGCAGGACCCGCCTTGGGGCATGGTGCGCCGGGTGCGGCTGCCCGCGCGCCCAGCAGCGGGTCCGTCATGCGAGGTCAAGACGGGGCGATGGTGAAGCGCAGAGAGTAGGGATCCAGGGTCCCGGGGAGCGGCCTGGCGGGATCGAGGCGCTGGATCTGCTCGAGCGCGATTGAGTCGATGCGCCGGAGAATGCAGGCGAGAAAGGCGCCTGCGATCAGGGGCACGAGATGGCGCGCCGGGCAGGCCGCGGGTCCCGCGCTGAACGGAATGAGCGGGGCATGGTGCGCCGGATCCTGGTTCAGCCACGACTCCGGATGGAACCGATGGGCAGTGGCCAGCCGCTCGTCGTCGCGATGAAAGAAGGGCGCGAAGATGAGAACGCCCGATCCTTTAGGCAGGGTCCCGCCCGGCCATTCGGTCGCATGGGTCGTCTGGCGCAACACCATTGGGGTCGTCGGGTAGAGACGCAGCGTCTCGACGACGGCTGCACGCAGGAACGGCAGGTGGGTGAAGTCGCGCGCGGAGGTGGTCTCGCTGCGCGCCTTGTCAAGCTTGTCGGCGTGGGCGACCAGAAGAGCGAGGCAACGATAGGTCGCCATGCCGCCCGGATCGAAGGCGAACAGCCATTGGGCCACCTGGTGGGCGGGCTCGGTTGCCTCGGCCCACGACCTGCGCCCGATCAGAAACGCCAGACTGCCGGGTTCCGCCCGGTCCAGATGAGACTGCAAGCGCAGGTGGAAGGCCTCACGAAGACCGCGATTCCTCCGCGCGGCGAAAGCCCAGTTCGCCCTGCGTCGAAGCCTGACGATCATCCTGGTCAGTTGATCGTCGTCGCGCGCCCCCGCGCCAAGGACGACGCGTCGAACGATCCGCATCCAGCTGTCGAAGAAGGCGTCCCAATCGAGCGCGCCGGAGGCGATGCCGTTCCGCAGCAGCCGCTCCGCCTCCTGCTCGACGACACCGCTGAAGTCGGCGGCGGACCGATGAATGGGGCAACCGCTCTCCAGCACGTCATCGTTGAACGCCCGACGGGTCGCACGCGTCGGCCCCCGGGTGATGAGGGAACCATGCGGCTCAAAATGGGAGAGTGCGGCTCGCTTCTCGCGGCTGGCCGGAGAGAAGGGCTCAGGCGCGCCCTCCAGCACCCGCCGAACGTCCTCGTCGCGGAGCAGGATCGCCTGCGGACGGACAGGATTGCGCACCAGCAAGGGACCGTCCCCATGCTTCGCCCGCAACCGCTGCATCAGCTTCACAGCGCGTGAGTCCGTGCCGGCTTTTTCGGCCAAGCCGACAACCGCCTTCCGCCGAATGATCACGCCCTTCGCCAGAACCGGCAGGGCGACGATCGAGACGAATGCTGCAGACTCCGAAAAACTCATTCGTGGAAGATCGGTGCGCGCCACACTGACAGCCTCCCTCAACGTCGATGTACGGTGGAAAGGGGCGATACGGACGGCGGTTCCACCCGACGGTCAGGATGTCGGATAACCTGTCCCATGGACGCCTCCTCCGCAAGCAAGACCGCCATCCAGGGCTTCACCGATTCCCTGGCCCATGAGCTGGCCTTCTTCGGGGTCCGGGTGAAGCTGGTAGAGCCCGGCTACGGCCCCACCACCCGCTTCAGCGAGAACTCCGACGTCGACTTCAACCAGGTCGTCCACGAGGCCTATGCCGACTTCGCCGCGCCGGTCCTGGAGGCCTGCGGCGCGGCGGCGCTGACCACGGCGCCCTCCGACGTGGCCGAAGCGGTCTGGACCGCAGTCCACGAGCCCGGCGACCGGCTCCACTTCCCGGCCGGTCCGGACGCCCTGGCGCTCGCGGCCGCCGTCGGCCGCTGACCTTTTCCGGATCGACGGGCGGAGCGCCCTCACCCTAGCCGCGCCCATCGATCCGCGAAGCGGCCGCCTGGCCGGCTCGCCAGTGGCTGACATTTGAAGGCCGGGGATAAGGCGCATTCGCCCGGCCGGCTTGCTGACCGGGCTTTCCATGGTGAAGCAGCGGCAGCGCCGATGCGGCCGCCGCGTCGGGAAGCAGCATCGAAGACAGGGCGGACAAAAAAGTGGGGTCATCGAAGACGCCTGCCATCGCCAGGCGTCACCCTCTCGCATCCCAGCTGCGCTCCTCCTGGAAATGCGCGAGTCGGGGATGGCGGGCCCGGATCGCACGCCGCTGCCTCAGCATCTCATGATACCTGTCCGCCAGCTCCAGCATCTGCTGGTCGCACAGGCGGTCGCCCAGGGCTTCGAACTTGTGGCAGACCCGTTCGAACTCCTCGTCAGACAGACAAGGGCGATCAGGGGCGTATCGCTGTCCCATGCGCGATCTCCGGATTTCTCTTGCTGACCACAACCTGCGCGAGCACGGATTGTTCCCCACGCCCCGATCGGCCGCATTTCGCACCGGCCGCCGGCCCCGAGATTGGCGCGGGTCCAGGACGCCAGGATGACCGAGCCGGGGCGGCGCGGGCGCAGGACCCGGCCTTTTCCTAGCTCGTGCTCGCCGTCTCGGCGCTTCCCGGCCGGGCCGCGAGCGCCGCGGGATCCGCCGCCAGGATCGCGCGCACAGCGTCTCCGGCGCCGAGGATCGGCAGAGGCTGACCGAAGCGCTCGCGCCACAGAACGTCGAGCGCTTCGTCATCCGGTGTCATGGCGATTGTCTTGGGGCGCGGTTGTACGCCGCCGCGGCGCACAGGCGGACCACAATTGTGCCTCGCAATGCTGGAAGTGCGGCCCGGCCGCCTCGCGTTGGGGGGGCAAGGGGGCTGGCCGGGCCGCTCCAGCCCCTGAAGGCTGCACGCGTTCAATGCCCCTTCAACAAGGTGGTTCCGCCGAAATCCGGACGCCGTCGACGACGCGGGTCAGGCGGCGAAAACAAGCGACGACGGCCGGCGCCGTGAGCTGGACCTTCATGACCACATGCGATCCCGTTCTCTGTCGCCGCCCTCACTGGTCGCGGCCCCTCATCTCATCGCCCGGCGCCACCGTTGCCGAGCGGCCTTCCGCCTCAAGCGCTGCGGCAGGCCTCTGACGACAGCCGGTCCGCCCTGGCTCGCAGAACCGCGGTCAGGCCCTCGGCATGCCATCCGTATTCGATCGACCCGCGCAGTTGTTGTTCAACGAGGCGAGCCAGGAGCCGACCGCCAAATCCGGACCCGGCGACCGGCGGCGTCACGGGCGGTCCGCCGCGCTCCGTCCAGACGATGAGGGCCTCGTCCTGCTGGACCGAGCACGAGACGTCCAGGAGCCCCTGCGCTGACGAGAGCGCCCCGTATTTCACCGAGTTGGTCGCCAGTTCATGAATGACGAGGGCGAGCGCTGTCGCCGCGCCTTCCCCGACCCTCATCCGCGGCGCCGACACGCGGATGCGGCCGCTGAAGGCGCCCGGGTCGTCGTACGGGCTGAGGAGCACCGAAAGAAGATCCCCGAGCAGCGCGGTGTCCCTCGCCAGGCCGGGCACGGGCCGGACCAGATCGTGGGCGCGGTCAAGGGCCGCAAGCCGGCGGGTGAGATCGCGCGCCATGTCCTCCTTGGTCTCGGCCGACCGGGCCGTCATGGCGGTCAGCGCTCCCGCGACGGTCATCAGATTCTTGACGCGGTGGCTCATCTCTCCGGCCAGCAGTTCATTGGCCTCTTCAGCCTGCTTTCTGCCGGTGACATCGAGAAACACGCCGTACATCGTGCGTTCCTCCATGCCTTCATCGTCGCCCCGGCCCCGGGCCGAAATCCAGCGCACCGCGTCCCCGACCAGAATCCGGAAATCGATCTCGTAGGAACCGACGATGCCCCGCGTGGCGTGGAACGCGGCCCGCACCCGGTCCCGGTCGGCTGGATGGATATGGGCGGACAGCTCTTCAAAAGTGACGGCGTCGGCCTCGGGGATCGTCCACAGGCTGTAGCCGATGCCATCCATGGTCAGTCGGTCGGTGTCGACGTTCCATGCCCACAGGGCCACGCCGGCCGCCGCCACCGCCAGACGAAGATGTTTCTCATCCCAGACGGATGAGTTCGGCTGAGACATTGTGGGATAATCCGGTGTCGCAAAGGACGGCAGCGACGACCTAGCCGATATCGGCCCGCCCGAGCAACATGCGCCTTCAGGCTCGGGGCCCGGGCCGTCCAGAAAGCAGACAGAAGTCCGGTCACAGACGGAACACACGTCCGTTCGAGCCGTTAGGCGTGCTCCAGCGGGGGGCCGCTCACGGGCTAGGGGGCGATGTGCCGGAAGCACTGAACCAGGAAAACAGGTATCGGCTGCTGGTCAACGCCATCACCGACTATGCGATCTACATGCTGGACGCGGCCGGGCGGGTGACCAGCTGGAACCCCGGAGCGGAGCGTTTCAAGGGATACAGCGAGCCGGAAGTCCTCAGACGGCACTTTTCGGCCTTCTACACGGAAGAGGACAAGGCCACCGACCTGCCGGCGCGTGCTCTGCGCCAGGCGGCGCAGGAGGGTCGGTTCGAGCAGGAAGGCTGGCGGGTCCGCAAGGACGGGTCCCGCTTCTGGGCCCATGTGGTCATCGATCCCATCCGGGACGAGGACGGCGCGATCCTGGGATTCGCCAAGATCACCCGCGACCTGACCGAGCGCAGGGCGGCCGAGCAGGCGCTCCGGCATAGCCAGGAGCAGTTCAGGCTGCTGGTTCAGGGCGTTTCCGACTACGCCATCTATCTGCTCGATCC
>JBALUZ010000025.1:0-22616 GCA_036963825.1 Brevundimonas sp.
GAGGAGCCCACCTGGCGGGTCGCCCTGGCGGTGGAGCCGCTGCCGGACGTGCGCTTCTATGCAAGCTATGACCGGGGCTACAAGGCGGGCGGCTACATCAGCGCGGCCCAGACCGCCGCCCAGGCGGTGCAGCCGCTGAACTCCGAGTTGCTGGACAACTACGAGATCGGCGCCAAGACCACCGTGTTCAACGGGCGTCTGCGCTTCAACGCCGCAGCGTTCCGGCTGGACTACACCGACCTGCAGGTCAACGAGCTGGCGGGGCTGAACCTGGTCGCCTCCAACGTCCAGGCCGAGGTCGACGGCTTCGAGATCGAGACGGCCCTGGCCGTCAATTCGGCCATCACCATCGGCGGCTCCTACACCAGCCTGGACGCCCGGTTCACCTCGGACGCCACATCCGCCGGCGGCACGCTGCCGTACGAGGGCAACATCCTGCCCCGCTCGCCGGAAAGCCAGTTCACCCTCTACGCCGACGGGGAGTGGCGGGTCGGGCAAGGCACCTTGGCCACGCGCGTCGACTATCAGTGGACCGACGACTATTTCTTCGACCCGTCCAACAATCCCGAGGTGCTGATCCCGTCCTACGGCCTGGTCAGCGCCTTCGCCTCCTGGGAGTCCGACAACGGCTACAAGGTGTCGATCTACGGGAAGAACCTGGGCGACGAGGAGTATCGCACGCACGTCATCAAGAACGTGGGCGTCGGCTTCAGCGTGTTCGGCGCGCCGCGCTCGTTCGGCATCGCCCTGACCCGCACCTTCTGAGGTCCGGTCAGGCGTGACCAGAGGCCGTCGCCGCGCCCCGCGGCGGCGGCCTTGTCGCGTCAGGCGCGGCCGGCTTCCGCCGCGGCTTCACGCTCCACTTCCCAGCGCACCTGCCGCGGATCGATGGCCCGGCCGGTGGACCGGTCGCAGACCACGGGCGCCAGGACCTCGCCGGTCGCCTTGTCCTTGAGCCGCAGGGGCGGGAGTTCGTCGGGATACAGCCACCGTTCGCTCCAGCCATGCATGGCCAGAACGATGGGATACATGTCCCGCCCGGCCTCGGTCAGGCGGTACTCGTAGCGCACCGGCGCGTCCTGGTAGGGCCTGCGCTCCAGCACCCCGTGCAGCACCAGCCGCGACAGCCGGTCGGCCAGGATGTTGGTGGCGACGCCCAGGGCGGCGTGGATCTCGTCAAAGCGGCGCAGGCGGAAATAGGCGGCCGACAGCACCGCCCAGCTCCAGTAGTCGCCCATGATGTCGGTGGACCGGTCGATGATCGGCCGGTCGGTCTCCAGCGGCTGCGAACGCCGCCGGCGCGAGGTCGGCGGCGCGATCGGGGTCATGGGGGCGACGACCTCCCAGACCACATTGCCGACGCCCACCGGTCCGCCGTGCTCGCGGCCCAGCATCACCGGGTCCAGCCGCTCTCCGCTCTGGCGGTCATAGAAGCGCAGGGCGTAGCGCTCCTGCAGCGGGGAGCGGGCCCATTTGCGCTCCCACTGGCCCTGCATGACCGCCACCCCGAACATGTCGCGCCCCATGGCGGTGAGGCGGTACTCCAGCCTTGCGCCGCCTTCAGCCACGGGTTTCGTTTCCAGCATGCCCGCCCCGGTCAGGCGCTGCAGACGATCGGCCAGCACGCTGCGGGGGGCGCCGAGCTGGTCGCGCCAGGCGCTGAAGCGGCGAACGCCATAGAACGCCTCGCGCAGAATCAGCTGTGTCCAGGCGTCTCCGGTGATGGCGAAGGCCCGCGCCACCGGGTTGCCCATGATCAGGGCCCGGATGTCAGCCCCGCCCGCGCGCTCTTCACTGGTCTGCATATCTCCCTCTACCCCAATTCGCAGCCGGGTGAAGGCGACCCCAACGCTTGCGTTAAGCGACCAAATGTCAGACAGTCCATTGAGAAAAGTTTCTGGAGGCATTTGCCATGGCCGACGACGCCGCCGCCGCCCGCCGTATCGAAACCGGGCCGCTCAGCCCGCTGAATACGCTGAACCCCTATCTTCAGGGGGCCTATGAGCCGGTCTCGCGCGAGACCACGGCCATCGACCTGCCGGTGATCGGGGAGATCCCGAAGGATCTGCACGGCGCCTTCTATCGAAACGGGCCCAATCCCGCCCAGGCGCCGCAGGGGATGCACCACTGGTTCGACGGCGACGGCATGGTCCACGCCGTCTGGTTCGAGAACGGCAAGGCCGAGTACCGCAACCGCTTCGTCCGCTCGGCGGACCATGTGGCGGACCTGAACGGCGGCTGCGGCGCGGGCGGGGTGATGGAGCCCTCCACGCGCGCCGACCCGTCGTCCACGCGCGGGGACAAGGTCTACAAGGACACGGCCAACACCGATCTGGTGCTGCACAACGGCTCGCTGATGGCGCTGTGGTACATCTCGGGCCATCCGGTGCGGATCGACGCGCGGACCCTGGAGACCATCGGGACCGAGACCTTCGGCGGGGCCCTGTCCCGCCACGTCTCCGCCCACTCCAAGGTGGACCCGAAGACCGGCGAGTTCGTGTTCTTCGACTATTCGCTCTACGAGCCCTGGATGACCTTCGGCGTCGTCAGCCCGACCAACGAGCTGACCCATTTCGCCCGCATTGATCTGCCCGGTCCGCGTCTGCCCCACGACATGGGGCTGACGGAGAACTACGTGGTGCTGCACGATCTGCCGGTGGTGTTCACCGACGGCGGGCTGAAGCGCAGCACGTGGAACATCCATTTCGCCGACCAGCCGGCGCGCTTCGGCGTCGTGCCCCGCAACGGCTCGGGCGACCAGGTCCGCTGGTTCGAGACCGACAGCTGCTACATCTACCACGTGGTCAACGCGTGGGAGGACGGCGACGAGGTGGTCATGACCGCCTGCATGATGACGCCCAACGGCTTTCCGCCGAATCCGGAATACGGCCCCTACGCCGCCATGGTGAACGTGCTGGCCCTGCACGCCGTGCCGGTGGAATGGCGCATGAACATGAAGACCGGCCAGGTGAAGAAGCGCCAGCTGGATGACCGCATCGGCGAGTTCCCGGTGGTCAATCTGGACTACGCCTCGCGGCCCACAAAGTGGTCCTATCACGTGGCCATGGCGCCGACGGAGCTGCAGAGCTTCAAGGGCCTGATCAAGTACGATCTGGAGACCGGCGCCGCGCGCACCTGGGACTACCAGCCCTCCCAGTTCGGCTCCGAACCCGCCTTCGCGCCCCGGGTGGGGGCAAAGACCGAGGACGACGGCTATGTCATCGCCTTCGTGACCGACGCCGGAACCGGCAAGTCCGAGGTGCAGGTGATCGATGCGCAGAACATGGAGGCCGGGCCGGTGGCGCGGGTGATCCTGCCGGTGCGGGTGCCTGCGGGCTTCCACGGCACCTGGGCGCGCGGCGACCAGCTGAAGGCCGCCTGATTGATGAGCGCCTACATCCACGACGCCGTCCGCACGCCCCGCGCCAGAGCCCGCCCCGAGGGCGGGCTGGCGGCGCTGAAGCCGCACGAACTGATCGGCGGACTGATCGACGCCATCGAGACCCGCGGCCATGACGCGCGCGGAGCCGAGGCGCTGATCGTCGGCTGTGTCGGACAGGTCGGCGCCCAGGGCGCCAATGTGGCGCTGGTGTCCAAGCTGCACGCCGGCCTGCCGGACGAGACGGCGGCCTGGAGCGTCAACAACTACTGCGTCTCGGGCCTCACCGCGATCGGACAGGCCGCGGACATGGTCCAGACCGGCCGCGCCCGTTCGGTGCTGGCCGGCGGGGTCGAGATGATGTCGCGCGTGCCGTTCATGGGCGACCGGGCCGACTACTACGCCGACGCCGCCTTCCCGCCGCGCACCCGATACCTGCCGGTCGCGGTGGCCGCCGACCGGCTGGCGGAGGACCTGGGGGTCTCCCGCGCCGAGATGGACCAGGCCGCCTTCGTCTCCCAGTCCCGCACCGCGGCGGCCGAGGGCGGGCCGCTGGTCGCCTCTCGCATCGCGCTGAACGGCCTGGACAGCGACGAATGCGCCCGGCCGACCACGCTGGAGAAACTGGCCAAGCTGCCCGCCGCCTTTGCCGACATGGCCGCGCCCTATGCCGATGCGCTTGAAGGCCGCGCCATCGATCACCGCCACACCGTGGCCCACGCCCCGCCCATGTCCGACGGCGCCGGGCTGGCGCTGGTCTCCTCCGAGGCCGACGACGCCCGGGCGCGCATCGTGGCCCATGTGGAGGTCGGCGGCGACCCGGCCGCCTCCCTGACCGCAGGCTTCACCGCCACGGACCGGGTGCTGGAGCGGGCGGGCCTCAGCCTGTCCGACATGGACCGGATCGAGTTCATGGAGGCCTTCGCGGTCACCATCGTCACCTTCCTGCGCGAGCGGGATGTGGACCCGGACAAGGTCAATGTGGGCGGCGGGCATCTGGCCAAGGGGCACCCCATGGGGGCCACGGGCGCCATCCTGCTGTCGTCGCTGCTGGACGCCCTCGACGCCTGCGAGGGCCGCTACGGCCTGGTGGTCGCGGCCGGCGCCCAGGGCGTCGGCTCGGCCATGGTCGTCGAGCGCACGGGAGGTCGCTGATGGACGCCCGCTCGCCCGCCCCCCGCGACGCCGTCGTGGCCCGCCACGCCGACCTGATCGAGAGCGCGCTGGAGGCCATCCGCACCCGCCGCGCCTGGTCGCCGTTCAAGGATTCGCCGTCGACGAAGATCCACGGTCCGGACAAGCCGGTGGCCGGCAAGGCCGCCTTCGAGGCGCAGCTGGGCAAGCCGTTCGCGCTGGACCAGCCGGGCGTCGTCGACCGGGTCGGGGCCGAGGTCTCGCCCTACACGCAGCAGCCGCTGGGGATCACCTATCCGGTCAGCACGCCCGAGGCCCTGATCGCGGCGGCGCAGGCCGCCATGCCCGACTGGGCCGCCGCCTCGCCCGAGCTGCGCGCGGCCCTGTGCGCCGAGATGGCGGTGCGGCTGTACGACGCCAATTTCGAGATGGCCCACGCCGTCATGCACGTGGCCGGGCAAAGCTACACCCAGGCGTTCAGCGGGTCCGGCCCCAATGCGCTGGACCGGGGCGTCGAGGCCCTGGCCTATGCGGTCAAGGCCATGCGCGACGTGGCGCCGACCGGCCGCTACGAGCGGGACTTCGCCGGCGAGCGGGTGGTCCTGGACAAGACCTACGCCATCGTGCCGCGGGGGATCGGCCTGGTCATCTGCTGCGCCAGCTTCCCCACCTGGAACGCCTATCCGGCCATGTTCGCCAGCCTGGCCACGGGCAATCCCGTGATCGTCAAGCCGCATCCCATCGCCGTGCTGCCCATGGCCATCGTGGTGCGCGAATGCCGCCGGGTGCTGGCCGACCACGGGTTCGACCCGAACCTCGTCACCCTGGCCGTGGACACGCTCGAGGCCCCCGTGGCCCAGCAGCTGGTGGACCATCCGGCGGTGCAGATCGTCGATTTCACCGGCAGCCCCCGCTACGGCGGCCATCTGGAGCGCACCGTCACCGGCAAGCTGCTGTTCACCGAGACGGCCGGCGTCAACACGGTGGTGGTGGAGTCCGCCCGGGATCTGGACGACGCCGCCCGGGCCATCGCCCGCGCCTCATGCCTGTTCTCGGCCCAGATGTGCACCAGCCCCCAGGTGATCTATGTGCGCCCGGATCTGGCCGATGCGTTCGGACAGGCGCTGGCGGCGCAGATCGACGCCATCGCGGGCGATCCGGCCCTGGCCGCCGGCATCATGGGCGCGATCCAGGGCGAGGTCAGCCTTAAGGCCGTGGCCAATGTGCGCGGCGCCCTGGAACAGCATCCGAAGGCCCGCGTGCTGCGCGAGGCCGCGCCGTACGCCCATCCGCAGTTCCCCGAGGCGCGCACCCTGACGCCGCTGGTGGTGGCCGTGGACGGTTCGGACCCCGCCCTCTACGCCGAGGAGCATTTCGGGCCGGTGCTGTTCGTGGTCCGCATGGAGGGCGACGCGGCCGTGGCCGAGGCCACCCGGCTGGCGCGCGAGCACGGCTCCATCTCGTCCTATCTGTATTCCACCGACGAGGCCTTCATCGACCGCGCGACGCCGCTGTACGAGCAGGCGGGCGCCAATCTGACCATCAATCTGACCGGCGCCATGTGGATCAATTTCGCGGCGGCCTACAGCGACTATCACGTCTCGGGGCTGAACCCGGCGGGCAACGCCTGTCTGGCCGACCTGGCCTTCGTCGCCTCGCGGTTCCGCATCGTGCAGCGGCGTCGCCCGGCGACGGCATGACGACGGACGTCTTCATCGCCGGGGTCGGCATGACGGCCCTGGGAAAGCGACTGGACCAGAGCGTCAAATCGCTGACCGCCGAGGCCGTGCGCGCGGCCCTGGCCGATGCGGGAGCGGACGTCGCCCACGTCGGGGCCGCCTGGTTCGCCAACACCCGCCAGCCCATGCTGGAGGGCCAGAACACCGTGCGCGGCCAGATCGCCCTGCGGCCGCTGGGTCTGACCGGCATCCCGATAATCAATGTTGAGAACGCCTGCGCCTCCGGCTCCACCGCCCTTTGGCTGGCCATGCAATGGCTGCGGGCGGGCGGCGGCGACATCGCCCTGGTCGCCGGCGCCGAGAAGATGGTCTGGCCCGACCGGCCCGAGCGGGTGGCGGCGGCTTTCGCGGGGGGGACCGACATCCACGACCGCGAGGGCGTGCTGGCCTATATCCGCGAGATGGGCGGCGAGGAACCCGGCGAGGGCCGCAGCCTGTTCATGGATCTGTACGCCGCCCAGGCCCGGGCCCACATGGATCGCCACGGCACGACCCCGGCGGACTTCGCCCATGCGGCGGCCAAGAACCACACGGCGGGCGCCCTGAACCCGCTGGCCCAGTACGGCGCCCCCATGACGCCGGAGCAGGTGCTGGCCGACAAGCCCATCGTGTTTCCCTTCACCCGCGCCATGTGCGCCCCCGTCAGCGACGGGGCCGCGGCCATGGTGGTGTGCAGCGCGGCCGGGCTGGCGCGGCTGGGCGCCGCCGCGCGGGCGGTGCGGGTGCGGGGCTGCGCCCTCGTCAGCGCCTCGCTGCGCGAGGCGGCGGACATGGACGATCACATCGGCCGTCGGGCGGCGCTGGCGGCGTACGAACAGGCGGGCGCAGGACCGGACGACATCGACGCGGTGGAGGTCCACGACGCCACCAGCTACGCCGAAATCCAGCAGATCGAGAACCTGGGTCTGGCCGAGCCGGGGACCGTAAGCGAGCGGCTGCGGCGCGGCGACTTCGCCCTGGGCGGGCGCACGCCGGTCAACGCCTCGGGCGGTCTGGTGGCCAAGGGCCATCCGGTGGGCGCCACGGGCATCATCCAGCTGCACGACCTGACCCGCCAGCTGCGCGGCGAGGCCGGGCCGGCCCAGATCGACGGCGCGCGCATGGCGGCGGCGGAGAACGGCGGCGGGTTTCTGGGCGTCGAGGAAGCGGCGACCGTGGTCACCGTCCTGGAGCGCGCGGCGTGAACCCGGTCGGCGTGATCTATGACGGCTGGCGCGCGCGGGCCGACCGCCCGGCCCTGTTCGACGGCGACCGGACGATCACCCATGGCGAGCTGATCGCGCGGGTCGACGCCCTGGCCGCCGACCTGCACCGGCGGGGGCTGGACCGGGGCCGCCGCATCGGCCTGTGCGCCGCCAACAGCTGGCGCCATGTGGTCGCCTATCTGGCCATCCTGCGGGCGGGCGCCGCCTGGGTTCCCCTGAACCCCCGCAACGGCCCCGGCCTGAACGCCGACCTGCAGCGCCGCGCCGAGCTGGACATGCTGTTTGTCGATCAGGCCTCGCGGGATCAGGCGGCGCCCTGCGCGCGCCGGCTCGAGCTGGAAAGCTGGATCGACGCCGTGGAGGCCGGCCGGACGCCGCCCGCCATCGACCACGACCCGGACGGCGTCTTCGCCATCAAATTCACCGGCGGCTCCACCGGCAAGCCCAAGGGCGTGGTGCAGAGCCGCCGCAGCGCCGCCACGGCCCTGCGGTCCATGCAGAGCTATTACGGCTTCACCGCCGAAGACGTGAACCTGGCGGTCGCGCCCCTGACCCACGGCTCGTCGCACTATGTGCTGCCGGTGCTGGCGGCGGGCGGGGCCCATGTGCTGATGGCCCAGCCGGACCGCGCCGCCATGCTCGAGGAGCTGAAGCGCCGCGTCACCGTGGCCTTCATGCCGCCGACCCTGATCTATCTGCTGATGGAGGAGGCCGCCTTCGGGCCGGAGGACTTCAAGGTCCTGCGCCACCTGACCTGGTCCGCCGCGCCCATGCCGCCGGCGCGCATCGATCAGGCCATCTCGCGCTTCGGCCCGGTGCTGGGCGCCCTGTTCGGCCAGACCGAGGCGCCCATGACCATCGCCGCCCTGACGCCCGGACAGGTGGCGCGGCCCGAGCTGCGCGGCGCGGCCGGCTATGCCTTCCCGGGCACGCCCGTGCGCGTGCTGACCCCCGGCGGCGCCGTGGCGGAGCAGGGCGAGGGCGAGATCCTGGTGGGGGGCGATCTGGCGGACACCGTCTATCTGGATGATCCGGACGCCACCGAGGCCGCCCGCCACGACGGCTGGCTCAGGACCGGCGACCTGGGGCGGCTGGAGGCGGACGGCCTGCTGACCATCCTGGGCCGGTCGCGCGAGATGATCATCTCGGGCGGCTACAACATCTATCCCGCCGAGGTCGAGGCCGCCCTGGGCGCCCATCCGGCGGTGCGCGAGGCCTGCGCCTTCGGCGTGGAGGATCCGGTGTGGGGCGAACGGCTGGAAGCCGCCGTGGCCTGGGATGCCGCCCTCGCCGACGAGGCCGCCCTCATGGACCATGTGCGGCGGACCATCGGCCCTGTGCGCACCCCCAAGACGCTGCATCCGCTGACCGCCCTGCCCCGCAATCCCGTGGGCAAGGTGGTGCGCGCGGATGTGCGAAACCTGATCTACCCGGCGCCCCAATGACCGGGAGACAAAACGAGAGACGGAGGAAAACGCCATGATCGTCGTGCCGAAGGACCGCATACGCGACTTCCGCGCAAAAGGCTGGTGGGGTGACGACACCCTGGACGACCTGTTCCGCCGCCACCTGAAGGCCCACCCGGACGCGGAAGCCCTGATCGACCCGTTCAACGCCGCCGACATCATGGGCGGCCGGCCCGAGCGCCTGACCTGGGCGGAGGCCGACGCGTCCGTCGACCGGCTGGCGGCGGTGCTGCACGCCCACGGCCTGAAGAAGGATGACGTGCTGGTCGTCCAGCTGCCGAACATCAACGACCTGACCCTGGTCTATCTGGCGGCGGCGCGGCTGGGGATCATCGTCTCGCCCGCCCCGGTGCAGTACCGCGAGAGCGAGCTGGGCTACATCGTCGGCAAGACCGACGCCGTGGCCGCCCTGACCATCGACCGCATCGGCAAGCACGCCCACGGCGAGATGCTGATGACCGTCGCCGGCCGCTGCCCGACCCTGAAGCATGTGTTCGTCCTCGGCGAGACCTGCCCCGCCGGCGCCGTGGACCTTGAGCCGCAGCTGGACGCGGTCACGCCGAAGCAGATGAAGGCCGCCCGCGACGCCATGAAGGCGGCCAGGATCAGCGCCGACGACGTCTTCACCATCTGCTGGACCTCCGGGACCGAGGCCCAGCCCAAGGGCGTGCCGCGCAGCCACAATGAATGGATCATCATGGGCGCGGGGGTGGCGGACGCCGCGGACCTCGGCCACGGCGCCCGGATCCTGAACCCGTTTCCCATGGTCAATATGGCGGGCATCTCCACCGGCTTCGTCAGCTGGCTGCTGACCGGCGGGGTGCTGATCCAGCACCACCCCTTCGACCTGCAGGTGCTGCTGAAGCAGATGCGGGACGAGACCATCGACTACACGGTCGCGCCGCCCGCGGTGCTGAACCTGCTGCTGCAGAACGAGGCCCTGCTGGACGGCATCGACTTCGGGCGGCTGAAGGCCATCGGCTCGGGCTCGGCGCCCCTGTCGCCGTGGATGGTCCAGACCTTCCACGAGAAATACGGCGTGCAGATCGTCAACTATTTCGGCTCCAACGAGGGCTGTTCGTTCCCCAGCGCCTGGCAGGACGTGCCCGACCCGGCGGAGCGCGCCGCCCTGTTCCCCCGCTTCGGCGAGGGACTCAAGTGGAAGGCCATGCTGCACGACCGCATCTCCACCCGCCTGGTGGACCCGGAGACCGAGGAGGAGATCCGCGAGCCCGGCCGTCCCGGCGAGCTGCGCATGAAGGGGGCGACGGTGTTCTCCGGCTACTGGCGGGCGCCCGAGGTCAACGCGCGGGCGTTCGACGCCGACGGCTGGTTCCGTTCGGGCGACCTGTTCGAGCTGGCGGGTGAGGACAACCGCTTCATCCGCTTCGTGGGCCGGCTCAAGGACATCATCATCCGCGGCGGCATGAACATCTCCTCCGAGGAGATCGAGGGCCACCTGATGGGCCATCCCGCCATCGCCGAGGCCGCCGTGGTGGGCGCGCCGGACGAGCGGCTGGGCGAGCGGCTGTGCGCCTTCGTGGTGTTCCGCCCCGGCCAGAGCGCCGAGATGGCCGAAATCAACCGCTACCTGACCCAGGAAAAACAGGTGGCCGTCTACAAGCAGATCGAGCGGCTGGAGGTCATCGACGCCCTGCCGCGCAACCCGGTCGGCAAGGTCCTCAAGCGGGACCTGCGCGACCGTCTTGGAGAAACGACCCCCGCATGAGTTCCGCTTTCCCCCAGTCCCTGCGGCTGCCCGTCATCGCCGCGCCCATGTTCCTGGTCTCGGGGCCCGAGCTGGTCATCGCCGCCTGCAAGGCGGGGATCGGCGGCGCCTTTCCGACGCCCAACTGCCGCACGCCCGAGGACCTGGACCGCTGGATGGACCAGATCACCGGCGCGCTGCAGCCCGGCGACGGGCCGTGGATCGCCAATCTGATCACCCACTCCACCAACCCGCGGCTGGCGGACGACCTGGCCATGGTGGCGCGCTACAAGCCGCCCATCGTCATCACCGCCCTGGGCTCGCCGAAGCCGGTGATGGAGACGGTCAAGGGCTATGGCGGACTGGTCTTCGCCGACGTGGTCAACATGAAGCTGGCGCGGAAGGCCGCCGAGGCGGGCGTGGACGGCCTGGCCTGCATCAGCGCGGGCGCGGGCGGCCACACCGGCCATCTGTCGCCCTTCGCCTTCGTCTCGGCGGTGCGCGAATTCTTTGACGGCTATCTGACCATCGGCGGCGGCATCGCCGACGGCGCGGGGGTGGCGGGCGCCATCGCGGCGGGGGCGGACATGGTCTACATGGGCACCCGCTTCCTGGCCACGCGCGAGAGCCTGGCCCAGGACGCCTACAAGCAGATGGTGGTGGACTGCGACGCCGACGACCTGATCGTCTCGCCCGCGGTCACCGGCACCGACGCCTCCTGGCTCAAGCCCAGCCTGATCGCCGCGGGCCTGGACCCCGAGGCCCTGGGCGGGGCGATCCAGCGCGACTATTCCGGGGGCCAGAGCAGCAAGCGCTGGAAGGACATCTGGGCCGCCGGCCAGGGCGTGGGCCGCATCGAGGCGGTGGAGTCCGTGGCCGAGGTGGTGGCGCGGCTGGAGCGGGAGTATCGCGCCGCGGCTGACCGCTTCATCCGCCTGAACAGCCGGGCGGCGGCGGCGTGAGCGGGTCGCCGCCCTCCCTCGCCTCGCGCTTTGAGCTGGACCCGGCGGCGGACGGTCTGGAGCTGGCGCGGCGCTGGGCCGAGGCGCGCTTCGCGGGCGGCTTCGCCGAGCGGCTGCGCGCCTGGCCGGTCGAGGTGGAGCGCGGCCGCATGGCGGTCCGCTGCGACCTGGATCCCGGTCACGCCAATTTCGTCGGCCTGGTCCACGGCGGCGTGACGGCGGCGCTGATGGACATCGCCGGAGGCGGCGTCGCCATGACCCTGCTGAAGCCGGGCGAGCACCTGCTGTCGACCGACCTGACCCTGCGCTTCCTGAACGCGGCGCCCATCGACGCGGATCACCTGATCGCCGAAGGCCGCGCCGCCTATGCGGACCCGCGCAAGGTGGTGGCCGAGGTGACGGTCTCGCTGCCCGACGGCCGGGTCGTGGCCCACGGGACCGCCGCCGTCGCGATCCGGCGGCGCGAGAACTAGACCCCGATCACCAGGCTGACGGTGGTGGTGGTGGAGCCGCCGATGTTCAGGGTCTGGACCGAGCGGGCGCCCTCCACCTGATAGGCCCCCGCCGCGCCGGTCGTCTGCCTGAACGCGTCCAGGGCCATGCGCACGCCCGTCGCGCCGACCGGGTGGCCGCAGCCGATCAGGCCGCCCGACGGATTGACGGGCAGCCGGCCGCCGATCTCGATGTCGCCGGCCTCCACGGCCTTCCACGCCTCGCCCGGCGCGGTCAGGCCCAGATGGTCGATGGCCATGTATTCGGTCATGGAGAAGCAGTCGTGGGTCTCCACCGCGTCGATGTGGTCCAGCGACACGCCGGCGCGGGCGCGGGCCTCGTCGATGGCCCGTTTCACCTGCGGGAAGACATAGGCGTCGTCGGCGCTGGCGGCGATCTTGCGGGCGTAGCTGATGGGGGCGTTGCGGTGGCCCCAGCCCTTGATGCGCGGCAGGGACTCCAGGGCGATCCCGCGCCGACGGGCGTAGTCCGCCGCCCGCTCAGCGGAAGCCAGGACGACCATGGCCCCGCCGTCGGTGACCTGGCCGCAGTCGGTCTTGCGCACCCGCCCCTCGATGACCGGATTGGCCTCGTCGTCATTGGCGAAGGCGGCGTCGGGAAAGACATACTCGCGGGTCTGGGCGTTGGGGTTCAGGCGGGCGTTGGCGAAATTGATCTGCGCAATGCGCCGCAGGTGGGTCTCGTCGATGCCGTAGCGCCGGTCGTACTCCTCGGTCAGGTCCGAGAAGGCGCGCGGCCAGACATAGCGGGCGTCCTGGTACTCGTGCCCCGCCCAGGCCGCCGCGCCCAGATGCTCGGCCGCCGTCTGGCCCGGCACGTTGCGCATCAGCTCCAGCCCCAGCACGGCGGCGGTTCCGTAGCGGCCCGACTCGATGTCCGCCATGGCCGCCAGGATGGCCAGCGAGCCCGAGGCGCACGCCCCCTCGTGGCGCGAGGCGGGCATGCCGTCGAAGCGGTCGTCGGACAGGGCGAAGAAGCCGCCCAGCATGCCTTGGCCCGCGAACAGATCGCCGACGAAATTGCCCACATGGCCCACGTCGATGTCGCCGGGCTCCAGCCCCGTCGCCTCCAGCCCCCCGTTCAGGGTTTCGGCGAAGCCGTCGGCGATCTCCATGCCCTCGCGGGCCCAGTTGCGCCTGAAGTCCGACTGCCAGCCGCCGAGAATATAGACCATCCGATCAGTCTCCTGTCGCAACGACGATGACGCCCGCATCGGGCTGGTCGGCGTAGAGGCGCGCCACGTCCTCGCGGCGGTTGTCGATCACCCCGCGCCGGTTGATGCTGCCCTTGTCCGACACCTCGTGGGCGTTGGGATCCGGCGGCGAGGTCAGGATCACGGCCCGTTCGATGCGCATGGAGGCGACATCGTTGGCGCGGTTGTGCGCCGCCAGCCGTTCGCGCACGGCCTCGCCCAGCCGCCCGGACGCGATCGCCTCGGCCAGCTCCATGCCCAGCTCGCGCTTCACGCCCTCCGCCGAAGGCCAGGCGAGGATGCCCAGATACGGCCGGTTCTCCTCGCACAGCACCAGTTCGGTGATCAGCGGCGACAGGGCGGCCAGCACCGCCTCGCGCGCCGGCCCGCCATAGACCCAGGCGCCGGTGGACAGCTTGAATTCCTCGGCCAGCCGGCCGGCGAAGGCCAGGCCGCCGGTCACGTCGCCCGGCGTGATGAAGGTCGCCAGGTCGCCCATGCAGTAGAAGCCCTCGTCGTCGAAGGCGGCGGCGCTGCGCTCCGGGTCGTGCAGATAGCCGCGGGTGACGTTGGGCCCCTTGACCCGCACCTCCCAGCGCGCGTCGTCGTGGGGGACCAGCTTGAGCGTCACGCCCGGCAGGGGCAGGCCCAGCCCGACCTTGTCCGTATAGGCGTAGCCCGCCAGGAACCCGGCCGTGGTTTCGGTGGACCCGTAGGCGGAGGTCATCATGATGCGCCGGCCCGTCTCCTGAACCGCCATCTTCTGGATGCGGTCATAGACGGGCTGGGCCAGGGCCGCGCCGCCGAACAGCATCAGCCGCAGCTCCGAGAAGAAGGTGCGCCGCAGCTCCGCATCCGCCTCGAGCGCGTCGGCCAGCAGGGCGAATCCCAGCGGCACGTTGGCGTAGTACTCGACCGGGATTTCCCTGAGGTTGCGCAGGGAGATGTCCAGCAGCCCCGGCAGGGGCTTGCCGTCATCCACATAGAAGGTTCCGCCCGCCAGCAGGGTCGCGCGCAGGACGCTGGCCCCGGCGGTGTGGTGCCAGGGCAGCCAGTTCAGGATGCGGCCGTCCCAGCGCAGGCTATCGCCCGTGGCCTGGATTCCCTGGGCCGTATTGGCCGCCAGATTCGCGTAGGACACGGCCACCACCTTGGGCAGGCCGGTGGAGCCGGAGGTCAGCAGATAGTTCGCATGGTCGTCGGGCTTGAGCGCCTCGAGGCGGGCCGCGACCGCCGGGGTGGCGGCCGTGGCGAAGACCTCGGCCAGATCCGCCACATGGGGCGCGTCCACCGCCTCGGGCGTCGCGGTGACCACCGTCACGCCGTCCAGATCCAGCGACGCCAGCGCCGCGGCGACGGGCCGGGCGTCCTCGATCACCAGAACGGCGGGCCGGATGCGGTCCATCACATGACGCAGACGTCCCAGATCGCCCCCCAGCATGGCGTACAGCAGGCTGACCGGCGCGGCCGGCGCGCCCGCCGCCATGGCGCCCAGGGCCGCCGCGGCGAAGGCCGGCGAATTGGCGCCCATGATCATCACGGCGGCGCCGGACGGCAGCCCGCGATCCAGCAGCCACTGGGCGAAGCCCTCGATCTGGCCGGCCAGGTCGCCGTAGGTGGTGAAGCGCCAGTCTCCCGTCCCGCCCTCCCGCCGGGCCATGGCGGGGGCCTCTGGGCGCGACCGGGCCGTGGCGAGGATCGCCCGCGGAACGTTCCAGTCATGCCCGGCCAGCGGAATGCGCGAACGGACCAGCAGCGCGCCGCCCGGCCGCTCCGTCACGTCCAGGTCGACCGGCAGGAGCCCCGCGTCCCGGAAGGGCGGGTCGTCCGTGGTCGTCGGCTCGACATCCTGCGCGGTCATGGACGTTTCCCTGCGTTTTTGGTCTGCTTATGCAACCAAGCTAGCACAGGGGCCGGGGGGCGCAACAATCGGTCGCGCGGGAGCACGGCGGCGACGTCACTCCATTACTTGCGTAAGCAGACCATTGAGTCCTATGGTTCCGGATGTCGCGTTCGCACCGGAGAGCCGCACCATGACCGTCCATCACCTGCCGCCGATCAAGTCATCGCTGAAGCCGTCGAACCATCCGTACCTCACCGGCGCCTGGACGCCGATCCTTGCGGAGGTGGACGCGACGGACCTGACGGTGATCGAGGGCCGCATCCCGGACGACATCGACGGAATCTATGTGCGCAACACCGAGAACCAGATCCACCAGCCGCTGGGCCGCTATCACCCCTTCGACGGGGACGGCATGGTCCACGCCATCAGCTTTCGCGGCGGCAAGGCCGACTATCGCAACCGCTTCGTGCGCACCCGCTGCTTCCAGGCCGAACAGGAGGCCGAGGGCTCGCTGTGGGGCGGACTGATGGACCCGCCGGGCGTCTCGCGACGTCCCGGCTTCGGCGCCCACGGCGGCATCAAGGACTCCTCCAGCACTGACGTGGTGGTCCACGCCGGCCAGATCCTGTCCACCTTCTACCAGTGCGGCGAGGCCTACCGCCTCGACCCCGAGACGCTGGAGCAGTCGGGGGTCGCCTCCTGGGGTCCGCTGGACGGGGTCTCGGCCCACGCCAAGGTGGATGAGGCCACCGGCGAGATGCTGTTCTTCAACTACGGCGTCCACGCGCCCTACATGCACTACGGGGTCGTCGACCGGACCGGGACCCTGGTCCACTACGTGCCCATTGACCTGCCGGGGCCGCGCCTGCCCCACGACATGGCGTTCACCACCAACTATTCGATCCTCAACGATTTCCCGCTGTTCTGGGACCAGGACCTGCTGAAGAAGGGCGTCCACGCCACGCGCATGCATGAGGGGCTGAAGTCGCGCTTCGGCGTCATCCTGCGGTACGGCCGGCCGGAAGAGATCCGCTGGTTCGAGGCCGACCCCACCTATGTGCTGCACTTTCTGAACGCCTACGAGGACGGCGACGAGATCGTCCTGGACGGCTATTTCCAGGAAGACCCCTGCCCGGCCCCGCTGGACGGCTACCCGCCGGGCATGGGGCACATGATGGCGTTCCTGGACGAGCACAGCTTCCGGCCCCGCCTGCACCGCTGGCGCTTCAACCTGAAGACCGGCGAGACGCGCGAGCATCATCTGGACGACCGGCTGCTGGAGTTCGGCATGTTCAACCAGCGGCGCGCGGGCGTGCCCTACCGCTACGCCTACAGCACCACCACGAAGCCGGGCTGGTTCCTGTTCACCGGCTTCGTCAAGCATGATCTGGAGACCGGCCAGTCGTGGGCGGTGAACCTGCCCGAAGGCGTCTACGCCAGCGAGGCGCCGTTCGCCCCCCGCATCGACGCCAAGGACGAGGAGGACGGCTATCTGGTCAGTTTCCTCATCGACGAAAACACCCAGACCTCGGAATGCGTGCTGATCGACTGCAAGGACTTCGCGGCGGGACCGGTGGTCCGCATCGCCCTGCCCCACAAGATCTCGAGCGGCACGCACTCGGTCTGGGCCGACCGCCGCTTTATCCGCGACGGGCTGCTGCCGCGAGCCGGGGCGTGACGCACGAACGGCCGGGCGGAGACATCCGCCCGGCCGTCCCCTCGCGTCCGGCTCGACGTCAGGCGGCCCGGCGCAGGGCCGGGACCAGGTCGAACCGGTCGGCGTTCATCACCTGCACCCAGGCCGAGACGAAGTCCTTGACGAACTTCGGCCCCGCGTCGGATGCGGCGTAGACCTCGGACAGGGCGCGAAGCTGCGAGTTGGAGCCGAACACCAGATCCGTGCGCGTTGCGGTCCACTTCTCCTCGTTGGTCCTGCGGCAGGTTCCGACGAAGACCTCGTCGCCCCGGTCGTCCACTTCCTTCCACGCCGTGCCCATGTCGAGCAGGTTGACGAAGAAGTCGTTGGTCAGCTGGCCCGGGCGGTCGGTGAAGACGCCGTGCTTCGATCCGCCGTGGTTGGCGCCGAGCACCCGCAGGCCGCCCACCAGAACCGTCATCTGCGGCGCGCTGAGGCGCAGCAGCTGGGCGCGGTCGACCAGCACCTCCTCGGTCGGCACATTGTAGCGCACGCCGAGATAGTTGCGGAAACCGTCGACCCGGGGCTCCAGCACGTCGAAGCTGTCGGCGTCGGTCTGTTCCGCCGTGGCGTCGGTGCGGCCGGGGGTGAAGGGAACCTCCACCTCGTGGCCCGCGGCCCTGGCCGCCTGCTCGACGCCCACGGACCCGCCCAGAACGATCAGGTCGGCGATGGACACCTTGCGGCCGCCGGCCGCCGAGGCGTCGAAGTCGGCCTTGATGCGCTCATAGATGTCCAGGACGCGCGCCAGCTTCTCGGGCTCGTTGACCTTCCAGTTCCGCTGGGGCTCCAGGCGGATGCGCGCGCCGTTGGCGCCGCCGCGGTGGTCCGATCCGCGGTAGGTCGAGGCCGAGGCCCAGGCCGTGGTCACCAGCTCGGACACGCTCAGGCCCGAGTCCGCGATCCGGCTCTTCAGGGTCTTGATGTCGTTGGCGTCCACCACCGGGTGGTCCAGCGGCGGAATCGGGTCCTGCCAGATCAGGTCCTCGGCCGGCACTTCCGGGCCCAGGTAGCGGGCCTTGGGGCCCATGTCGCGGTGGCACAGCTTGAACCAGGCCCGGGCGAAGGCGTCGGCGAACTGGTCCGGGTTGGCGCGGAAGCGCTCGGAGATCTTGCGGTACGCCGGGTCCATCTTCATGGCCATGTCGGCCGTGGTCATCATGGTCGGGACGCGCTTGCCGGGGGTGTGCGCGGCCGGGGCGAGGGTGTCCTCGGGATTGCCCACCGGCTGCCACTGCTGCGCGCCCGCCGGGCTGCGGACCAGCTCGTACTCGTGGTCCAGCAGCATCTCGAAATAGCTCATGTCCCACTGGGTCGGGGTGGGCGTCCAGGCGCCTTCCAGGCCCGAGGTGATGGTGTGGTCGCCCATGCCGCTCTCGTGGCCGGACTGCCAGCCGAGGCCCTGCTGGGCGATGTCGGCGCCCTCGGGCTCGGCGCCGATCTTGGAGGCGTCGCCGGCGCCGTGGCACTTGCCGAAGGTGTGGCCGCCGGCGGTCAGGGCGACGGTCTCCTCGTCGTTCATGCCCATGCGGGCGAAGGTCTCCCGGATGTCGCGCCCCGACTGGATGGGGTCAGGCACGCCGCCGGGGCCTTCCGGATTGACGTAGATCAGGCCCATCTGGATGGCGGCCAGGGGATTCTCCAGCACGATGTCCTTGTCGGGCTGGATGCGGGTTTCGTTGCCTTCCTGGCCGACCCACTTCTCCTCGGTGCCCCAGTAGATGTCCTTCTCGGGCTCCCAGACGTCGGCGCGGCCGCCGCCGAAGCCGAACACCGGCCCGCCCATGGACTCGATGGCCACATTGCCGGCCATGATCATCAGGTCGGCCCAGGACAGCCTGGCGCCGTACTTCTGCTTGACGGGCCACAGCAGGCGCCGGGCCTTGTCCAGGTTGGCGTTGTCCGGCCAGCTGTTGAGGGGCGCGAAGCGCTGCGAGCCCGAACTGGCGCCGCCGCGGCCGTCGCCGGTGCGGTAGGTGCCGGCCGAGTGCCACGCCATGCGGATGAAGAAGGGCCCGTAGTGCCCATAGTCTGCCGGCCACCAGGGCTGGCTGTCGGTCATCAGGGCGTGCAGGTCGCGCTTGACCGCCTCATAGTCCAGCGACTTGAAGGCCTCGGCGTAATCGAAACCGTCGCCCATGGGGTCGCCGCTGATCCCCTGCTGGTGGAGGATCTCCAGCGACAGCTGGTTGGGCCACCAGTCGCGGTTCGTGCGACCCAGCAGCGAGCGCATCGCGCCCTGCTTCTTCATCGGGCAGCCGCCGAGGGGGTCGTTCCGTTCACCGTCCATGATGTTTCCTCCGTTTATCGCTGGGCAGGCGATGACCCTACGCGCGTCACGGACAAAAGGAAAATCGATAAACTTTTTCCCCTGATACAAAAATTCTTATCGTGCGTCTGGCTCGGCGTTCGACACGGAAACAGATTAATCAGTCCCGGTCGTCGTCGGCCGTCCGGGCGTCCAGGATCGCGCTGGCCAGATCGTCGATGCCGTAGGGCTTGGTCAGAACCGGGAAGCCCGCCCCGGAGGCTGCGGACGCGGCCTCGCTGTAGCCGGTCATCAGGAGGACCGGCTGAGTCGGCGACCGTTCGCGGATGGCGTTGGCCAGGTCCAGCCCCCCGAGCGCGCCCGGCATCACCATGTCCGACAGAACAAGATCGAAGGCCGCGTCGCCCTGGAGTATCCTCAGCGCGTCGGACCCGTCGCAGGCCCGGACATAGGTATAGCCCAGGTCGCGGAGCATGTGGCCCACGCCGACCGCCACCGCGTCGTCGTCCTCCACCAGCAGCAGGCGCCCCTCGGCCCGGTCCCGGGGCGCGGGCGCCGCCCCGGCCTTCGTCAGGGGCTTGTCGGTGCAGGGCAGGTCCAGGATGAAGGTCGTCCCGACCCCCTCCTCCGACCTGACGCTGATCTGCCCCCCGGACGAGCGCGCGAACCCGTAGACCTGGCTGAGCCCCAGGCCGGTGCCGCGACCGACCTCCTTGGTGGTGAAGAAGGGCTCGAAGATCCGCGCCTGAACCTGGGGCGACATGCCCACCCCCGTATCCTCCACCTCTATCCGGACCCAGCCATGCCCGTCGACCTCCCGGGAGCGGATGCGCGCCGTCAGCACCCCGCCCCTGGGCATGGCGTCACGCGCGTTGACCGCCAGGTTGATCAGGGCCAGCTCGAACTCGCCCAGGTCCACCTCCACCGGACAGGCGTCGGCGTGCGCGTCGATCACCACGGTGATGTCTTCCCTCAGCGATCCCTGCAGCAGCACCCGGATGGCCTCGATGCGCTCTCCGGCGTCGATCACGCTGACTTTCAGCGGCGTCTGTCGCGAGAACGCCAGCAACTGACGTGTCAGCCCTGCGCCGCGCTCGACCGCCTGCCGCAGGCCCGCCAGCAGCTTGGCCCGCTTGGCCTCGTCCCTGGTCCGCTCAAGCATGTCGGCGGCGCTGGAGGCCACCATCAGCAGATTGTTGAAATCATGCGCCACGCCGCCCGTGAGGCGGCCCATGGCCTCCATTTTCTGGCTCTGGCGAAGCGCTTCCTCGGCTTTCTCCCGCTCGTCCATCTGCTGACGCAGCCGCATGTTGGCCGTATCCAGATCCTGGGCGCGCTCCGCCAGCGCCTCGTTGGCCCGGCGGAGGGCGGTCTGGCTGGCGGCCAGCACCACCACGACCAGCACCGCGAGACTGAGCAGCAGGCCTATGCCGAGGTATCGGGACAGGCGCTGCCGCGGCGAGGACTCCTCGAAGATCAGGCGGACCGCGCCGAGCGCCTGGCCGCCCTGCTCCACCCGCCGGACCACCCCCAGCTGGCCGTCACGGAAGCGGCTGCCCTCCTGCCCCGCGGCGAGCGTCGGCTCCGGCCGATCCTGCTCGCGATGAAAACCGGCCACCAGCCGCCCGTCCAGGTCATAGACCGCCGCCGACAGGATGTTGGCGTTGATCTGGACCGCCTCGACGTAGTCAGCCGCCGCCTGGGGATCATCGAAGGCCAGGGCGCCGCTGACCGCCGAGGCCATCAGTTCCGCCTGGGCCTCGGCCTGCCGCGCCAGCTGGGCCTTCTCCCAGCGCTCGCTGAAGACGGTCACCCCGACGCCCGCCGCCAGCAGCAGGCCAAGGCAGACCACGACCAGCAGGGACGCGCGGCGCGCGCTCATGCGGTCCAGCGGACGCATCACCGGCCCTCCCCGCTCACCGACAGCGCCAGACTCAGCAGCCGGGAGCTGATGCTCAGCCCCGCACGCCGCGCGGCGTCGTTGTCAATGTGGAACCGGACCCGGCCGTCAGAGACGTCGAAGTGAATGGCGCCGCGCCGCCGCGACACCGCCTGGTCCGTGATCAGAAGAACGCCGCCGGCGGCCGCAGCAACAGCGGCGAGCTCCGCCGGGGCGCCGGCCCCGACATAGACCATATGGCAGCCGCCGACCTGGTCGGCGCTCCGGATGGCGCGCACCGCGATGGGCCGCCCGTGCGCCGTGTGGGCGCCGGCGGCCTCCGCGAGCACGGACCCGAAGCGGTTCCGGCCGGCGACGCAGATGGTCACCGGCGCCCCAGGCGATGCGAACACATCCGGCGGCCACTGAACGAAAACGGCGAAGCGGACGAGATAGTTGGCCTTGACCGCATACTCCAGCGTCTGGCTGTGGCCGGCTGCGGGGCAGAACAGGAGCAGCGTCGCGAGCAGAACGCCGTACAACGCCCGTGGTGGGACCGGCGCCGGCACTCAGAATCCTGCGCGCAGCACAGCGAAGACGCTGCGGCCCAGGGCGCGTGCGCGCGACGGATCGGATGATTCAACCCGCCGTTCCTCCAGCAGATTGCGTCCCGTGACGGACAGCTCCAGCCCGTTGTCCAGGCGCCAGCCCAGCCGCACGTCGGCCTCCACATAGCTGTCGACGCCGGACACCTGCAGGTCGTCCACCGCCCGCAGGCGGACGTCCAGGTCCAGCGACTCGGTCAGCCGGCTGCTGGAGCCCAGCAGCAGCTGATAGGACGGATCGTCCCCGATGGATTCCAGGTTGCTCACGTCGATCTCGCCCGGCCTGACCTCGAAGGATTTCTCAAGGGCGAACATGCCGGCGCTGAGCCGCCAGTTCGGCGTCACCTCATAGGCGCCCCAGGCCTCCACCCCGTAGGTGTGTCCCCGCGCGCCATTGCCGAATCGCAGCGGAAGGATCGTCACCGGGTGGATCGTCACGGTCCTGAGGTCGTCGTAGTCGTTGTAGAAAGCCGACACCGAGAGCGAATAGCGCGCGTGCGGCGCGGTCCGCAACCCAACCTCATAGGCCACCACCTGCTCGCGGGAGAAGTCGTCCGCCGCCAGCAGCCCCGGCACGACGAAGTCCTGCTCGATGCGGTTGGGGGTCCGCGCCGCCCGGGACACAGCGCCCCACAACAGGTGACCGCCGGGATTGCGCCAGGCGAGCCGCAGGTTGGGCAGCAGCTCCGGTCCGGCGAAGCTGTCGTCCTCCAGCTTGGCGCCCGCCGTCAGGGTCAGGGACGGGGTGAGCGCGATCTGGTCCTGCACGAACACGTTGACCAGGCTGATGCCGCGCTCCGGCGGATCCAGATAGGCCGGCGCCGAGGGCGAGGCGTAGAGGCTGTTCTCCACATGGCGCACGCCCCCGCCCCAGACCACGCTGTGCCGCCCCGCCGTCCAGCTGTGCTGGACATCCAGATTGAAGGCCCGGATGCGCTCGTCAGCGTCCGCATAGAGCCGGCGCGAGGCGTCCACATAGGCCAGGGCGCGGATTTCACCCGACGACAGCGTGCGCCGCCATTCGCC
>JBALUZ010000026.1:0-22357 GCA_036963825.1 Brevundimonas sp.
ATGTCCAGATCGGCCACGGCGTTCTTGTAGCTCATGCCGCGCGACAGACGCAGGACGTCCTCCAGCGCCTCGGCCGCGGAACCGTAGTTCCACATGCGGCAGCCGCCGACGGCGGGCCCCCGCGCCGTGGAGTGCACCGCGACAATGGCCTTGAGGCCGGTTTTCTCGTCAAAGAAGGCGTGCACGCCTTCGTGTTGTGCGAAAGACGGCGAATCGAAAAGCGTCATGCCCTGAACTGAGCCTTCCCTGAGCAGATTTTTGTGCGCGCCAGATACGCCGCCTGCTCATGCCCGGCAAGCATGACGGTTTCGAGGCGGTCGCTACCGGCCTGAAACCGGCGGCGCGCCGGAGGGAAACGGCGCAGCCGGGTCGCGCAGGAAGGCCTCCACGTCGGCATAGAGGGTCAGGGCCTGCCGGTCCCGGTTCAGCAGGTGCCAGCCGTTCTCGTAGAAGGCCGTGCGCAGGTTCGGCGCGTCCCCTGCCCGCTCCAGCGCCAGGGCCATGGGGGCGTCCTGGATGATCTGGTCATGGGCCCCGTAGAACAAGGCGGTGGGCGCGCGGGTGCGGCCCAGATCGCGGCTGGCCGTCTCCATCAGGTCCACCAGACCGGCCAGGGTGTCGAATCGCGTGGCGAAGATCATGTCCGGGTCGCGGCCCATGCGCAGCAGCTCCACCAGATTGTCCGAGGCGCGGATGTCGCGGACGGCCCAGTCGGGCGGCTCCAGCGCCGTGGCGCCCATCAGGCGCGCCGCGGCCCACAGGCTGGCGCGATAGCTCAGCGGCTGGCTGGACCAGCCCCACACCGCGGGGGCCAGCAGCACCAGCCGGTCGGCCGCCGGCGGGCGGTCCGAGGCGAAGGCGGCCACCGCCACCGCCCCGCCCATGCTCTCCCCGGCCACGGCGACAATCGCGTTCGGATGCCGGGCGCGGACCAGGGCTGTCACCGTGCGCAGGTCCTCGGTCATCAGGTCCTGCCCGGCCCAGACGCCGCGCCCCGGCGCCCGGCCGAAGCCGCGCTGGTCATAGGCGTAGGTGGCGATGCCCCGCTCGGCCCAGTGCGCCCCGGCCAGATGGAAGGACGCCTTGTGGTCGTTCATGCCGTGCAGGGCCACCACAACGGCCCACGGCTCGCCCTCCGGCAGCCAGCGCAGCAGGGGCAGGCGCGCCCCGTCCTGCACCACGACGGCGTCGCCCTCTATCGCGGGCCCGGCGAAGGCGGGCGGCGGGGTCAGGGGCTGCTGCACCGTCGGCGCGCAGGCGGAAAGGAACAGAAAAAATCCCAATGCGAGACCCTTCTCCCATCGGGAGAAGGGGGAACCCGCGCATTTGAGCGCAGCGAAAATCCTGCGCGCGGGGGATGAGGGGTTACGGCGCCGGGGACGGTTCCACCGAACCCCCTCACCCTCCCGCCGCTTCGCGTCGGGCCCCTCCCTCTCCCCACGGGAGAGGGGCTGCACATCCAGAGCCATCATCCTTCCAGCATAACCCTTACCCGCCCGCGCAGATAAGGGACCACCTCCGCCTCGAACCACGGATTGCGCCGCAGCCAGGCGGTGTTGCGCCAGGACGGGTGCGGCAGGGGCAGGATGTCGGGCAGATACTCGCGCCACGCCGCCACGGTGGCGGTCATGGTCGGCTTCATGCGCGTCCCCAGCGCCCAGGCCTGGGCGTGGCCGCCCACCAGCAGGGTCAGCGCCACCTGCGGCAGGGCCTCCAGCAGGCGGGGCCGCCACAGCTGGGCGCAGCGCTTCGGCGGCGGATGGTCCCCGCCCCCGGCGGCCGTGCCGGGATAGCAGAAGGCCTGGGCGGCCACCCCGATGCGGGGATCGCCGTAGAAGGTGTCCGCATCCACCCCCAGCCAGTCCCGCAGCCGGTCGCCCGACGCGTCGGTGAAGGGCGCGCCGCTCTCATGCACCCGCCGACCCGGCGCCTGGCCGCAGATCAAAAGGCGCGTCTCGGGGGCCACCATCACCACCGGCCGGGGCTCGTGCGCCAGCTCGCCGGCGCAGGCGCGGCAGGCGCGGATCTCGGCGAGGACGGCGTTCAGGTCAGGCGGGGTCATCATCTCCAAGGGCGTCCGGCAGCTTCAGCCGGATAACGCCCTTGAAGGCGTTCGGATCGACCGGCTTGCCCTTCTTGGTGATGATCAGGCGGCCTTCCCGGGCCAGGCCCACGGCCACGCCGCGCACCTTGGGCAGCATCCGCTGCCACTGCTCGGGTTGCAGCTCCTTGGCCACGTCGGACGGCTCGATGGACTTGCCGGGCGCCAGCCGGTTCAGGTGATCGAAGATGGCGCTCTCGATTGGATCGGTCATCGGGCCTATATGCTGCGCTGCAAAAGATATTTCGAGTCGGAGATTTGAAAATGGTCGACAAGATCACGGTGAGCGAGGGCGAATTCGCGGGCTGGCAGACCTATGACCTGCACGGCACCTTCGACCAGGTGGTCGGCCCGTTCTATTTCAAGCCGGACCCCGACGGCCAGATGCGCTGCGCCTTCCGGGCCGAGCCCAAGCACATGAACGCGGGCGGGCGCATGCACGGCGGCTGCCTGATGACCTTCGCCGACATCGCCCTGTTCCAGACCGCCTATCAGGAGATGGAGGGCAAGTCCGGGGTGACGGTGCAGCTGGACTCCACCTTCATCGACGGCGCCCATGTGGGCGAACTGGTGGAGGCCACCGGCGAGGTGGTGCGCGCGGGCGGCTCGCTGATCTTCGTGCGCGGCCAGATCCGCGCCGGCGACCGCACCCTGATGACCTTCTCCGGCGTGATCAAGAAATTCACCCCGCGGGCGTAAGGTCAGGCGCGGAGGATGGGCGCGCCATAGCGGGGCAAGGTCCGGTCGCTCGTGACCATGACGACCTTTTCGCAGATCGTCTGGGCGACCAGCAGGCGGTCGAAAGGGTCGCGGTGGATCAGGGGCAAGCTTCTGACCATCCAGGCATGCTCCGCCTTTACGTCGAGAATTTCGCAGCCCTCTTCCCCCACGGCTTCCAGCAGATCGTAGCCGATCTCCAGCTTTCCGGTGGACAGCTTGATGGCCACCTCGAGGATCGAGACGGTGCTGACGATGAGCGTGTTGGAGGCGTCATCAATCGCATCCCGCGCGAGCGGCGACAGCCTTTCCGGGTCATCCAGCATCCACAGGATGACATTGGTGTCGAGCAGAAGCCTCACTCTTCTGCGACGCCGCGCAGAGGGGGCTCGTCCGCTTCCTCGCCGTAAAACAGACGCTCGATCTCGGCGTTCGTCTCCGGGCTGTCCCAATCGGGGGCGTATTTGATCTGCCCCCTTCGCGACCCGAGAATCCCGCGCTTGCCCTTCGGCTTGGCGACCTCAATGGGCTGCAGGCGCACCAGCGGCTTGCCCGCCCTGGCGATGATGACCTCCTCGCCCGCGACGGCGCGTTCGATCAGCTTCGACAGATTGGTCTTCGCGTCGTGGATGTTCGCGGTGACGGCCATGATGGATAAGCTAGGTTAGCTAATCCGCCGACGCAACTCAGGTCGCGCGGGCCCGTCCCGCCGCCAGGGCCAGCGCCGCCGCAAGGCCCGCCGCCGGATAGAGCGCCACAAGGCCGCCGACATTGAACGACAGGGCGCCCAGGATCGCGCCCGAGGTGAGCCCGCCCCACAACAGCAGCGGCGGAATCACATCGCGCAGGGCCCCGCCGCGCAGGGCCGCCGCCAGCGTATGGCCGATCCTGACCAGGGCGCCGGTCATGTAGGTCAGCCCGACGCCGACCTGGCCGTTCCTGAGAAAGACGGCGTTCTCCAGCCCCATGGCGATCACCATGCAGGCGACGGCCGCCATGGGCCGCTGCAGACCTGCCGCGAGCGCCGCGGCCAGCAACAGCACGGCTTCCGCGGTCAGGACGCGGGACCGGCTGCGCGGACCGGCTCCGGCGGCGACCAGGGCGCCCAGCATGGCGCCGGCCACGAACAGCAGAAGGATCAGCCCGGCGGTCCCGGCCAGACGCCAGTCGCCCTGGGCCAGACCGGCGGCCATGCGCGTGGTGTTGCCGCTCATGAACGAGACGAACAGCCCGCCCAGTTGCAGGAAGCCGATGCTGTCCACATAGCCGGCCAGCGCCGCCAGCAGCACCGCCATCCATCGCTCGACCGGCCCCAGGGTCTGCATGCAGCCGCCGTTACAGCCCCGCCTTCGCCGCCGGGCGGGCGCGGCACGTCTCCAGCCAGCGGTTGAAGTGGACGTAGTCCTCGGGCGGGCGGTACTTGATCAGCCGCCCGAAATCGACGCCGGTGGCCGCCACGATGTCGGCCATGGTGAAGCGGTCCCCGGCGATGAACTCATGGTCCGCCAGGCGGCGGTCCAGCGCCTTCATGTAGCGTTCGGCGCCGTCGCGGTTATACGCCGCCACCTCCGGCTTGGGCTCTTCCAGCGCGGCCAGGGCCGGGTGGGTGAAGCGGACCATCAGCATCATGGGCGTGGCCAGGTACATCTCGGCCCGGCGGGTCCACATCTCGATGACCGCCTGCTCCTTCGCGTCGCGGCCGAACAGGTTGGGTTCCGGGTGCAGCGCCTCCAGATAGCGGCAGATGGCCACGGATTCAGAGATGCAGGTGCCGTCGTCCAGCTCCAGCGCCGGCACGTGCGACGCCCCCACCTTGCCGCGGTACTCCGGGGTGCGATGCTGGCCGGACAGCAGGTCCACCTGCACGATCTCGATGTCCTCGATGCCCTTTTCCGCCATCAGCCAGCGGACGCGGCGCGGGTTGGGCGCGCGCTGGGTGTCGTAGAGTTTCATGGCTGGCCTCCGGTTCGTTTCCTTTCGAAACCTAACCGGTGAAGATGCTGTCCGGCAAGGCGCCGACCACCGAGGTGGTGACCAGGGTCGCCAGGAACCCGGCCATCAGCGCCTTCCACACCAGACCCAGCACCATCTCGCGCCGCTCCGGGATCAGGATGGACAGGCCGGTGACCGAAATGCCCACCGAGCCGATGTTGGCGAAGCCGCACAGGGCGTAGGTCATCAGGCGGCGCGTGCGTTCGCTGATCTCGCCGTCAGGAATGGCGCCCAGCTCGATGAAGGCCACGAACTCGGTCAGGGTCAGCTTGACCCCCAGCAGCCAGCCGGCGGTGCCCGCCTCGCTCCATTCAACGCCCGTGGCCCACGCCAGCGGGGCGAAGGCGAAGCCCAGCAGGCGCTCCACCGTCACCGGCTCGCCGAACAGCCACAGGCCGCCGACGATCATGTTGACCAGGGTCATCAGGGCCACGAACACGATCAGGATGGCCGAGATGTTGAGCACCACCATCAGGCCGTCGGCCGTGCCCTTGGAGATGGCGTCGATGGCGCTGTCGTACTTCAGGGCCGAATCGTACTCGGCGTAGGCGCCGCCCTCCCCCGGCTTTTCCGGCACCAGAATGCGGGCCAGCAGCACGCCGGCCGGGGCCGAGACGATGGAGGCCACCAGCACGTGGCCCGCCGCATTGGGCAGCACCGGCGCCAGGATGGTGGCGTAGGCCACCATGGTCGAGCCGGCCACGGTGGAGAAGCCCACCGTCATCAGCAGGAAGATCTCGGACCGGGTCAGCTTGTCCAGATAGGCCCGGATGACGATGGGGCTCTCGATCATGCCCAGGAAGATGTTGGACGCCACCGCCAGCGCCGAGGCGCCGCCCAGCCCCATGGACTTCTGGAACAGCAGGCCGAAGCCGCGGGTGATCCACTTCAGGATCTTCCAGTGCCACAACAGGGCCGACAGGGCCGAGATCACCAGGATCAGCGGCAGCACCTGGAAGGCGAAGACGAACAGCGCGCCCTGGTTCTCCACCGAATAGGGCTGATCACCTCCGACCAGATAGCCGAAGATGAACTGGGCCCCGCGCCGGGTGGCCGCCGCCAGGCCCTCCACCGCGCCCGAGATCACCGCCAGGCCGACCTCCGCGCCCGGCACGCCGAACACGATCAGGACGATGGCCGTCTGGACCGCCACGGCCCCCAGCGCCAGCTTCCACGGAAACGCCCGCCGGTTCTCCGACAGCGCCCAGCACAGGCCGATGATGACCGCCAGACCGATCAGGCTCTGGGCGTTGAGAAAGGTGAACATCGACAAGGGTCCCCGCGCGCGTCCCTCCCTGTAGCGGTCAACGCGCGGGGTGCAAGGGGGTCATGCGCGGGGCGACCGCTCCAGGCCGGTCAGCCGGTCCAGACTCCACGCGCCGGGGCCTCTCGAGATCAGATACAGCATGGGCCCGGCCCACATCAGGTGGGTGGGCCAGCCCGTGGGGATGACGAACAGCTGGATCACCACCGTCATGCCCAGCAGGGCCAGGGCCGAGAAGCGGGTGAACAGCCCCACCACCAGCAGCACCGGAAACAGATGCTCGGCCCAGGTCGCCAGATAGGCGGCAGTGTCCGGCGGGAGCAGCGGCACGCGGTACTCCTCGGCGAACAGGAAGAAGGTGGTGTCCGACAGGGTCAGGACGCCGTCCACCTTGGTCCGGCCCGAGATGAAGAAGACCGCCGCCACGCCCAGGCGCATGACCAGCGCCAGCAGGCTGTGCGGCGTCAGCGCCTCCAGGCGCGCGTGCAGGGCGGCGAGCGGAAAGCGGCGGGTCGGGGCGTGGACGGCGGTGGTCATGGATTGGGCTCCTGCGAAGATTGAAGGGCGCCCGAGGCCGTCAGTCCGGCCATGAGGGCGACGTAGTCCTGTCCGGGATGGTCCATCAGCACGCGCGCCATGACCGCACCCGACGTCAGGCCGCGCCGGACCGAGTCGAGCACGGTCCACGCCGCATCCGTCAGCAGACGGGCGCGCACCTCGGCCCGCGGCCGGTGGATCAGCATCGATTGCGTCCCGGGCGCCCAGCGCATGGCGGCGCCCGGCTGGTCCGGATAGCGGTGGGCCAGCCACAGGGCCGGGGCGCTCCAGTCGAAACGGAACAGCCGCGCCGAGGGATGCAGCGGTCCGGGGCCGTGGTCCGGCGCCAGGTGGGCCTCGGTCCAGGCGCGATCCAGCCGCGCCGCCGGCGCCAGATAGGGCAGTTCCCGCGCCGGCGGAAACGTGGCCAGAAAGCCCGGAAACCCCTCGCCGTACGTCGCCAGCACCGGGTCGGGGTCGGGGTGCGCCCGCATGAAGGCGCGGGCCGCCCCGGCGAACCAGTCCTCGCCCACCATGGCCGCCACCACCGGATAGTTGGCGGCCAGCGCCTCGATGCGGCCCCGCGCGGCGGTATTGCGATAGACCGTCAGCCCCGCCAGTCCGCGGTCGTCCAGCGTCAGCCACGGCGACAGCCCCTCCGGCGCGCCGTCCAGGGCCCTGTGGAAGGCGTCGTGGAACTCAGACATGGGCCACGCGCCGCCGCCGCGCGGCGCCGAGCAGGTCGTGCGCCCGCTCACGCTCGGCCAGCAGGGTCTCGAACGGCGGCAGCGCGGCGTCCCGCTCGATCAGGGTCGGCCTGGGCCCCGTGCGCGCGATCAGCCGCGCATACAGCGTCCAGACGTCCTCGCCGACGGGGGCGGCGTGGCTGTCGATCAGCAGGGCCTCGCCCCATTCCGGATCCGGCGTGCTGCCCGCCAGGTGAATCTCGCCGATCAGCCCGGCCGGAACCGCGTCCAGATAGGCGGCCGGGTCGAACCCCAGATTGCGGGCGCTCACATGGACATTGTTCACGTCCAGCAGCAGGCCGCAGCCGGTGCGCCGGGCAAGCGTGGTCAGGAACGCGACCTCCTCCATCTCGTGGCCTTCCAGGGCCAGGTAGAGCGAGGGATTCTCGATCAGCAGCGGGCGGCCCAGCGCGTCCTGGGCTGCGTCCACATGGTCGCAGATGCGCTCCAGCAACGCCCGCGTGCGGGGAAACGGCAGCAGGTCCGGGTGATAGGTCCCGGCGTGGCGGGACCAGGCCAGGTGTTCGGACACCACGAACGGCTCGAAGCGGTCGATCAGCGCCCTGAGCGCCTTCAGATGGGCCGGGTCCGGCGGGCCGGCGCCCGCCAGCGACATCCCCACCCCGTGCAGGGACAGGGGATGCCGCTCGCGGATCGCCGCCAGCCAGCCCAGGCGCGGGCCGCCCGCCACCATGTAGTTTTCGGGGTGAACCTCGAACCACAGCCCGGCCGCCGGACAGGCCAGGGCGTCGGCGTAGTGCCGGGGCTTCAGACCCAGTCCGGCGGTGGGCGGCATCGGACGGCCCTCTCCGATCAACGATTGATGGGCGTCAGGGAGCCCCGGCCGCGGGGCGTCTCGATGGAGGTGCAGGTGCCCTTGGGCACGTATTTCCAGGCGTTGCCCTGCCAGTCGCGGGTCGAGGTGCCGGCGCAGCTGGTGCCCGGCCCGGCGGCGCAGTCGTTCTGGCCGGCGCGCGACACGCCGTAGCAGCGCTCCATCTCGCCCCGCTGGGCGCCCTCGGCGGCCTGTTCGCCCGACTGGGCGAAGGCGGCGGCGCCGCCGACGGTCATCAGGGCGGCGGCGCCGCTCAGGATCAGGGTGCGGTTCATCGGGATCTCCTTGGGTGCGGTCGGGACCGGAGTGGTCCGACAGCACCGGGTTCGCCGCCCGCACGGCGAAGGTTACGGCCGCGCCGCGAAAATCGTCGGCCTGCTATTTTTCCGATCGGGTGTAACCTTCGCCGTCGCCGGACGAACCCGGAACCAGTCGTGACCGAACGTGAAGTCCATCTGAAGCGGTTGATGCAGGCGGGTCTGGCGGGCGACGCCACGGCCTGGCGCAGCCTGTTGACGGAGCTGCGGGACCCGCTGCGGGCCTTTTTCCGACAGCGTCTGTACGACGGCGAGGCCGACGCCGAGGACCTGGTGCAGGAGACCCTCATCGCCATCCACGCCAAGCGCGCCACCTTCCGGCCCGACCAGAGCGTCGGGGCGTGGTGCTTCGCCATCGCCCGCTACAAGCTGATCGACCACCTGCGTCGCCAGGGGCGGCGCGCCACCGCCCCGCTGGAGGACCACCAGGACAGGCTCCCGGCGCCCGAGACCGCCGAGGAAGGCGTTGCGCGCCGCGACCTGACGCGGGTGCTGTCGATCCTGCCCGCCCGGCAGCGCCGGCTGATCGAGGACGTGCGCCTGTCCGGCTTCAGCGTCGCCGAGGCGGCCCGCCGCAACGGATTCAGCGAGGGCGCCGCAAAGGTCAGCGTGCACCGCGCCATGAAAACCCTGACCGCCAGCGTGACCGCCCATGAAGACTGACGACCTCATCGACGCCCTGGGCGCCGGGCTCGAGCCGGTCCGGCCCGCGCGGCTGAACCCGGCCGCCCTGGCCCTGGCCGCCGCCGCGTCGGTGGCGGCGGTCCTGGTCCTGCTGGGCCTGCGCCCGGACCTGGGGGCCGCGGTCCAGGGGCCGGCGTTCTGGATCAAGGCGGCCTACACCGGCGCCCTGGCCATGGCCGGGGGCTGGCTGGTGCTGCGGCTGGGCCGCCCGGGCGCCCCGGCGCGGACGCCCGCCCTGGCCTTCGCCGCCGTCCTCGGCGCGGCCCTGGCGGTCGGCGCGGGCGAGGTTCTGGGCGCGGCGCCGGACGCGCGCATGGACGTCTGGCTGGGGGACACCTGGCGCTATTGCTCCGCCAACATCCTGAAGGTCTCCGTCTTCGCCGCGCCGTTCATCTGGCTGTCGGCGCGGGGGCTGGCGCCCACCCGTCCCGTCCGGGCCGGGGCGGCCATGGGCGTGCTGGCCGGCGCCGTCGGGGCCACCGCCTACGGCCTGCACTGCCCCGAGGCGACCGCCGCCTTCGTTTCCACCTGGTACGGCCTGGGCGTGCTGCTCTGCGGCGCCGCCGGCGCCCTGATCGGCCGCGTCGCCCTGCGCTGGTGAACGCCGGTCGATCGGCGGTTTGCCGCAGCCATCCCGCAAGCTAGGCTGTCAGCCTCATCGGATTCGGGGCGCAACATGAAGACCACCACCCTCCTGGCCGCGCTGGCGCTGGGCCTGTCCATCCCCGCCGTCGGCCACGGCCAGCAGACGCTGCGGCCGGGCGCGGCCCTGGACGGGGCGCTGTCCCCGGGCGACGCGCGCCTGAACAGCGGGGAGTTCATGGACGTCTATGAGCTGGACGGCCGCAGCGGCGACCGCCTGACCATCCTGATGACCTCGGGCGCGGTGGATTCCTATCTGATGATGGACGGCCCCGGCGGTTTCAGGGACGAGAACGACGACGCCGAATCCGGCGACCTGGATTCGCGCCTCGACGTGCGCCTGCCGGTGTCCGGCCGCTACCGCATCGTGGCCACCAGCTTCGCCCCCGGCGAGACGGGCGCCTACCGGATCACGGTCTCGGACGGATCGCAGGCCCCGGCCGGCGGCAATCCGGGCGGCGGGGTCATCGCGCCCGGCCAGACCGTCAGCGGAACCCTGGCCTCCGGCGACGACCGGCTGGACAGCGGCGAGTACCGCGACAGCTGGATCCTGCGCGGCCGGCGCGGGGAGCGCCTCGTGGCCCGCCTGTCGTCCAGCGACTTCGACCCCTATCTGATGGTGCGCGCGCCGGGCCTCAGCGAGGACAACGACGACGACCCGTCCGAGCGCGGCGGGCTGGACAGCCGGCTGGCGTTCACCGTCCCGGACGACGGCGAGGTGGTGATTTCCGCCACCAGCTTCGAACCGGGGGAAACCGGCCGCTACAGCCTCAGCCTGACGCGCGCCGACGACGGGCTGTCGCGGCCCGATCCGGCGCCGGGCGCGGCCACCGGGACGCTTGCGGTGGGCGAGCATGTGCGCGGCCGCCTCGGCGACGGCGACGCCCAGCTGCGCAGCGGCGAATATGTGAACACCTTCACCCTGCGCGGCCGGGCCGGCGAGCGGGTGGAGATCGCCCTGGTCTCGGAGCAGTTCGACCCCTTCCTGATGCTGAGCGGCCCCGACGGCTTCTCCACCTTCAACGACGACGATCCCGCCGGCAACGGCGGGCTGGACAGCCGGCTGATCGTCACCCTGCCGGCGGACGGCCTCTATGAGATCACCGCCACCAGCTACGCCCCGGGCGAAAGCGGCGACTATCGCCTCAGCGTCGCCCGCCCCGGCGCCGGCGTGGCCGACACCCGGACCGGCGGCGACCAGGCCGGCGTCTCCGGCGGCCGCCTGTCCATCGGCGAGAGCGTCAGCGGCAGCCTCACGGCCGGAGACGACCAGCTGGACTCCGGCGAATACACCGACCGCTACACCTTCATCGGCCGGCGCGGCCAGCGGGTGGCCATCGACGCGGTGTCGGACGAGTTCGACACCTATCTGATGCTCAGCCCGCCCACCGGCGACCAGATCGACAACGACGACGGCCCCGAGGGCGTCAATGCGCGCCTGAACGAGGTGCTGGCCGAGGACGGGGAATACACCGTCCAGGTCACCAGCTTCGCCCCCGGCGAGACCGGCCGCTACACCCTGTCGGTGGCGCCGGGCCAGGAGTCCGAGCGCCAGCGCGCCGTGCAGGCGGGCCAGCGGGTCTTCGCCGTCATGGTGGGGGTCTCGGACTATCCCGGCGACCACAACGACCTGCCCTTCACCGACGAGGACGCCGTCAAGCTTGAGGAGGAGCTGGCCCGCCAGGGCGTGCTCAACCCCGCCAGCGTCGTCCTGACCAACGCCGGGGCCACCCGGGCCTCCGTCACCGCCGCCTTCCAGCGGGTGGCGGCCCAGGCCGGGCCCGACGACCTGTTCATCTTCTTCTTCTCGGGCCACGGCGTGCAGGAGGACAGCGACGACTCCGCCGAGCTGGACGGCCAGCGGGAAATGCTCTCGCTGCACGACGGCGACCTGTCCGACGACGAGCTGGCGGCCCTGTTCGACAGCGTCGACGCCCGCCTGTCCCTGCTGGTGATCGACGCCTGCTACAGCGGCGGCTTCGCCCGCGACATCATCACCCGCCCGGGCGTCATGGGCGTGTTCTCCTCCGAGGAGGACCTGACCAGCGCCGTGGCCGACAAGTTCCAGGCCGGGGGCTATCTCTCCCACTTCCTGCGCGCCGGACTGGAAGGCGCCGCCGACGACAACGGCGACGATCTGGTCACCGCCGGCGAACTGTCCACCTACCTGCGCCAGCAGTTCCGCGTGGAGGTCGCCGACGTGGAAGCCGAAACCGCCGACGGCCAGCGCAACTACCAGAACCTGGTCATCGACCGCGGCGGCGTGCAGGTGGACGACGTGATCATCCGCCTGGCGGGGGCGTGAGGCTTGGGGCAAGCCGAGACCTGGCTTGCCCCTCCTGCAGCTTGAGCGGGCGCCCTCGGGGTTTGGTCACGGCAGACGCATCAGCGGCGGCAGAGGTCCGTCGTGCAGGCGCCCGATGAACTCGAACAACGGCCAGGCCGCCAGAAAGGGAAGGCCGTCCAGCAGGGTCCTGACGAACAGCCCGGGCCTGATGGTCAGCTCCTGGCTCGTGCGCCACAGCCTTGGGTCCGGAAGAAACCGGGGCGTCGGGCGTGCATAGATCTCGTAGGCCTCCGGAAAGGCCCTCGACAGATAGACTTCCTCCTGCCGGACCACCGCCATGAAGATCAGGGCGGTCACGGCGGTGAAGACCAGAGTCAGCACGAGGCTGCCGGTCTGGGCCAGAGCCCCGAAGGTGCCGATGATGCTGAAGGAATAGAGGGGGTTCCGGCACAGGGCGTAGGGCCCTTCCTGCACGAGTTCGCTTTTCTTGCGTCCGCCGATGTAGAGCGAACACCAGGCGCGCCCGACGATGGCGGTGAGGATCAGGAGGATTCCGACATCTTCGATGACGCGCCGGATCCAGGAGCTCTCGGGCCAGCCGGAGCCGACCGTCAGAACGGCGAACAGCATGATTACGGATGCGAAGCCCAGCACGCGTTTGCGTCGACGCTGGACCGCCTGAAGGTCCGGAAGAATCAAGTCTGACAAGGGCGTTCTCGTTTTACGGCTGGCTTCATGGCCGGCACGCCTGCGCCCTGAAGCTTGCAGGCAGCTTGCAGAGCCAGGCTGAGGGCCGCCCCTGAACGTTCGTGTTGACCAACCCGGGCCCGGACGTGGAGAAAGCGTGATGCGGATCCTGATGGCCGAGAATGATCGACTGCTCTCGGAGGCGCTCGGCCGCCGGCTGACGGACGCCGGGCACGCCGTCGATGTCTTCGCGACGGTCGCCGAGTCCGAGATCGCCTGGCGATCCACGAGCTATGACCTGTCCATCGTCGACGTCATGCTGGACGACGGCGATGGGCGGACCCTCGTCAGGTCAGCGCGCGCCGCCGGCCTGAGAACGCCGACCTTGATGCTGACCGCTCGCGACGAGATCGGAGATCGGGTGGCCGGACTCGATGCGGGCGCGGACGACTACCTCGTCAAACCGTTCTCGACGGAAGAACTGATGGCCAGGCTGAGAGCGCTGCGGCGCCGCTCGGCGGACGTCACGGCGACCGAATTCCGGATCGGAAATCTCATCTATGCGCCCCAGAGCATGAGCCTCGTGATCGCGGACGGGGCCGTCAGGCTGACCGCCCAGGAACATGCCGCGCTCGACAAGCTGATCCGGGCGGGGGACCGCGTGACGCCCAAGCGAATGCTGGGCGAACACCTCTACGCCTTCCATCAGGACTGGTCGGACAATGCCATCGAAACCCTGGTTCATCGGCTTCGCAGAAAGCTGTCTAGGGCCGGGGCGACGGTCGAGATCAAGACGCTCAGGGGCCTGGGCTATGTCCTGTGCGAGACCGGAGAATGAAACGCGCCTACCGCCTCGACGTCAGGCTCGCGCTCGTCGTGACCGTGATGTCCGCCCTGACGCTGATCGTCGCCGGCGCGATCCTGACGCTGGAATTCACGCGGGGCCAGTTCGCGATCGAGGAGCGGGGGCTCTCCACCCAGATCAGGGAGTGGGCGCCGTCGGTGCGGCGGGGCCCCGATGGCGAGGTGGCTTTCGTTCGCCCCGCGGAACCATCGTCCGAAATCGATCCGCCCTACACCGGGCTGCTGACAGGCGATCGCCCGGTCTATGGCTACACCGTCGTGGACGCCGACGGGACAGTGCTGGATCGCTCGGAGTCCAGGGCGCCGTCGGGCCGCCCGGGCCCCGCCGGCGCAGATCCCGTGCTCTCGAGCGGTCCCGCGCTGGACGGCTCCGGCCCTCTTCTCATCGCCGAGTTGTACATCCCGGAGGCCGGGGTCTGGTTCCGGCTGGCGCGGGCGCGGGCGGACGTGTCCGCCCTCGCCAGCACCTTTTTCGCCGAGTCTCTCGCAGAACTGGGATGGGCGGCCGTGGCGATGTCGCTGATTCTGATCATGACCGCAGTGGTCATCGTCCGGTTCAGTCTCCACGATCTGCGGCGGGTCGCCGCCCAGGCGGGGCGGATCACGTTCGACACCCTGGGCCACGAGCGGCTTGTCGGCGCATCGGCGCCTGCGGAGGTCCAGCCGCTGATCCACGCCGTCAACCAGGCCCTGGACAGCATCGAAGCCGGAGCCGTGGCTCAGCGCGACTTCTCCATTCACGCCGCCCATGAGCTTCGGACGCCGCTCTCGGACCTGAGGCTGCGGCTTGAATCCCTGCCCCACGACCGCGACCGGGATGCGGCCATGCGCGACGTCGATGCGATGGCGCGATTGATCGAACAGCTGCTGAACATCGCGCGACTGGATGGAGGCGCGGCCTTCGCCCTGGCGCCGCTGGATCTGGCCGAAACCGTGGCCCAGGTCCTGCGCGAAGCCGCGCCGCGCCTCGTGTCCGCAGGATGGTCCCTGGAGGCGGACGGCCTGGACACGCCCGTGGAGGTCACCGGCGATCCGACCCTGATCGCCCTCGTCATACGAAACCTCCTGGACAACGTCCGCAAGCACACCCCGGCCGGTACACGGGTGAACGTCGAGGTTTCCGCCGACGGGTCGGTCCTGCTGCGCGACACCGGGCCGGGCCTGCCGCGCTCGTTCCCTGGTTCCGGCTTCTCCAGGTTCGTTCGGGGAAACGGAGATTCGCGTTCGGGGAGCGGACTGGGCCTGGCGATCTGCGAAAGCGCCATGCGCCGCATGGGCGGTGACTTCGTTCTGGAGCCGGCGGCCAGGGGCGCGGGCGCGGCGTTCCGAATGAGATTCCAGGCTCCTGAGCCGACGCCGTCTTGATCATCGGGAGCGGCGGAATCGCTCAGGGGTCGCCGCTCGCCCCGCCCTACCCCTGACGCCGCACCAGCCGCCCGTAACCCTCCATCAGCCCCAGGCTCAGTTCGCCCGGGGTAAAGCCATACTCGCCGATCTGGCTCACCGGGGTGACCTCGGCCGCCGTGCCGGTGACGAAGCATTCGGTGAAGCCGGACAGCTCCTCGGGGCGGATGTGGCGGACCACCACCTCGACGCCCTTGGCAGCCGCCAGATCAATGACCGTGCGGCGGGTGATGCCGTCGAGGATGGCGTCGGTGGGCGGGGTGTGCAGCACGCCGTCCTGGACGAAGAAGACGTTGGCGCCGGTGGCCTCGGCCACATAGCCGCGCCAGTCCAGCATCATGGCGTCGGAGAAGCCGTTCTTCTCGGCCGCCATCTTGGACAGGGTGCAGATCATGTACAGGCCCGCCGCCTTGGCCGCCGAGGGGGCGGTGGCCGGGTCGGGGCGGCGCCACCTGGCCCACTCCAGCCGGATGCCCTTCGCCTTGGTCGCGGCGTCGAAATAGCTGGGCCACTCCCAGGCGGCGATGGCCACGCGGGTCTTGTTGGGGAAGGCCGAGACGCTCAGCTGCTCGGGGCCGCGGAAGGCCACGGCGCGGATGTAGCAGTCGGTAAAGCCCATCTTGGCGCAGGTGGCGCGCTTGGCCTCGTCCAGATCGGCCACGCTGAACGGGATTTCGAAGTCCAGCATGCCGGCGGATCGATGCAGACGCTCGGAATGCTCTGTGATCTTGAAGATTTCCCCGTCATACATACGCTCGCCTTCAAACACGGAAGAGGCGTAGTGTAGGCCGTGGGTCAGAACGTGCGTCTTCGCTTCCCGCCAGGGCACGAAGTCGCCGTCCATCCAGATCCAGCCGTCACGATCGTCGAAGGGAACGAACGTCATTGAACAAATTCTCCTGCACCGATTCCCCGTTTAGAACGGGCGCGGCCGCTCAGGTCAACGCCCCGTCGCCGGGAGGGGTTCGATGAGCGGGCCGGACTCGCGCGGCGGAAACGGGCGTTCGGGCCCCGTGGCGGCGCCGGGCGAAGGCCGTCACCTGCTGGTGGTGGACGACGACGACCGCATCCGGGAGCTGCTGAAAGAGTATCTGGCGCGCGAGGGCTTCCGGGTCACCGGCGCCGCCCACGCCGCCGCCGCCCGCCGGCTGATGGAGCTGCTGGAGTTCGACCTGGTGGTGCTGGACGTCATGATGCCCGGCGAGGACGGCCTCAGCCTGACCAGCTGGGTGCGGTCCAAGGCCGCCACCTCCAGCACGCCGGTGCTGCTGCTGACCGCGCGCGGGGACGCCGACGACCGCATCGAGGGCCTGTCGCGCGGCGCGGACGACTACATGTCCAAGCCCTTCGACCCGCGCGAGCTGCGCCTGCGCATCGACGCCATCCTGCGCCGCACCGGGCCCAAGCCCGTGGGGCCGAAGGAGATCCACCTGGGCGACGCCCTGTTCGACATGGAGCGGCTGGAGCTGACCCGCGACGGCCAGCCCCAGCGCCTGACCGAGGCCGAGGCCCAGCTGCTCAAGACCCTGGCCCAGAGCGCCCACGCCCCCGTCGAGCGCATGCAGCTGGCGTCGGACACCGCCGACGTCACCGGCCGCGCCGTGGACGTGCAGGTGACCCGCCTGCGCCGCAAGCTGGAGAAGGATCCCAAGAACCCCCGCTATCTGCAGACGGTGCGCGGCGTCGGCTACATGCTGGCGCCGGACTGATGAGCCCGTCCGCCGGCCACGCCTGGCGCTACTGGCCCCGCTTCTGGGCCAGGTTCCTCCGGCGGCGGCTGCCCAGCTCCCTGTGGGGCCGGTCCCTGCTGATCATCATCCTGCCGGTGTTCCTGATGCAGGTGGCGGTGACCTGGGCCTTCTTCGACGCCCACTGGCAGACCGTCACCGCGCGCCTGTCCGAGGGCCTGGCCGGCGAGATCGCCTGGGCGGTGGAGAGCTACAGCGACGATCCCTCCGCGTCGAACCTGGCCACCATCGCCGACCGGGCCGAGCGGTCCATGCAGCTGTCCATCGCCCTGCAGGAGGGCCGGACCCTGCCCGACAGCCGCGACCCCAGCGTCTTCGGCGTGGTGGACCGCACCCTGGACCAGGCCCTGGACTCGCGGCTGGACGACCCGTTCTGGTTCAGCACCACCAGCTATCCGGCCTATGTGGACATCCAGGTGCAGCAGCCCCAGGGCGTGCTGCGCATCATCGCCCCGCGCGAGCGGGCCGTGGCCACCCAGGGCCACATCTTCGTGCTGTGGCTGACCCTGGCCACGGTGCTGCTGATGTCGGTGGCCATCCTGTTCATCCGCAACCAGGTGCGCGCCATCGAGCGGCTGGCCGAGGCGGCCGAGGACTTCGGGCGCGGCATCGACGCCCCCCGCTTCCGGCCCTCCGGCGCCCGCGAGGTGCGCTCGGCGGCCCGCGCCTTCATGGACATGCGCGAGCGCATCCAGCGCCACATCGAGCAGCGCACCGTGCTGCTGGCCTCGGTCAGCCACGACCTGCGCACGCCCCTCACCCGCCTGCGGCTGGAGCTGGCCCTGGCCGACCAGACCCGCCGCACCCGCGCCATGCAGGGCGACCTGGACGAGATGGAGCACATGATCGACGAATATCTGGCCTTCGCCCGGGGCGAGGCCGGCGAGGCGTCCCGGGCGGTCGACCTGGAGGCCCTGCTCCGGGACATCGGCGTCCAGATCGGCAAGCGCGGCGTGCAGGTGGAGATCGTCGCGCCCGACCCGGCCGTGCAGGCCACCGTCCGCCCCCTCGCCTTCCGCCGCGCCCTGACCAATCTGGCCGGCAACGCGGCCGACCACGGCGGCCGCGTGCACCTGTCCCTGCGCCGGGCCGGCGGCGGGGTGGAGATCGCGGTGGAGGACGACGGCCCGGGCATCCCCGAGTCCCAGCGCGAGGAGGCCTTCCGCCCCTTCTCCCGCCTGGACGACGCCCGCAACCAGAACACCAAGGGCGTGGGCCTGGGCCTGGCCATCGCCCGCGACGTGGCCCGCAGCCACGGCGGCGACATCACCCTGGACGCCAGCGACCTGGGCGGGCTGAAGGCCGTGATCCGCCTGCCGGGCTAGCCGCAATTTCCGTCACGAATTCGCACGCCGCCCTCTGGCGGATGCGGGGGATCGAGCGCATCTTTCCATCGTGGGGCTGTCATTCAGGTTCGCCAGGAGGCTTGCCAATGCGTACATTTTCCTTCCTCGCCGCTGCGGGCGTCGCCGCGGCCCTCGCGGGCGCCGCCGCCGCCCAGCCCGCGGACGTCACGGTCACCATCGGAGAGCGGCTCGACCGCGAGGCCCGCGAGGAGCTCGGCCTGGCCGAGGTGACCGAACAGGCCCGCGCCCTCGAGGCCCGCCTCGAGCGCGAGCTGGCGTCCAACCCCGCCTATGACGGGGCGCACATCCGTCTGGTGCTGACCGACGTGGCGCCCAACCGGCCCACCCGCCAGCAGCTGAACGACACCCCCGGCCTGGACTACATGCGCAGCTTCAGCATCGGCGGCGCCGCCATCGAGGGCGAGGTCGTCACCGCCGACGGCCAGGCGCGGCCGGTGGAGTACGACTGGTACAGCCACGACATCCTGGATTCGCGCTACCAGGGCGCCTGGCAGGATGCGGAGCGCGCCTTCACGCGCTTCTCGCGCCAGCTGGCCGAAGGCCGGCTCTAGCAGCCGAAGGCATAGAGGCGGGCCCGCCCGGGTCCGCCGACGCCCCGGTCAGCTTCCGGACAGCGCCGCCGCCCGGGCCACCGCGGCGGCGGCGGCTTCCGACACCAGCCGCTCCAGCGCCCCGTCCCGGGCGAAGACGTCCAGCGCCGCCCGCGTGGTGCCGCCGGGCGAGGCCACGCGCGCGATGAGATCTCCGGCGCGCGCGCCCTCCGGCTTCATGGCGGCCGCGGCCGAGACCAGGGTGCCGGCGGCCAGCGCCTCCGCCTGCTCCGGCGACAGCCCCTGCTCCACGCCCGCCTTCGTCAGCGCCTCCACGAAGGCGAAGAAATAGGCCTGGCCCGAGCCCGACACGGCCGTGGCCGCATCCATCAGCCCGTCGTCGGCCAGCCCCACCACCTTCGCCACCGGGGCGAACAGGCCGCGCACCCTGTCCAGATCGGCGTCGTTTTCCGCCCAGATGGAGGCCACGCCCTCGCCCACCGCCATGCTGGTGGTGGGCATGACGCGCGCCACCGGTCGGGGCCTGAATCCCTCGGACAGGGCCGAGGCCCGCACCCCGGCCATCATGGAGATGACCAGGGCGTCCGGGGCCAGCTTGCCGTCCATGTCGGCGGCCACCTGGCGCCACATGGCCGGTTTCACGCCGAGGATCACACGGTCCGCGCGGGCCAGCACATCGTCGCCGGGATTGATCAGGGCGCCCTTGCCGCGCGCCGCCTCGGCGACGGGCTTGGACGACGGGGTGACGATGATCAGCTGACGCGGGTCCAGCCCGCCGGTCTTCAGCCACCCTTCGACCAGGGACGACCCCAGTCGTCCGCAGCCGATCAGAATTACAGGTCGATCCGTCAAGGCGTCAGGCGGTTCCCACGGTTTCGAACAGACAGGCGTCGATGGCCTCACGCGCGCCGCTGCCGCCGCGGATGAGATAGTCGAACGCCGGGAAATAGCGGTCCGCCGCATCGATGGCGGCGTCGATCATGGAGGCCGCCTGGGCCAGGGTCGGCCGCTCCCCGTGGGGCAGGGCCAGGGCGTGGCGGAACACGATCTCGCCGTCCTCGCTCCACACCTCGAAATGGCCCAGCCAGACGCGCTGGTTCAGCCGCGACGCCAGCTCATAGGCGGCGGCGCGGCGGGTCTTGGGCGCCCGGATGTCCAGCGAGCAGCACAGTTGCAGACAGTCGCCCTCGGGGCGCCAGGCGAACCACAGCTCATAGTCCTTCCAGTCGCCGGCCAGGGCGAAGGCCAGGTCCCCCTGGTCGGTGCGGTCGAACGGCAGGTTCTCGGCCGTCAGCACATGCTCCACCACGTCGAGCGGGTCGTAAGGGATTTCGACCTCGTCGGGGGTCAGTGCGTCCATGAAGCTGTCCGGTCCCTCGCCGAGGGCGTGAGTGTGTCGAGATGGAGCGACTCACGCCCCATGCGAAGACGGTAGGCGTGTTCGCAGATTCGGCTCAACCGGCTGCGTCCTTCGGGCGAGCCCCGGCTGTGGACGTTCCCTTTCCAGGCGTCTTTGCGGCTGTTTTAGCGGGCTTTTTCAGTTCCGCGACCTCGGCGCGCAGGGCCGCGATCTCGGCCTTCAGCACGTCGAACTCGTCGCGGCGCACCAGATCCATATCGGCCACGAAGCGGTCGGCCTGGGCGCGCCAGGCGGCCCGGGCCTCCTCGCCCGCCGCCTGGGCCAGGCCCATGGCGCCGGTGGTCAGCTTGGCGAACTCATCGAGAAACGGATTGCGGGTCTGCATGGGACTGTCCTGGCGACTCAGAAGGCGCGGCGCGCCTGTTAACCTTCAGCCCGACATGGTGAACGAAACCTTTCAATCCAAGCCCGACCGGCGGGACGCTGTTGGAATTCCCGGCCGCGCGCCCCATTTTGTCGCCATGACCGAACACAGCCCCCGCCGCTCCGCCTCCGGCTTCGACCTGACCCCGCCCAGCGCGACCCAGCTGGCCATCCTCGAGCATGACCTCAACGACGAGGAGCGCCGCGTGCTGCTGAACCACGGCACCGAGGCGCCCTTCTGCGGAACCCTGCTGGAGGAGAAGCGCGCGGGCGTGTTCTGCTGCCGCCTGTGCGGCCTGCCCCTGTTCCAGACCAAGACCAAGTTCGAAAGCGGCACCGGCTGGCCCAGCTTCAACACGCCCTGGGACCCCGACCATGTGCGCGCCGTCACCGACACCTCTTACGGCATGGTGCGGGTCGAGACCCGCTGCGCCCGCTGCGACAGCCACCAGGGCCACGTCTTCCCCGACGGGCCGCCGCCCACCGGCGACCGCTACTGCATCAACTCGGCGGCGCTCAGCTTCACCCCCGATGGCGAGCCCCTGCCCGATCCGCTGGGGCGCGGCGACCGGCTGCCCGGATGACACGACCCCGCCGCATTCCGCCGTCAGCCTGACGGTGACGGAGTAACGCCATGATCCTGACCGCCCTCGCCGTTCTGGCCCTGTCCGACCAGCCCATCGCCACGGCCCGGGCGGGCGACGGCCATGTGGCCGCCCCCGTCGCGGCGGACGCGCCGGTCGCGCCGTCCATCACCGCGCCCCGCGCCCTGACCACCGACGAACAGATCGCCGCCTGGATCGGCGCATCGCCGGCCACACCGATGGATACGGGCGACGGGCCGCTGGACTATGACGCCCCCTTCGAGCCCGAGCGCCGCATCCGGGGCGAGATCAGCGCGGGGATCGGTTCGCACGGCTACCAGGCCTTCGGGGCGGGGGTCTCCATCCCCATCGGCGAAAGCGGCGAGATCAGCCTTCACTACAGCCAGAGCGAGGGCGGCTACGGCTACGGCCCGTATGGCTACGGCTACAGCCCCTATTCCGCTTCGCGCCACGACAGCTACGGCCTGCGCTCGCCCTCAGACCTCGGGGCGCCCGACCCGTGGGACGCCTATGGCGCCGACGCCCGCACCAGCCGCGCCCTGCGCACCCGGGGCGTCACCGCCGTTCCCGACGATCAGAACTGGTGATGCGAAAAAGGCCCGGACAATGTCCGGGCCTTTCGCTTCAGATGGTGCCGCCGGGGGGAATCGAACCCACGACCTCAGCCTTACCAAGGATGCGCTCTACCACTGAGCTACGGCGGCGAAATCTGAGGAAGCGGCCGTATAGCCAATACGTTCGCCCGATGCAAAGGCCAAAACGCCTCTTGATCGCATTCCTGCATCCAGCCTTTATCGCCCGGTGAAAACCCCGCCCGATACGCCGCCGCAAAAGCCTCCGACCCCCGCCGAGAAGGCGAAGGCCGAGCGGGCGGCGCGCCTGGCCGCCGCCCTGCGCACGAATCTCCGCCGCCGCAAGGCGCCGCCTCCTGCGCCCGCGTCCGACGCCGACGACGCCTGAAAAGCGGGCGCGCCGGCTGCGGTCGTCCCGCATTTCCGCACGCCAATGCGTGACCGCCGAACGACCCGCGCGAATTTTTCGTCCGTTTTTCCGACCGCGCCCGCCGCGGGCGTACCCTGCTGGGGTTCCGTCGCGGGGGAAGGCGTTGGCGCCAGGGCCGGACGCGCGGGGGGACCGGTCGAGCGGGGCTGCCCGGGCATTGAGAGCCCGGGGTCCGGCGGGCGTCCTGGACGCCGCCGCCCGTCGTGGGCCGAGCATGCGGCATG
>JBALUZ010000027.1:0-22321 GCA_036963825.1 Brevundimonas sp.
GGGGTTCAGGCGGCCATAGGGCACGCCCGCCAGCACGCCGCGCGCGGCCAGGGCGTCGACCACCTCGACGGCGTTCTTCGGCAGCTTCACCGCGAATTCGTTGAAGAAGCGCGGGGTCAGAACCTCGACGCCCGGCACGGACGCCACCGCATCGCGGGTGGCCAGCGCCTTTTCGTGGTTCAGCAGGGCCATGCGGCGCAGCCCCGTCTCGCCCAGCAGGCTCATGTGGATGGTGAAGGCCAGCGAGCACAGGCCGGAGTTGGTGCAGATGTTCGACGTGGCCTTGTCGCGGCGGATGTGCTGCTCGCGGGTGGACAGGGTCAGGACGAAGCCGCGCCGCCCCTCCGCGTCCTCGGTCTCGCCGCACAGACGGCCGGGCATCTGGCGCACCAGCTTCTCGCGGGTGGCGAACAGCCCGATGTACGGCCCGCCGAAGTTCAGCGCATTGCCGATGGACTGGCCCTCGGCCGCCACGATGTCCGCGCCCATCTCGCCCGGCGATTTCAGCAGGCCCATGGACACCGCCTCGGTCACCACCACGATCAGCAGGGCGCCCGCGGCCTGGGCCGCCTCGGCGATCTTCGTCACGTCGGTGGCCGTGCCGAACACGTTGGGCGTCTGCACCACCACGCAGGCGGTGTCGCCGTCGATGGCGTCGATGACCGCCGCCTCGGCGTCGATGGCCGGGTCCAGCGCCTGGGTCTCGACCCCCACGGCGTGCACCACCGTCTCGGTGGCCGACACATAGTGCGGATGCACCCCGCCCGAGATCACCGCCTTGTTCCGGCGCGTGACCCGCGTGGCCATCAGCACGCCCTCGGCCATGGCGGTGGAGCCGTCATAGAGCGAGGCGTTGGCCACGCCCATGCCGGTCAGGTTCGCCACCTGGGTCTGGAACTCGTACAGATACTGCAGCGTGCCCTGGGCGATTTCCGGCTGATAGGGCGTGTAGCTGGTCAGGAACTCGGACCGCTGGATGATGTGGTCCACCGTCGCCGGCACATGGTGGCGATAGGCCCCCGCCCCGCAGAAGAAGGGCGCGTCCCCCGCCACCGTGTTCTTGCCGGCCATGCGCTTCAGGCTGCGCTCGACCTCGAGCTCCCCCATGACGCGGGGCAGGTCCACGACGCCGTCGCGGTGCGCCGCCCGGGGCACGTCCACGAACAGGTCATCCACGGAGTTCGCCCCGATGGCGGCCAGCATGGCCGCGCGGTCGTCGGGCGTCAGGGGGAGGTAGCGCATGGCGGGGAGGTCCGTGCTGAAAAGGGGCTTAGAGCGTGGTCAGGTACTGGTCGTAGGCCGCCTGATCCATCAGGGCGTCCAGCGCCGAGGCGTCGGCCACCTTGATGCGGGCGAACCAGCCGTCGCCCTGGGGGTCGGCGTTGACGGTCTCGGGCGCCGAGGCCAGGGCGTCATTGGCCTCGACCACCTCGCCGGCGACGGGGGCGTAGACGTCCGAGGCCGCCTTGACGCTCTCGACCACGGCGAAGCTGTCGCCCGCCTTCACGGTCTTGCCCACTTCCGGGGTCTCGACGAACACCACGTCGCCCAGCGCATCGGCGGCGTGCTTCGAGATGCCGACGGTGGCCACGTCGCCGTCGAGGCGAACCCACTCATGTTCCTTGGTGTAACGCATTGGCTTGTTCCTTGCGGGCCTGAATTCAGGACTTGGGTTTGCGGTAATAGCGGCTGGCGACGAACGGCGTGGCGACCACCTCGGCCGCCAGCGGCTTGCCGCGCACGATGACGGTCAGGGCCGTGCCGATCCCGGAGAACGCCGGCGGCACATAGCCCATGGCGATGTTCCTGCCGAGCGACGGCGACGGCCCGCCCGAGGTCACCTTGCCGATGACCTTGCCGTCCGCGTCGGCGATCTCCGCGCCTTCCCGGGCCGGGGCGCCTTCCTTGACGTGCAGGCCGACGCGGACCCGCGACAGGCCGCCGTCCAGCTCCTTCAGGATGCGGTCGGCGCCGGGGAAGTCGGCCCGCTCCTTGCGCGACTTCGACAGGGCGAAGGTCAGGGCGGCCTCCACCGGGCTGGTGGTCTCGTCGGCGTCGTGGCCGTACAGGGGCAGACCGGCCTCCAGCCGCAGCGAGTCCCGCGCGCCCAGACCGATGGGCTTGACCCGCGCGTCCTGCAGGAGGGTGTTCCAGATGCGCTCGGCCTGGTCCGCCGGAACCGAAATCTCGTAGCCGTCCTCGCCGGTGTAGCCCGAGCGCGACACGAAGCAGTCCGCCCCGAACAGCATCAGCCGCGCGCAGTCCATGAAGCCGAAGTCGGCCAGCACCGGCTCGTGCGCCGCCATCACCTCGGCCGCCTCGGGTCCCTGGATGGCCAGCAGGGCGCGGTCTTCCAGCCGGGTCAGCGTCGCGTCGCCCTGAAGCCCCGCCTCGATGTGGGCGAAGTCGGCGTCCTTGCACGCGGCGTTGACCACGATGAACAGGCCGTCGTGGTCGGGCTTGCCCGCCATCAGGTCGTCCATGATCCCGCCCTGGTCGTTCAGCAGCAGGGAGTATTTCTGGCGGCCCGCCTTCAGGATCCCGTAGTCGCCGGGCACGAAGCGCTCGAACTGGGCCACGGCGTCGGCGCCGGTCAGCTTCGCCTGGCCCATGTGCGACACGTCGAACAGGCCCGCGTGCTCGCGGGTCCAGCGGTGCTCGGCCAGCACGCCCTCATACTGGACCGGCATGTCATAGCCCGCGAAGGGCACCATGCGCGCGCCCAGCGCGCGGTGCGCGGCGTTGAGCGGCGTGGTCTTCAGGGTCTGTTCGGTCATGGGCACGCTCCGGCTGGGGTGGGTCGGCGGCGCGCCGGGCGAAGCTTCGCCCGTCACGCGCCCCCGCTGTCCTGAAGCCTGAGAGATTCCGCCCCGGAGCGAATCCGGGGCTTGCTCCGTCGGCGAGCCCGAAGGCTGCTTTCCAGCGTTCCTGAGCCGTCGCGGTCCTTTTGCCTGAGCGTTTCCGGGGCGGTTGCGCCTTCGGCTCCGAGGTCCGGAATCAGAACCTCGATCTCTCCCGCGAGAGCCCGTCTTCCCTGTGCCGGGAACCCTTCGGAGTCAAGCGCCGCCATGCCGCAGAGCCTGGGCCAGCCCGCGCGCCGCCGCGCTGACGTCGCTCCAGGTCACATCGAACCCGTCATCGCCGCCATAGTAGGGATCCTCGACCGCCTCGCCCGAGCGGCCCGCGTGCGCCAGCATCAGGCTGAGTTCGGCCTGCGCCCCCGGCGGCCTCAGGCGGTCGAGATCGGCCAGGTTGTCGGCGTCCATGGCCACGATGTGGGTGAAGCGGACGAAGTCATCCGTCCTCACCTGACGCGCGCGATAGCCGCCGATGTCCACGCCGTTCCGGCGCGCGGCCGCCTGGGCCCGGGGGTCCGGGGGCTCGCCCTGATGCCAGCCGCCTGTGCCCGCCGAATCGACCTCGACAGCCAGACCCAGCCGTTCCGCCTCGACCCGAAAGGCCGCTTCCGCCAGCGGCGAACGACAGATGTTGCCCAGACAGACGAACAGAACAGCGATTTTCGACATGGCGGTCACTCTCTATTCTTCTCGCGCGCGAGCCGGTCACGGCGCGGCGAAATCGGACGCTCGGCTCTTCTAAACACTGCGGTTACCCGCTAGCAAAACGGCTTCGGGAACGGGTGATCGTAGTTCCGGGCTGATTCCGAGGAGCCGCCTTGCTGCTTGCCTTCCTGGCCGTCCTGCCGCTGATCGGCGCCCTGGCCCCCGCCCTGGCGATCCGGGCGGGCCGCGACGCCTGCGCCCTGGCGGCCGGACTGGTGACCCTGACGGCCATCATCCTCCTGGCCTCCCTGGCCCCGGCGGTCATGGCGGGCGAGGTGATCCAGGCCCGCATCGACTGGATTCCGTCGCTGGGCCTGAACGCCAATTTCTTCCTCGACCCGCTGGGTCTGATGTTCGCCGGCATGATCCTGGGCATCGGCCTGCTGATCATCATCTACGCCCGGTTCTACCTGTCCAGGGCCGACCCCATGGGGCGGTTCTTCACCTATCTGCTGCTGTTCCAGGGCGCGATGCTGGGCATCGTCCTGTCGGACAACGTCCTGCTCCTGCTCGTGTTCTGGGAGCTGACCAGCCTGTCGTCCTTCCTGCTGATCGGCTTCTGGCGGCATCTGCCCGAGGGGCGCCAGGGCGCGCGCATGGCCCTGACCGTCACCGGGGCGGGCGGGCTCAGCCTGATCGGCGGCCTGATGATCCTGGGAAACATCGCCGGGTCCTACGACCTCACCGTGATCCTGCAGAACCGCGAGGCGATCCAGGCCTCGCCGCTGTACCTGCCCGCCCTGATCCTGATCCTGGGCGGCTGTTTCACCAAGTCGGCCCAGTTCCCGTTCCACTTCTGGCTGCCCCACGCCATGGCCGCGCCCACGCCGGTCAGCGCCTATCTGCATTCGGCCACCATGGTGAAGGCGGGCGTCTTCATGCTGGCGCGGCTGTGGCCGGTGCTGGCGGGCACCGACGCCTGGTTCCTGATCGTGGCCACCACGGGTCTTGTCACCATGGTGGTCGCCGCCTGCATCGCCCTGTTCAAGGACGACCTGAAGGGCCTGCTGGCCTATTCCACGGTCAGCCACCTGGGCTTCCTGACCATGCTGTTCGGCCTGGGCACGCCCGTCGCGGCGGTGGTCGGCGTGTTCCACATCATCAACCACGCCACCTTCAAGGCCGCCCTGTTCATGAACGCGGGCATCGTCGACCATGAGGCCGGGACCCGCGACATCAAGCGTCTGGGCGGGCTGTTCAGCCTCATGCCCGTCGCCGGGACACTGGCCCTGATCGCGGGCCTGTCCATGGCGGGCGTCCCGCCGCTGAACGGCTTCATCTCCAAGGAGATGATGCTGGAGGAAGCGTGGCACACCGTCTGGCTGGGCCAGCCGTGGGTGTTCCCGGTGCTGGCGACCCTGGGCGCCACCCTCTCGGTGGCCTATTCGCTGCGTTACATCATCCACGTCTATTTCGGCCCGAAGCGGGACGACTATCCGAAGACGCCCCACGATCCGGGCGTCGGCCTGTGGGGACCGCCCGCGGTCCTGACGGCCCTGGTGGTGCTGATCGGCCTGCTGCCCGCCCTGGTCGCCGGCCCCATCGTGGCGGCTGTGGCCGGGGCCGTGATCGGCGCGGACCTGCCGTACTATTCGCTCAGCCTGTGGCACGGCGTCACCCCGGCCCTGTTCATGAGCATCATCGCCGTGGCCGGCGGCGCCCTGCTGCTGTGGCGGCACCGCAATCTGGAGGCGGTCTGGGCCCGCATCGGCGCGCCCGAGGCCAAGGTCCTGTTCGACGCCGTCGTCGAGACCCTGGCCGCCGCCTGCCGCCGCCTGACCCTGAGGGTCCACAACGGCTCCCTGCAGCGCTACCTGGCCTTCTTTGTGGGGACCGCCGTGGTGGTGGGTCTGGCCGGCTTCTTCACCGCCAGCCATGGCCCGGGCGCGCGCCAGGTCATCGCCGCCGCGCCGGTGGCCTGGATCGGCTGGGCCGTCCTGGTGGCCGCCACCGCCGCCGTGGTCGTCGCCCACCGGGCCCGCTTCCTGTCCCTCATCTTCATCAGCGTGGTGGGCTCGGTCGTCTCCCTGACCTTCGTCTACCTGTCCGCGCCGGACCTGGCCCTGACCCAGATCTCGGTGGAGGTGGTGACCATCCTGCTGCTGCTGCTGGCCCTGAACCTGCTGCCCAAGGAGTCTCCGGTCGAGAGCTCGGTCCCGCGCAAGCTGCGCGACGGCCTGCTGGCCGTGACCAGCGGCCTCGGCGTCGGCGCCGCGGCCTGGGCCGTCATGACCCGCGACGGCATGGCGTCCATCTCCCGCTTCCATTGGGAGAACAGCTATTCCGGCGGCGGCGGGACCAATGTGGTCAACGTCATCCTGGTGGACTTCCGGGGCTTCGACACCTTCGGCGAGATCATCGTCCTGGGCATCGCCGCCCTGGCCATCTTCGCCCTGCTGGACACCGCCGACCGCGGCGAGGCGGGCCGTCGCCTGGCCGGCTGGACGCCGGACCTGATCCGTTCGCCCGAGCGCCACCCGATGATGCTGGTGGTGGCCACGCGCATGCTGCTGCCGCTGGCCCTCATGGCGGGGCTCTACATCTTTCTGCGCGGCCACAACGAGCCCGGCGGCGGCTTCATCGCCGGACTGGTGTTCTCCATCGCCCTGCTGATGCAGTTCATGGCCTCGGGCTGGGGCTGGGCCAACGCCCGCCTGCGCGCCGACCAGCACAACCTGATCGGCTGGGGCGTGCTGATCGCGGGCCTGACCGGCCTCGGCGCCCTGCTGTTCGGCGAGCCGTTCCTGACCAGCGCCTTCGACTATTTCCACCTGCCGGTGGTGGGCGAGTTCGAGCTGGCCACCGCCATGCTGTTCGACGTGGGCGTGGCCATGACGGTGGTGGGCGCGGTCATGCTGGCCCTGGCCCAGCTCTCCCGCGTGGCCCAGCGCGCCGAGAAGCTGGAGCCATCGGAACACGCCATGGACATCAATCCCTCCCGTGAGCCGTCCACGGAGGCGAAGCCATGAGCCTCGAGTTCCTGATCGCCACCGCCATCGGCGTGATGACCGCGGCGGGCGTCTATCTGCTGCTGCGCCGCCGCACCTTCCCGGTGGTGCTGGGGCTGGCGTTCCTGTCCTACGCCATCAACGTCTTCCTGTTCGCCATGGGCCGGGTGGTGGTGGACCAGCCGCCCATCTACGACAAGGCCGCCAGCGGCTACACGGACCCCCTGCCCCAGGCCCTGGTGCTGACCGCCATCGTCATCGCCTTCGGCATGACCGCCCTGGTGGTGATCCTGGCCCTGCGCGCCTATCTGGAGACCGGCACGGACCAGGTGGACGGCCTGCCCGACGTGGCCGTCGACGAGGGGGAGACGCGGTCATGACCCCCTCCGCCATCGCGCCCTGGGTCATCGCGCCCGTCATCATTCCGGCCCTCGCGGCGGCCCTGATCCTGCTGGTCATGCGCCACCGCCTGACCCTGTCGCGGGTCACCACCCTGGCGGTCTGCGTGGCGCTGGTGGCGCTCGGCGGGGTCATGACCGCCCACGCCGCCGCCGGCGAGGTGGTCGCCTACGCCCTGGGCGACTGGTCCGCGCCCTTCGGCATCGTGCTGGTGCTGGACCGGCTGTCGGCCATGATGGTGCTGTTGACCTCGGTGGTGGCGCTGGGCGTGCTGATCTACGCCATCGCCACCGGGCTGGACCGCAAGGGCTGGCATTTCCATCCCCTGTTCCAGTTCCAGCTGCTGGGTCTGAACGGGGCCTTCCTCACCGGCGACCTGTTCAACCTGTTCGTCTTCTTCGAGGTGCTGCTGATCGCCTCCTACGGCCTGATGCTGCACGGCCAGGGCGCCGCCCGGCTCAAGGCGGGGGTCCAGTACGTCATCATCAACCTGGCGGGCTCCACCCTTTTCCTGGTGGCGGTGGGCATGCTGTACGGCGTCACCGGCACCCTCAACATGGCCGACATGGCCCTGCGCGTGGCCGCCGCCCCCGAGGGCGATCAGGCCCTGATCAAGGCCGCGGCCCTGCTGCTGATCACCGTCTTCGCGCTGAAGGCGGCGCTGGTCCCGCTGCACTTCTGGCTGCCGCGCACCTACGCCTCCACCTCCGGCGCGGTGGCGGCCCTGTTCGCCATCATGACCAAGGTGGGCGCCTACGCCATCATCCGCGTCACCACCCTGGTCTTCGGCGACGACGCCCAGGCGGCCGCCTGGGCCCCGGCCGACTGGATGCTGCCCGCCGCCCTGATCACCATTGCGATCGGTTTCTTCGGGGTGCTGGCGGCCAGGGGCCTGCGCGATCTCGCCGCCTTCGCGGTGGTGGGCTCCATGGGGACCCTGCTGTCGGCCGTGGCGGTGTTCCAGCCGGACGCCCTGTCGGCGGCGCTCTACTACACGGTCCACTCGACCCTGGCGGCCGCCGCCCTGTTCCTGGTGGTGGACCTGATCGCCGTGCGCCGGGGCGAGTACGGCGACGCCGTCAATGTGGGCCCCCGCTTCCAGCACGTGGAGACGCTGTCGGGCCTGTTCTTCCTCGCCGCCGTCGCCATGGTGGGCCTGCCGCCCCTGTCGGGCTTCCTGGGCAAGCTGCTGATCCTGGACGGGGTGCGCGACGCGCCGGGCGGCTACTGGATCTGGGCCGTCATCCTGGTCACCACGGTCATCGGCATCCTCGGCTTCGCCCGCGCCGGCAGCCGGATCTTCTGGAAGAGCGCGGCGGTGGAGGGCGACTGCCACGCCGGCCACGTCTACGGCGGCGGCCCGGCCCTGGCGGTGGCGGCGGGCTTCATCGCCCTGCTGGCCGCATCGGCGGTCTTCGCCGGCCCCCTGACGGCCTACACGGACGCCACGGCGGCCCAGTTGTTCAGCCGCGACGCCTACATCACCACGGTCATGGGAGGTTCGTCGTGAGCACGCTTCCGGCCGCCCCGCGCGCTCCCCTGCTGCAGCGCCTCCTGCCCCACCCCGCCCTGTCGCTGATGCTGGTGGTGGTGTGGATGCTGCTGCTGAACAGTCTCAGCTGGGGCGGCCTGCTGCTGGCCGTCGTCTTCGCCGTGGCCATCCCCCTGATCACCAGCCGCTTCTGGCCGGGCAATCCAAGCATGCGCTTCGGCCCGGCCCTGTGGGGCTATGTGGCCATCGTGCTGTGGGACATCGTCATCGCCAATTTCCAGGTGGCCTGGATCATCCTGTTCCGCCGCAACCGGGATCTGCGCTCGCGCTGGCTGGTGATCCCCACCGAGCTGCGCTCGCCCGAGGCCATCACCGCCCTGGCCGCCACCATCAGCCTGACGCCGGGCACGGTCTCCGCCGACATCTCCGCCGACGGCCGCGCCCTGCTGGTGCACATTCTGGACGTGGACGACGCCGGGGCCGAGATCGCCCGCATCAAGGCCCGCTACGAGGCCCGCCTGCTGAGGATCTTCCCATGAGCCCCATTGGATACGCCCTCGGGTTCGCCATCGGCTGCGTGGCCTTGGGCATGGCGCTGAACCTGTTCCGCCTGCTGCGCGGCCCCACCAGCGGCGACCGCATCCTGGCCCTCGACACCCTGACCATCAACATCATCGCCATGGTGGTGCTGTTCGGCCTGTGGGAGCGCACCGCCGACTATTTCGAGGCCGCGCTGCTGCTGGCCATGGTCGGCTTCCTGGGCACCGTCGCCTATTCCAAATTCCTCCTGCGCGGGGACATCGTGGAATGACGCCCATGCTCGAGATGATCGCCGAATACCTCATCGCCGGCCTGCTGGTCGTGGGCGGCGCCTTCCTGCTTGTAGGCTCCTGGGGGCTGGCGCGCCTGCCATCGCTGATGACGCGCCTGCACGGGCCCACCAAGGCCACCACCCTGGGCGTGGGCGCCTGCCTGATCGCCTCCATGATCTTCTTCCCGGCCATGGAGGGGACCTATTCGGCCCACGAGCTGCTGATCGCCCTGTTCCTGTTCCTGACGGCGCCGATCACCGCCAACATGATCGCCAAGTCGCACCTGCACCGTCAGGGCCGCAACATCGACCCCAACCCCGCCGACCACATCCGCGAGGGCCTGCCCCAGCCGCCGGGCGGCAAGGGCTGGGCCACCTTCGACGACAACGCCGCCCTGGACCGCAAGGTGGTGAACGACGGCTGATGGCGCCGTTCGGCGGTTGCCTTGCTGCGCCGCACAAGGCATAGGGGCGCTTCGTCGGACCCGGACCTGATCCGGGTGGCTACGCCGGGCGCCCATCCCCCGGACACACCACAGGCTGACCCGCCGACAGCGGACAGACCCACGCCGTGACGGGGCGACGGGTCCGCTGGTCCTTTACGGACGACCCATGAAGATCATCTCCCTCGCGCGCCAGGAATGGCTCGCCAACCCCCGCCGCGACCTGCTGGCGGGCACCGTCGTGGCCCTGGCCCTGATCCCCGAGGCCATCGCCTTCTCCATCATCGCCGGGGTCGATCCGGCGGTGGGGCTGTACGCCAGCTTCGTCATCGCCGTGACCATCTCGTTCGTCGGCGGCCGCCCGGCCATGATCTCGGCCGCCACCGGCGCCATGGCCCTGCTGATGGTCACCCTCGTGCGCGACCACGGGCTCGAGTATCTGTTCGCCGCCTCCATCCTGACCGGGGTGTTCCAGATCATCGTCGGGGTGCTGAAACTGGGGCGCTACATCAAGTTCGTCTCACGCTCGGTGATGACCGGCTTCGTCAACTCCCTGGCCATCCTCATCTTCATGGCCCAGCTGCCCGAGCTGATCGGCGCCAACTGGCAGACGTACGCCATGGTCGCGGGCGGCCTGGCCATCATCTATCTGCTGCCGCGCCTGACCCGGGCCGTGCCCTCGCCCCTGATCGCCATCGTGGTGCTGGCCGGCCTGGCCATGTGGCTGAACATCGACGTGCGCACCGTGGGCGACATGGGCCAGATGCCCTCGACCCTGCCCGTCTTCCACCTGCCCAACGTGCCCCTGACGTGGGAGACCCTGGCCATCATCGGCCCGGTGGCGGCCACCCTGGCCTTCGTCGGCCTGCTGGAGTCCCTGCTCACCGCCAACCTGCTGGACGACATCACCGACACCCCGTCGGACAAGGACATGGAGTCCCGCGGTCAGGGCATCGCCAACATCCTGTCGCCCCTGTTCGGCGGCATGGCCGGCTGCGCCATGATCGGCCAGTCCATCATCAACGTCACCTCCGGCGCGCGCGGACGCCTGTCCACCCTGTGGGCCGGCCTGTTCCTGCTGTTCCTGATCCTGGTGCTGCAGGACTGGGTGGCGCGGATTCCCATGGCCGCCTTGGTGGCCGTGATGATCATGGTGTCCATCGGCACCTTCGACTGGGGCTCGGTGCGGCGGCTGCGCTCCACGCCCATGCAGTCCTCCATCGTCATGATCGCCACGACGCTCACCGTGGTCCTGACCCACGACCTGTCCAAGGGCGTGGTGCTGGGCGTGGTCCTGTCGGCCGTCTTCTTCATCCGCCGCCTGGGCAAGATGATCAAGGTGGTCGAGGCCGAAGACAGCACCGATCAGGTGCGCCGCTACACCGTGCGCGGCCATGTCTTCTTCGTCTCGGCGGACCTGTTCGCGGCGGCCTTCGAGTATCACGGCCAGCCCGAGCGCGTGGTCATCGACCTGAGCGACGCCCACCTGTGGGACATCACCGCCGTCGCCGCCGTGGACAAGGTGGTGTTCCGCTATCGCCGCCGGGGCGTGAAGGTCGAGGTCTACGGCATGAACGCCGCCGCCCGGACCCTGGTCGCCCGCACCGGCCGCCACGACAAGGCCCACCTGCCCGAGGGCGCGGCGCACTAGCTCTCATCCGTCATCGCCGGGCTTGTCCCGGCGATGACGGAGTGAGGAAGACCTAGACGTAGGTCAGAAACATCTCGATCTCCGCCCTCGACCCCAGCATCACCGGCACCCGCTGGTGCAGGGCGCCCGGGACCACGTCCAGCATGGCCTTGGTTCCGTCGCTGGCCGCGCCGCCCGCCTGCTCCATGACCATGGCCATGGGCGCCGCCTCGTACATCAGGCGCAGGCGGCCCGGCTTGGACGGGTCCTTGCGGTCGGCCGGGTACAGGAACACCCCGCCGCGCATCATGATGCGGTTCACGTCCGCCACCATGGACGCCACCCAGCGCATGTTGAAATCCTTGCCGCGCGGGCCCGTGGTCCCCGCCAGACAGTCGGCGATGTAGCGCTGCACCGGCGGATGCCAGTGGCGCTGGTTCGAGGCGTTGATGGCGAATTCCTTCGTCTCCGTCGGAACCGCGATGCGGTCGTGGGTCAGCACCCATTCGCCGCTGACCGGCTCCAGGGTGAAGCCGAACGCGCCGTCGCCCAGGGTGAACACCAGCAGGGTCTGGGGGCCGTAGACCACATAGCCCGCCGCGGCCTGATTGCGCCCCGGCTGGAAGAAATCCCCGGCCACAGGATCGCGCGGCGTCTCCGCCGTCGGCGCGGGCAGGACCGAGAAGATGGTGCCGATGGACACGTTCACCTCGATGTTGCTGGACCCGTCCAGCGGATCGAACAGCACCAGCCAGCCCTCGCCCGGCCCCACCTGGCCCACCGGCACGATGTCGTCCTGCTCCTCCGAGGCCACGGCCACGACGCCCGGCGCGGCGCGGCACACGTCCATCATGATGTCGTCGGCGGCCAGATCCAGCGTCTTCTGCACCTCGCCCTGCACATTGGTGTCGCCTGCGGTGCCCAGCATGTCCGCCGTCGCGCCCTGACGCACCGCATGGCTGATGCGCACGCAACCCTGGGCGATCCCGGCGATCAGCCCCTTCAGGCTGTCGGGCGCAGACTGGGCGTTCAGGAAGGCGGCGAGGGTCTTGCCGGACGTCTGGGCCATGGGGGTCTCCGTATGCTGCAGGCGATCTCGCATCCCGCGACGCAAGGCGCAACCTGCGCTATCCGTAGCGAAACGAAACGGGAGGAATCGCATGGGCCAGGGTCCGTTGAACGGTCTGCGCGTCGTGGAGTTCGCCGGCATCGGCCCGGCGCCCTTCTGCGCCACCCTGCTGTCCGATCTGGGCGCCGAGGTGCTGCGCATCGACCGCCCGAACGGGGGCGCGGCGCCCCATGACGTCACCGCGCGCGGCCGGGCCGGCTCGCTGGCGCTGGACCTGAAGGCCGAGACCGACCGCGCCGCCGCCCTGCGGGCCCTCGCCGCCGCCGACGTGCTGATCGAGGGCTTCCGCCCCGGCGTCATGGAGCGGCTGGGCCTCGGCCCGGATGAGGCGCTGGCCGCCAATCCGCGCCTGATCTACGGCCGCATGACCGGCTGGGGCCAGACCGGGCCGCTGGCCCACGCGGCGGGCCACGACATCAACTACATCGCCGTCACCGGCGCCCTGGACGCCATCGGACCGAAGGGCGGCGATCCGGTCCCGCCCCTCAATCTGGTGGGCGACTACGGCGGCGGCGCGCTCTATCTGGCCATGGGCGTCCTCGCCGCCCTGCACGAGCGCCAGACCTCGGGCCGGGGCCAGGTGATCGACGCGGCGGTGGTGGACGGGACCGTCTCCCTCATGGGGGTGTTCAGCTGGCTGACCCACGACGGCCTCACCAGCATGACGCGGGGCGAGGGCCTGCTGAACGGCGCCATGCCCTTCTACCGCACCTACGCCTGCGCCGACGGCCGCCATGTCTCGGTCGGGCCGCTGGAGCCCCACTTCTATCTGGAGCTGCGCACCCGCCTCGGTCTCCCGCCCCGCCCCGCCGGCGACATGGAGCAACAGGCCGCCGAGCTGGCCGCCGTCTTCCTGACCCAACCCCGCGACCACTGGACCGCCCTGCTGGAAGGCACGGACGCCTGTTTCGCCCCGGTCCTGTCCCTGGACGAGGCCCCGGCCCATCCGCATCTGGCCGCCCGGGAAAGCTTCACCGAGGCCTTCGGCGTCACCCAGCCCGCCCCCGCCCCGCGCTTCTCCCGCACCCCCGGCCAGATTCAGGGGCCGCCCGCGAAGGCCGGAGAGAACGGCGAGGCGGTGCTGGCGCGGTGGTCGGCAAAATAGAGTCGCTTCTCCGTTACGCCGCTCACCCCAGCGAAGGCTGGGGCCCAGATCGCAGGGCTCCACGACTGGACAGATGGGCGCGGCCCCGTCATCCCCTTTAGATGCTCGCCATCTGGACCCCAGCCTTCGCTGGGGTGAGCGGACGACGAGACATAACGCCTTGAAGGAGCCTGCCCATGTCCCGACCCGTCATCGTCATCACCGGAGGCCACGGCGCCCTCGGCTCCGCCGTCGCGAAGGCGGCGGGCGAAGCGGGCTGGACCGTCGCGGTCATCGACCATGCCCGTCAGGAGACCCAGGGCGCCGACATGACGCTCTCCGGCGTCGACCTCACCGAGCCTGGTCAGGCGCAGCAGGCCATGCAGGCGGTCGCCGATCGCCTCGGCCGCGTGGACGCCCTGCTCAACATCGCCGGCGGCTTCGTCTGGCAGACCCTTGAGGACGGCGATCCCGCCGCCTGGGGCCGCATGCACGCCCTGAATGTGACGACGGCCCTGAACGCCAGCCGCGCCGCCCTGCCCTTCCTCAAACAGGCCCCGGACGGCCGCATCATCAATGTCGGCGCCGCGGGCGCGCAGAAGGCCGCCGCCGGCATGGGGGCCTACGCCGCCTCCAAGGCCGGCGTCCATCGCCTGACCGAGTCCCTCGCCGAGGAGCTCAAGGACACTGGCGTCACCGTCAACGCCGTCCTGCCCTCCATCATCGACACCCCCGCCAACCGGGCCGACATGGGCGAGGCGAACGCGGACAGGTGGGTCAAGCCCGCCGACCTGGCCGCCGTCATGCTGTTTCTGGCCTCCCCGGCCGCCCGCGCGGTCACCGGGGCCCTGATCCCCGTCACCGGCCGGGTCTGAGCCATGACGCCCCGCCGCAGCGTCCTCTTCCTGCCCGCCTCCAATCCCCGTGCAGTGGAGAAGGCCCGCACCCTGCCCTGCGACGTGGTGGTGCTGGATCTGGAGGACGCCGTCGGCCCCGACGACAAGGCCGCGGCCCGGAGCGCCGCGGTCGCGGCCCTGCGGCAGGGCGGCTTTCAGGCGCGTGAGGTGGGGGTGCGGGTCAACGGTCTGGACACCGACGGGGGGGCCGCCGATCTGGCGGCCCTGGCCGCCGCATCGCCCGCCTTCATCGTCGCGCCCAAGGTGTCCACCGCCGATCAGGCCCACGCCTTCACCGCGCGCCTGCCGGGCGGCGCCGCCCTGTGGGCCATGGTCGAGACGCCCGGGGCCCTGTTCCATCTGGACGCCATCGCCGCCACGCCCGGCCTCGCCGCCCTGATGCTGGGCGTGAACGATCTGGCGGCCATGCTGGGCTGCGGCGCGGCGCCGGACCGCGAGCCGCTGAAGACGGCCATGGGCCTGACCGTCGCCGCCGCCCGCGCCCACGGCCTGTCCCCCATCGACGGGGTCTTCAACGCCCTGGACGACGAGGCCGGCTTCGCGGCCGAATGCCGCCAGGGCCGGCTCTACGGCTTCGCCGGCAAGAGCCTGATCCACCCCCGCCAGATCGCCGAGGCCAACGCCGCCTTCTCTCCGTCGGCCGACGAAATCGCCTGGGCCGAGGCGGTCGTGGCCGCCTTCGACGACGCGGCCAGCGCCGGAAAAGGCGTCATCCGGGTGCAGGGCGCCATGACCGAACGGCTGCATCTGGCCCGCGCCCGCGACATGCTCGCCTTGCGCGATCTCGCCGGAACACTCTAAGACCTCACAGACTCGTTATCATCAGGCTCCAGGTCTCATTGTCAGTCGTCTCGCCATCCCCGACCGCCGGCGCCGATCCGCTCGCCAGCGACGAGCCGTCTGAAGCCATCCCGGGTCTGGCCGGGCGGCGCTTCCTGATCATCTCCGCCCCGTTCGGCTCCTATTCCCGCAAGCTCGCCGCCGTCCTGCGCGCCAACGGCGCGGTGGTCCGCCGCATGATCTTCAACGCCGGCGACCTTCTGGACTGGGGCTCCCGCGACGCGGTGAAATTCCGCCGCGGCGGCGACGCCTGGCCCCACGCCCTGCCGGGACTGGCCGAGGACTACACCGACCTCGTCCTGTTCGGCGAGGCGGGCATCTACAACCAGACCGTGATCGAACAGACGGATCGCCTGAAGGCCTCCGTCTGGGTCATCGAGAACGGCTATTTCCGCCCCCACTGGGTGACCATGGAGCGGAACGGCGTCAACGCCCGCTCCACCCTGCCCCGCTCGGCCGACGGCTATCCGGCCCCGGCGCCCCGCGAGCCGCCGTTCCAGGACGCCGGGACCATCCTGCCGCACCACGTCTGGAACCTGGCGCTGTACCACACGGTGCAGGTGGCGGGCCGTCTGCTGTTCCCCCGCTACGTGCGGCCCTACGCCCGTCACGCCCTGGTCCAGGCCGGCGGCCACGCCTGGCGCTATCTGAAGCTGCGCATGGCCTCGCCGCTCGACACCGACGCCGACGCCATCGCCGCCCGGGGCCCCTTCTTCATCGCCTGCCTCCAGCGCGAGGGCGACACGACCCTGCTGCGCTACTCCGACTACGCCACCAACACCGCCTTCCTTGAGCACGTGGTCGCCGACTTCGCCGCCAGCGCCCCGCCGCAGGCCCGGCTGGTGGTCAAGAACCACCCGCTGGACCCCGGCCTGGTGAACTATCGGGCGGTGGTGCGGCGGCTGGCGCGGCGCCACGCGGTCGAGGCACGCGTGGACTTCATCGACGGCGGCAACCTGGCCGCCCTGTGCCGGGCCTCCCTGGGCATGGTGGTCAACAACTCCACCGCCGCCCTCTCGGCCGTGGGCTTCGGCACCCCGGTCAAGGTGCTGGGGCAGGCGTTCTTCGACTTCGAGGGCCTGACGGACCAGCAGCCCCTGTCGGGCTTCTGGAGCGCGCCCCGCCGCCCCGACCACGACCTCTACGTCCGCTTCCGCGAGCATGTGCTCCACCGCACCCAGATCAACGGCAGCTACCATAACCCCGCCATGCAGGACGTGACCGCCCGCCGCATGGCCCGGGCCTTCGCCGGGGGCTGGGACCGGGCCCAGGTCCGGTGAGCGCGCGCGTCCCCGCCTGGGTCTGCGCGCCCGGCGTACGCCGCCTGCCCAACCTTGCGGCCTTCCTGCCGGCGTACGACCTGCGCGCCCTGCCGGGCCGCGACGTCCGGGCGGTGCTGGGCTGGGGCATGAAGCCCACCGCCGCCCATGGCCGCCGCTGGGCCGACAAACACGGCGTCCTCTATGTGGCGCTGGAGGACGGCCTGCTCCGTTCCGTCGGTCTGGGCGAGGCCGGCGCCGCATCGCTCAGCCTCGTGGCCGACGATCTCGGCATCTACTACGACGCCACCCGGCCCTCGCGGCTGGAGCAGCTGATCGCCGGGGCCCCCCTCTGGATGTCGCCCGACCTGCGCGCCCGCGCCCGCGCCCTGATCGACCGGATCGTGGAGAGCGGCGTCTCCAAGACCAACATGGGCGGTCCGCTGGACCGGTCCCTGCTGAAGCCGGGCCGCCGCGTCCTGGTCGTGGACCAGACCCGCGGCGACGCCTCCATCGCCTTCGGCCTGGCCTCGCCGCAGGCCTTCACGGACATGCTGGACGCCGCGCGCCGCGACGAGCCCGGGGCCCAGCTCATCGTCAAGCGCCACCCGGCTGTGGCGGCGGGACGCAAACAGGGCTGCATCCCCGCCGACCGTCTGGGCGACGTCACCCTGATCGACACGGACGTACGGCCCGCCGACCTGCTGGCGCATGTGGACGCGGTCTACACCGTCACCAGCGGCCTGGGCTGGGAGGCGCTGCTCCGGGGCCTGCCGGTGCGCTGCTTCGGCGCGCCCTTCTATTCCGGCTGGGGCCTGACCACGGATGCCGTGGACACCGGCCGGCGGGGCCAGTTGCGCGAGATCGAGTCCATCGCCGCCGCCGCCCTGATCCGCTACGCCCGCTATGTGGACCCCGTCACCGGCCGCGCCTGCGAGGCGGAGCAGGCGCTGGAGCGCCTGATCGCCCTGCGCGACCGGGCCGACCGGCTGGCGGGGCTCAACGCCTGCGTCGCCTTCGCCCCGGCCAAGCGCCCGCCCGTGCGCCGCCTGCTGAACTCGCCGAAAGGGCCGGTGCGCTATTTCGCCTCCGCCGCCCGCGCCCGGACCGCCGCCGAGGCCGAGGGCGGCCGCATCGTCTGCTGGGCCTCGCGCACCGGCGCCGACTTCGAGCAGGCGACCGAGGGCTTCACCGGCGAGGTCCTGCGCATGGAGGACGGCTTCATCCGCTCGCGCGGGCTCGGCTCGGACTTCGTCGGCGCCCTGTCGGTCACCCTGGATGATCTGGGCGTCTACTACGACGCCACCCGGCCCTCGCGGCTGGAGACCCTGATCGAACAGGGCGGCTTCGCCCCCGCCCTGCTGGCCCGCGCCGCCCGCCTGCGACAGCGGATCGTTTCGGCGGGTCTGAGCAAATACAACCTGCCCGCCCCGTCCGGCGCTTTCGACGCCTGGCCCAGGGACCGCGACCGCATCCTGATCGTCGGCCAGGTGGAGAACGACCAGTCGATCCTCAGGGGCTGCGCCCACATCCGCACCAACGCCGGGCTGGTGGCCGCGGTGCGGGCCGACTATCCGGACGCTTTCCTGATCTACAAGAACCACCCCGACGTGCTGGCGGGCAACCGCCCCGGTCTGCTGGACGGCGCGGCGCTGGACGCCGTGGACGCCTCGGCCGACGGTCTCGACATCATCCAGTGTCTGGACCACGCCGACCGTCTGGCCACCCTGACCTCCCTGTCCGGCTTCGAGGCCCTGCTGCGCGGCAAGCCGGTGACCACCTACGGCGCGCCGTTCTTCGCCGGCTGGGGCCTGACCGAGGACCGCGTCCCCTGCCCTCGCCGCACACGCCGGGCGACCCTGGACGACCTGGTGGCCGCCGCCCTCATCCTCTACCCGGTCTATGTGGCGCCGGGCGGCTGGCCCTGCGAGGCCGAGGATCTGGTGGACGCCCTGATCGCCGCCCGCGACCTCCCGCCGCCCCGCGCGCCCGCCAACCAGATCGCCCGCTGGTGGACCGGAATCCGCGCCAGTCTCGACCGGACGCCCCCGCCGTCCTATTGATGCCCTTCGTCAACGACACGGACACGCCCCCTCAAGCCGCGAGGCGGCGCGGGCCCGAGCGATAGGGACTCTTCTTGACCAACGCCGTCATCGCCGCCACCGGCCTGCACACCCCCGAGCACGCCATCTCCAACGCCGAGCTGGTGGCCGCCTACAACGCCTTCGCCGAACGCTTCAACGCCGCCAACGCCGAGGCCATCGCCGCGGGCGAGCTGGAGGCGCTGACGCCGTCGTCGTCCGAGTTCATCGAGAAGGCGTCTGGCATCAAGTCCCGCTTCGTGGTGGAGAAGGCGGGCATCCTGGATCCGGACCGCATGGTCCCGCACATTCCCGAACGCTCCAACGACGAGCTCTCGGTGCTGGCCGAAATGGCGGTGAAGGCCGCGCAGGAAGCCATCGCCCGCTGGGGCAAGCCGGTCAGCGAGATCGGCGCCGTCATCTGCGCCGCCTCCAACATGCAGCGCCCCTACCCCGCCATGGCCATCGAGGTGCAGCAGGCCCTGGGCATTGACGGCTTCGCCTTCGACATGAACGTGGCCTGCTCCTCGGCCACCTTCGGCCTGAAGACCGCCGCCGACTTCATCGCCTCCGGCTCCGTCCGGGCGGTGCTGATGGTGAACCCGGAGATCTGCTCGGCCCACCTGAACTTCAGGGACCGGGACAGCCACTTCATCTTCGGCGACGTGGCCACCGCCGTGATCGTCGAGGCGGCCGATCAGGCTAGCGGCGGCTGGGACATTCTCGGGACCCGGCTCAAGACCGTGTTCTCCAACAACATCCGCAACAATTTCGGCTTCCTGAACCGCGCCGCCCGCGAGGACGTGACCGCCGCCGCCGACAGCTCGCGCCCCGACGGCCTCACCGACAAGCTGTTCGTCCAGCAGGGCCGCAAGGTGTTCAAGGACGTGGTGCCCATGGTCTCGGAAATGATCGTGGAGCACGCCGCCGACCTGGGCATCGACCCGGGCGGTCTGAAGCGCCTGTGGCTGCACCAGGCCAACATCAACATGAACGAAATGATCGGCAAGCGCGTCCTGGGGCGCGAACCGGCGCCGGGCGAGAACGTCATCATCCTGGACGACTACGCCAACACGTCCTCGGCGGGCTCCATCATCGCCTTCCATCTGCACAACGAGGGCTTCGCGCCCGGCGACACGGGCCTGATCTGCAGCTTCGGCGCCGGCTATTCCGCCGGCTCGGTGTTCGTCCGCAAGCGCACCTGAAACCTTGCGTGCTCAAGCAGCGCGCGACCGCGTCGCGAGCGTTAGCGCCCCGACATGCGCTCAAGCAGCGAGGCCCCGTGGGCCGAGCCATAGCGCCACAATGCGCTCAAGCCGCGCGCGACCGCGTCGCGAGCGTTAGCGCCCCGACATGCGCTCAAGCAGCGAGGCCCCGCGGGCCGAGCGGTAGCGCCAAAAGGAAGAAAGGCGCGCTTCCTCTCCGAAGCGCGCCTTCCCTGCTCGATAGCGGGGCCCCGTCGCCGGGGCCCCGATGTCATCCGGCTTTAGAAGCGGCGGATGTAGCTCACCGTATAGACGTCGGCCTCGCCGCCGTCGTCGGTGAAGTCACGACGGGTCCAGTCGCCGCGGACGCCGTTCTGGCCGTCGAAGAAGTAGTTGGCGCCGACGCCGTAGTTCCAGCTTTCACCGTCTTCGGTGACGCTGACGCCGGCGGCCGAGGCCTCGACTTCCGTGGTGCCGTAGCCCAGGCGGGCGAACAGCTCGAAGTTCTGGTTCACCGGCAGGAAGGCCACGCCATAGGCGGCCAGGTCGTAGTTGTGCTCGACGTCGGCGGTCACCGCGCCAACGGTGACTTCGTCGTCACGCACGCCGAACGAGCCTTCGCCTTCGAAGCCGAAGTACGGCGTCAGCTTGGCGCCGAAACGGCCGGTCACGGCGCCCAGCTCGGCGTCGGTACCATCAGCTTCCAGCTGCGAATAACCCAGCGAACCGTAGTATTCCGGCGCGGGCCAGCTTTGCGCCATGGCGGGCGCAGCAGCGAACATTGCGATGGCGGCGGTAGAGAGAAGAATCGTTTTCATTTGGTAACACTCCTTGAGCAGCGACTTCTTTGGTCGCCAGCCCCAAATCCCAGCGAGTGTTCAAGTAGGTATCGCTTGGGGCAGTTCCAAGGCCAAAGGATTACACAAGCGTAACGGTTGCCCGAAAGCCACATACGGCGTTTGGTCAAAGCGTCCCGGCGGGGAGGCGCAGCCCCCGCAGACGCGGCGGCCCCGGCGCCCGCGGTTCCGCCTCGCGCGCGGACGCGGCCCGCCCCCGGCGCCGGAGGCGACGGGGGCGACGGCGCGGCTAGCGGTCCTTTTCGCGCTCCGTCCCGGCGCGGGCGTGCAGGGCGGCCTGGGCCGCGGCCAGCCGCGCGATGGGCACGCGATAGGGCGAACAGCTGACGTAATCCAGGCCCGCATCCTCGCAGAAGGCGATGGAGGCAGGGTCGCCGCCGTGCTCGCCGCAGATGCCCAGCTTCACATCCGGGCGCGCGGCGCGGCCGCGCTCGGCGGCGATGCGGATCAGGTCGCCGACGCCCTCCTGATCCAGCCGCACGAAGGGATCGGTCTCGAAGATGCCCTTGTCCATGTAGGCCTGCAGAAAGCGGCCGGAATCGTCGCGGCTGATGCCGAAGGTGGTCTGGGTCAGATCGTTGGTGCCGAAGCTGAAGAACGCGGCGTTCTCAGCCAGATCCCCGGCGCGCAGGGCGGCGCGGGGCAGCTCGATCATGGTGCCGACCTGATACTCGACCCGGTCGCCCGCCGCCGCGAACACCGCCTCGGCGGTGCGGTCGGTCAGGGCGCGCAGGTATTTCATCTCCAGACCCAGGGCCACCAGCGGGTGCATGATCTCGGGCGTCGGCGCGGCGCCGGACTTCGCCTTGACCGCCAGGGCGGCCTCGAGGATGGCCCGCACCTGCATCTCGTAGATCTCGGGATAGGCCACGCCCAGCCGGCAGCCGCGATGGCCCAGCATGGGGTTGGTCTCGGCCAGGTCCCGGGCGCGGCGCTTCAGCTTGGCCGCGTCCAGCCCCGACGAGGCGGCCAGGGCGTCGATGTCCTCGTCCGAATGGGGGATGAACTCGTGCAGCGGCGGGTCGAGCAGCCGGATGGTGACCGGCAGGCCGGCCATGATCTCGAACAGCTCGGTGAAGTCGGCCTTCTGGAACGGCTCGATCTTGGCCAGGGCCGCACGGCGGCCCTGCTCGTCGTCGGCCAGGATCATCTCGCGCACCGCCGCGATGCGGGTCTCGTCGAAGAACATGTGCTCGGTGCGGCAAAGGCCGATGCCTTCGGCGCCGAAGCCGCGCGCGGTCCGGGCGTCCAGGGGCGTCTCGGCGTTGGCCCGCACCTTCAGGCGGCGCACCTTGTCGGCCCAGGCCATCAGGGTCTGGAAATCGCCGGTCAGCTCCGGTTCGACCATCTCGACGGCGCCTTCCAGAACCTCGCCCTTCGAGCCGTCGATGGTGATGATCTCGCCGGCGCGAAACTCGCGGCCCCGGGCGCGGAACAGGCCCGCGTCCTCGTCAATGTGGATCTCGCCGGCGCCGGAGACGCAGGGGCGGCCCATGCCGCGCGCCACCACCGCCGCGTGGCTGGTCATGCCGCCGCGGGCCGTGACGATGCCGCGGGCCGCGTGCATGCCGTGGATGTCCTCCGGGCTGGTCTCCTCGCGCACCAGGATGACCGCGTCGCCCATCTGGCCCAGCCGTTCGGCCTCGTCGGAATCGAACACCAC
>JBALUZ010000028.1:0-22290 GCA_036963825.1 Brevundimonas sp.
CGAGATCGCCGCGGCGATCCAGGAAGGGGCCTCGGCCTATCTGAAGCGCCAGTACACCACCATCGGCATCGTCGGGATCCTGATCCTGATCACCGCCTACCTGCTGATCGGCCCCTTTGCGGCCGCAGGCTTCCTGATCGGCGCCGTGCTGTCCGGCGCGGCCGGATACGCCGGCATGCTGATCTCGGTGCGGGCCAATGTGCGCACGGCCCAGGCGGCCTCGAAGAGCCTGGCCGGCGGGCTGGACCTGGCCTTCCGCTCCGGCGCGGTGACCGGCCTGTTCGTGGCCGGCGGCGCCCTCATCGGGGTGGCGGGCTACTACGCCTTCCTGACCGAGGGCATGGGTCTGGACCGGGTCGGCCGCGAGGTCATCGACGGTCTGGTGGCCCTGGGCTTCGGCGCCTCGCTGATCTCCATCTTCGCGCGTCTGGGCGGCGGCATCTTCACCAAGGGCGCCGACGTGGGCGGCGACATGGTGGGCAAGGTCGAGGCCGGGATTCCGGAGGATGATCCCCGCAACGCCGCCACCATCGCCGACAACGTGGGCGACAACGTGGGCGACTGCGCCGGCATGGCCGCCGACCTGTTCGAGACCTATGCCGTGACCACCGTGGCGACGATGGTGCTGGCCGCCATCTTCTTCCGCGAGTCGCCGCTGGTGGAGGCCATGATGCTGCTGCCGCTGGCCATCGGCGGCGTGTGCATCGTCACCTCGATCATCGGCACCTTCTTCGTGCGCCTGGGCAAGTCGAACAACATCATGGGCGCCCTGTACAAGGGTCTGATCGCCACCGGGGTGCTGTCCGTCGCGGCCCTGTGGTTCGTGGTCGACCTGCTGGTCAGCGAGCCGGTGGTCACCTCCAACGGCCTGACCATCGAGGCCATGAGCCTGTTCTGGTCCGGCGTGGTCGGCCTGGCGGTGACCGCGGCCATCGTGGTCATCACCGAATACTACACCGGCACCGTCTATCGCCCGGTGAAGTCGGTGGCCAAGGCGTCCACCTCGGGTCACGGCACCAATGTGATCCAGGGCCTGGCCGTGTCGCTGGAGTCCACCGCGCTTCCGGCCCTGACCATCATCGTCGGCATCATCGCCACCTACCAGATGGCGGGCCTGTTCGGCATCGCCATCGCCACCACCACCATGCTGGGCGTGGCGGGCATGATCGTGGCCCTGGACGCCTTCGGGCCGGTGACCGACAACGCCGGCGGCATCGCCGAGATGGCGGGCCTGCCCGCCGACGTGCGGACCTCCACGGACGCCCTGGACGCGGTCGGGAACACCACCAAGGCCGTCACCAAGGGCTACGCCATCGGGTCTGCGGGCCTGGGCGCCCTGGTGCTGTTCGCGGCCTACACCGAGGATCTGCGCTACTTCTCGGCCAATCCGGCGGACTATCCGTTCTTCGCCGACATGGGGCCGGTCGCCTTTGACCTGTCCAACCCCTACGTGGTGGTGGGCCTGCTGTTCGGGGGGCTGCTGCCGTTCCTGTTCGGCGGGATGTCCATGATGGCGGTGGGGCGCGCGGCCGAGGCCGTGGTGACCGAAGTGCGCCGCCAGTTCCGCGAAAACCCCGGCATCATGACCTATCAGGTCAAGCCTGAGTACGGCCGGGCGGTGGACATCCTGACCAAGGCGGCGATCAAGGAGATGATCGTGCCGTCCCTGCTGCCGGTGCTGTCGCCGATCGTGCTGTTCGTCGCCATCATGCTGATCCAGCCCGACAAGGCCAACGCCTTCGCCGCGGTGGGCGCCATGCTGATGGGCGTGATCGTGACCGGCCTGTTCGTGGCCATCTCGATGACCTCCGGCGGCGGCGCCTGGGACAACGCCAAGAAGCTGATCGAGGAAGGCTACACCGGCCCCGACGGCGTTCTGCACGGCAAGGGCTCGGAGGCCCACAAGGCCGCCGTCACCGGCGACACCGTGGGCGATCCCTACAAGGACACGGCCGGACCGGCGGTGAACCCGATGATCAAGATCACCAACATCGTGGCGCTTCTGCTGCTGGCGGTGCTGGCGAGCGGGAACATCGGCTGAGGCTTGTGACCCGGGCGGTTCACGCCGCCCGGGAACCGGCCAGAGAAAAGCCCCGGAGCGAAGGCTCCGGGGCTTGTTTCTTTCCGGTTTCGGCGATCAGTCCGGGCGGCGGCGGCCGGGATCGTCTTCCTCGGTGCGGGGCAGCTGGCCGCGGCCGACGTTCCCCAGCAGCTGTTCGATGACGCTGAGCTCGCGGCCCCGGGTGGGGGTCTCGCGGTCGTTCATGGCGATCTCGCGCCCCTCTTCCAGGCCGATCAGGCGCACGCCCTGGACCTGGTCGCCGCCCTCGGCGAAGGTGATCTCCGTGATGCTGCGCCCGGCCACCTGCCTGGGGTTGTAGGTGTACTGCTCCGTGGTCTGGCTGATGTAGTACCAGATGTTCTCGCCTTCGAACGTCGAGCGGGTCGACGGCGAGCCGAGCTTCGCCAGCACCGTTTCGCGCGTGTCCACGCCCGCTTCGATCTCGTTGGGGGCGATGTCGATCATCTGGAAGCCGTGACGGCCGACCTGCGGCGCGCAGGCCGAGGCGGCTGCAGCAAGGGCCGCCGCGAGCAGAACGGGAGTGAATCGGGACATGGAAACGGACCTCGAATGGATCGACGGCTTTGACCTAGCGGTCCCGGAGCATTAGTTCAACGCCGAGACCGGACAAGGGGCCCAGAGTTGCTGCGGAATTTGTTTAAATCCAGGCCGTCGAAACAGGTGGCGGAACAGCTGTACGCCGCCTGCGCCGCCCAGGCCCGCCGTCCGGTGTTCTACACAGCGCTGGGCGTGCCCGACCGCATCGACGCGCGGTTCGAGCTCTACACCCTGCACGTGTTGCTGGTGCTCCTCCGCCTGAGGGAGGAAGGCCAGCAGGGCGCCGAGACCGCCCAGGATCTGTTCGACACCTATGTCTCGGCCCTGGACAACACCCTGCGCGAACTGGGCGTGGGCGACGTGGCCGTGGGCAAGAAGATGCGCCGGCTGGGCGAGGCCATGTACGGCCGCATGGCCGCGTACGAGAAGGCCATCCTGGCCGCGGATGAAGACGCGCTGGCGACGGCGCTGGCCCGCAATATCGTGGAGAGCGAGGCGGCGACGGCGGAGACGGGCGTCATGGCCGGCTACGCCATGCGGACCCGGGCGGCCCTGGCGAAGCAGTCGTTCGAGGACGTGAAGGCGTCGCCTGCATGGGCCGAGCTGGCCCCGGAGGCGGCATGAGCCTGCCGCCGCCGCCTTTCACCGAGCCCCTGCGCCTCAACCAGATCGGGGCCGGCGTGACCCGCGACCTGGAGCCGGATGAGGCGGAGCGGGCGCGCATCGCGCGCACCCTCGACCTGATCGAGCTGCCTGAATTCAGGGCGCGCCTGACGGTGAAGCCCGCGGAGACGGGCTGGACCCTGTCGGGACAGGTTCGCGCCCACGCCGTGCAGCGCTGCGGCCTGACGCTGGAGCCTCTTCCCGCCGAGATCGACGAATCGTTCGTCATCGACATGGTCGAAGCCGACCCGCGCGCGCCCTTGGAGGTGGACGTGGACCCGGAAGACGACGGGCCTGACGTGATCGAGGACGGCGTGATCGATCTGGGCGTCTACGCGGTGGAGCAGCTGGCGCTGGCGCTGGATCCGTTTCCCCGCAAGCCCGGCGCGGTCTTCGAACAGCCCGAGCAGCCTGCGGAGGAATCCCCGTTCGCCGTGCTGAAACAGCTGAAGCCGTCAGACCCGTCGGACGGCGCCTGACGTTACGTCAGGCGGTTCCCATCGCAGACCGGGGCCGCTATCGTGGCGCGCCTCGAAACAGGAAGCGCCGCCGGGCAGGGCGTGCGCACGGAGCAACATCCAACTTGGCGTCATCAATCATCATCTCGCTTGACGGCATGGGCGGCGACCATGGACCGCCCGTGACCGTGGGCGGCGTTCGCGAATACCTCAAACGCCACGGCGGCGAGGGTGTCCGGTTCCTGCTTCACGGCGACGAGGCCTCGCTGGCCGCCGAGATCAGGAAGGCCGGCGTCGCCGAGGTTTGCGAAATCCGCGCCACCGACAAGGTCATCGCCATGGATGAAAAGCCCGCCCAGGCCATGCGCCGGGGAAAGGGCTCCTCCATGTGGAACGCCGTCGAGGCGGTGAAGGAGGGCGGGGCGGCCGCCGCCGTGTCCGCGGGAAACACCGGCGCGCTGATGGCCATCTCCAAGCTTCTGCTGCGCATGTCGGCCAAGGGGCTGGAGCGGCCTGCGATCGTGGCCAGCTGGCCCACCCTGACGGGGATCACCGCGGTTCTGGATGTGGGCGCCAACATCACATCGGACGCCGAACAGCTGGTGGACTTCGCGATCATGGGGGAGGCGTTCCACGCGGCCGTCCACGGCTCGACCAATCCCTCCATCGGCATCCTGAACGTGGGATCCGAGGACATGAAGGGCCATGAGGAGGTGCGCGAGGCCGCCGCCATCCTGAGAGACAACCCCTTCGGGCTGAACTACCACGGCTTCGTGGAGGGGGACGACATCGCCAGGGGCACGGTGGACGTGATCGTGACGGATGGCTTCACCGGCAACATCGCGCTCAAGACCGCCGAGGGCACGGCGCGGTTCATCTCGCAGATCATGCGCGACGCCCTGACCTCGAGCCTCCAGGCCAGGGCCGGGGCCCTGCTGGCGCTGCCGGCGCTGAAGCAGATGCGTGCGCGGATCGATCCCGGCGCCGTCAACGGCGGACCGCTGCTGGGCCTGAACGGAATCGTGGTCAAGAGCCACGGCGGCGCCGACGCCAGGGGCTACGGCAACGCCATCCGCGTGACCGTGGACCTGGCGCGCAGCGATTACGCCGCCAAGGTGGGGGCCAATCTGAAACGGCTGGACGCGGTGCTTCACAGCAGCCCGTCAGAACCGGTGGAGACAGTTTCGTGAGCGTTATGCGCAGCGCCGTGACCGGCGTGGGTTCCTATCTGCCCGACAACATCGTCACCAATGACGATCTGTCCAAATTCGTCGACACCACGGACGCGTGGATCGTGGAGCGGACGGGCATCCGCCAGCGGCACAAGGCGGCCGACGACCAGCCCACCAGCGACCTGGCGGTCCAGGCCGCCCTGCGGGCGCTGGAGGCGGCAGGGCGCACGGCGGCGGACATCGACCTGATCGTGGTGGCCACCACCACCCCGGACATGACCTTTCCGTCTGTGGCCTCGATCGTTCAGCGCAAGCTGGGCGCCCCGGTGTGCAACGCCTTCGACGTCCAGGCGGTGTGCTCTGGCTTCGTCTATGCGCTGAGCGTGGCGGACGGCTTCGTGGCGCGGGGGCTGGCCCGATGCGCCCTGGTGATCGGCGCCGAGGAGATGACGCGCCTGATGGACTGGACCGACCGGTCCACCTGCGTGCTGTTCGGGGACGGCGCCGGGGCGGTGGTGCTGGAGCCGGTGGAAGGGCAGGGCACGCCCGCCGACCGCGGCGTCCTGGGCTTCGCCCTGCGTTGCGACGGCGCCAAGACGGATCTGCTGTATGTGGACGGCGGACCGGCCTCCACCGGCACCGTGGGTCATCTGCGCATGGCCGGGAACCAGGTGTTCCGCCATGCGGTGGTCAACATCGCCGAGGCGGTGACCGCAGCCTGCAAGGCCGCCAACATCGAGATCGCCGACGTGGACTGGTTCGTGCCGCACCAGGCCAACCAGCGCATCATCAAGGGCGTCGGCGATCGCCTGGGACTGGACGAGGACAAGGTCATCCTGACCGTCGCCGAGCACGCCAACACCTCGGCCGCCTCGATCCCCCTGGCGCTGGATACGGCGGTCAAGGACGGCCGCATCAAGCCCGGCGACCTGGTGCTGATGGAGGCGATGGGCGGAGGGCTGACCTGGGGCGCCGTGGCGTTAAGGATGTAAAACAGCAGCTTGCGCTTTGACTTCGGGACATATTGTCGTCAGATGGCGAACCACCCGGGGCTGATGGAGGGGAGCGACCGATGGCCGAAACGGTGACGCGCGCCGATCTTTGCGAGGCGGTTCATGAGGAGCTCGGCCTCTCGCGGCAGGAGTGCTCCAGTCTGGTCGAGCGGACGCTCGAACTGATCGTGGATTCCCTGGAGCAGGGCGAGACGGTCAAGCTGTCCGGCTTCGGCGTGTTTCAGGTGCGCGAGAAGCGCGCCCGCATGGGCCGCAACCCCAAGACCGGCGAGCCGGCCACCATCACGCCGCGCCGGGTCATCAGCTTCCGCGCCTCGCAGATCATGAAGACCAAGGTGGACGGCGCAGCCGTCGAGTGACCATGAGCAAGGGCCCCAACGCTTTCCGCACCATATCGGAAGCGGCCGAAGAAATCGGGGTTCCCCAGCACGTCCTGCGGTTCTGGGAAACGAAGTTCGCCTTTGTGGACCCCCTGAAGCGCGCCGGCGGCCGCCGGTTCTACCGGCCGCACGACGTGGCTGTGCTGAAAGGCGTTCGCCGCCTGCTGCACGAGCAGGGACTGACGATCAAGGGCGTCGAACGCCTCTACAAGGACCAGGGGCTGAAGGCCATCGCCGGGTTCAGCGACGGGGACGCGGCGTTCCCGCCGCCCGCCGAATCGGACGCCGCCGGCGCGCCGCCGCCGGCGGGTCGTGACGTCGATCGTCTGCGCGCCATTCTGGCCGATCTGGAGGCCGCAAGGGCCCGGCTGGACCGGGCTCTGGGCCGCTGACGGAATTCTTCTCGATTAGGGTTTGCGGGCGCACGGCGGCCCGTCTATAGGGAGCGCCTTCGGAGCGTGGCGCAGCCTGGTAGCGCACTTGACTGGGGGTCAAGGGGTCGCAGGTTCGAATCCTGTCGCTCCGACCATCTAATCTTCTGATTTCATGGTTGTTTTTGAGGGCCGCCTTTGGCGGCCCTCGGCAATTTTGGCCCTTGGGGCACACATGGGGCACAGCGCCTGATTCGCTGTCCGCAGACTGTTCAGAGCTGTGCGCCTCTGGTCGCCGCGAAGGAGGATGTCCGCCTCCCATCGATGGTGAGAAAGGCGATCAGGTGCGAAGCGCGAGGCTCGGCGATTCGCCGTCGGGCGTTCGTCAGCGACAAGCGATGATCCAGGTATGGGTGTCGGCGGTGAACAAGGCTGATGGGAAACGCCGCCTGGGCCGGTGCTTCAGCTGCCGTTGATCCAGCCGCCTGATTGCGGCGCGAACAGATCCCGCTCCCGGAGCTCCGGCGCGAGGCCGCAGGCGGCAGCAATGGCCTCAAGGTTGGCGCCGATCATGTCATCCAGATCCTTGGGTGCGATCTCGCGGTCTCCCGAAGCCCTGTCCAGCGCCAGCATCATGGGCCCGATCTCCTCGCGCACAAACCGCAGGGCTGCGGCCGGAGACAGGCCGAAGGCGTTCAGCAGCAAGGCCATGTCCGTGGCGCTGATGTCTTCCACGCGCCTGGCCGCGCCGATGCGGAACCCCATCTCGGGATGGAGGGATCCGTTCAGCCGCGTGGGCAACAGGTCATAGGCGGGCGCGAGCACAGGGGCCGGGCCGCTGTAGAGCAGGGAATGGTTCTTGGCGTGGTTGTCGGCGTTGCCCACGCAGGCGTTGAACAGGGTGAGCTTCAGGAAGGCGCGCACGCTGAGGGCCGGGACCGCGGTCCTTTCCAGCAGGCTGCGGATGGCGGCGGCGTTGAAGGAGCGCTCCGCCGTGCCCCGTCGTTCGTACTTGAGCGAGGCGGGCAGGCCCAGGGCTTGGGCGAAGTCCTCCTGGTGCAGCCGCCTGACCACGCCGTCAATCACCAGCCGGTCGTAGCGCGCCATCAGGACCGACGGGTCGCCGGCGAGATCGAGCAGCTCGGGCAAGACGACCGGCAGGCCACAGGCCTGCGCCAGCCGGGCGGCGGCCTGTTCCAGCGACGCGTCCCGGGCTTCGGTCTGCTGCGGGGTCTTGAGGATGTGTGTGGTCGGAGCGCCGGTTCCCGGCCTGGGCAGGCCGAATGAGCCATCGGCAAGGCGGGTGAGCGCCATCTTCTGCTGGTAGCCGGCTACGGGCGAAGGATCCCGGACTTCGTCCGGCAAGGGCTGGCCGCGCGCCATGCGCCGGATGAACTCCGCCAGGGTCGCCGTGTCCAACGGATCATAGTCCGTCGCCAGGATGCCCGGGTTCTTCACGGGACCAGCGCCCTGCGGCACGCACGAGATGGCGCCCGGGCAATCCGCGCCCAGTTGAGCCAGCAGGCTGACGAAGTCGGATCGGTCAATGCGGTGCAGATCCATGATCCGCCGCATCTGATCGTTTTCAGGCAGCAGGTTCTCGAAGAAGGCCCGCGTGGCCGCATCCCCGAACGACGCCGGACCCAACGGCATGGACAGGGAAAGCGGTACGGCGCCCGGCGTCCCCGCATAGGCCTCGTCGTAGCGGAACACGGTGTCGCCGTTGTCCAGGGCGGCGAGCACGCCAATGGGCGCGGGCCGGTCGCCCAGATAGAGATCCAGAATTTTCACGTCCCGGTCACCGCTGGGCGACGAACAGGTCGAGGCCGAGCGATCGGCAGACCTGGAGCACCTTGCCGAACTCCACCGTCGCCTTGCCCGCCTCCAGCTCGCTGATGAACCGGCGTCCGGTCCCTGCCGCGTCGGCCAGGTCCTGCTGGGTCAGGCCCAGCGCCCGCCGCCGCGCGCGCACCAGTGGACCAAGGTCTTCCACCGAGGCGACGGGACGTTGTGGAGGCGCGGCGCGCGCCGGAGCCGAACCCTCGAAAGGGTAAGGCGAGGGCAGGGTGCGCAGGGCGGCGTCTGCGGCGATCTGTCCGGCGCGCAGATCGTCCAGATGTCGGGAGGCCGCCGTGAGCGCGTCCAGGGCCGGCAGCTGGACCGCCTGGGCCGTTCGGGCGGCATCGGTGAGGGCCCTGGCGGTCAGGTCCATCGCCCGAACGGCTTCAAGTGAGGGAAGGCTTGCGGCGTATGCGTCCCTCATGGCCTGGGAGGCCGCCCGGGCCTCAAGGGTCATCGACGGGAGCGACGGCAGCTGGACCGCGCGGATCTGCTCGAGGGCTTCAGCCAGGGCGCCGGTCTCGCGAACCTGCTCCAGGGTGCGCGAGATGTCAGCAGAAGCGGTGGCGTGGGTCAGATCGGCGCGTTTGGTCATGGCGTTTGCTCCTGCTCGGGAACATAGGGGCTGAATGCGACCCCCGCAAGGCGCAGTGTACCCGAGCGGTAACAGAAGCCTGAAGGGATGTGCCTGTACAGGAGCACATCAGTCGGAAAACTGGAGAATCGTTCCAGATGAACCCGAACGGGATCTCATAGGCGCCCTGATGATGGAGGGAAGCGGAGATCGTCCGCCTCGCGCAGGGGAGACCGGGCGGGCTTACGCCGCGCGGCGGAGCGTGTCCGCGAGGGCGCTGATCTGATCGGTGAGCCTGGCGCGTGCCGCCGCATCCAGGCCGATCGCTGTCCCGATCTCGTCGGTGAGGCAGGTCTGCGCTTCCTGGGCCAGGGCGCGGCCGGCGTCGGTCAGGGTCACCCTGACCACACGCTCGTCCTGGCCGTCGCGCTTGCGCGACAGGAGGCCTCCGTTTTCCAGCCGCTTGAGCAGCGGCGTCATGGTGTTGGATTCGAGGAACAGCTTCTCGCCCAGCTCCCCCACGGTCTGGCCCTCTTCGCTGTTGAGCGCCACCAGGGCGAGATACTGCGGATAGGTGATGCCGTAACGGTCCAGCAGCGGCTTGTAGACGCGATTGAAGGCGAGGCCGGCCGTGTAGACCGAGAAGCAGAGAAGGTCGTCGAGCGGGCCGCCCGGACGGGCGGGGGAGGGGGGTGTGGTCATGACGAGAATATAAATCGCGCACGATTTAATCGCAAGATGTTGACAGCCGGAACACCCAGGTGCAGATAGATCGTACGCGATTAAATCGCTAACGATTTAAAACAGGAGCTACCCGATGTCCAAGTCGTCCACCCTCGCCACCCTGACCGCCGCCACCCTGCTTGGCGCCACGCCTGCGCTGGCACAGCCCGTGCTGGAGCCGTCGGCCCGCGCGTTCGCCGAAGCGGCCGCCGCCGGCCAGCCGCTCTATGATCTTTCGTATGCCGATGCGCGCAATGTCCTGGCGACGGTCCAGGCCGTAACCCTTCCGGCCTCCGCCCCGACCACCACCGAGGACCTGGTCTGGAGCATCGGCCCCACGGGTGCGGTCCGCATCCGGATCGTTCGGCCGGTCGGCGCCGACGGCCCCTTGCCCGCCGTTCTCTACTACCATGGCGGCGGCTGGGTGATGGGTGATCGAAACACCCATGACCACCTGATCCGCGAGCTGGCCGTCCAGACCAACGCAGCCGTGGTCTTCGTGGAATACGACAATGCGCCGGAAGTCCGGTACCCCGAGAACAACGAGCAGGCCTATGCCGCGCTTGAGTACGTGGCGGCCAACGGCGGAGCCCTGAATATCGACGGAACCCGCCTGGCGGTGGCCGGCGACAGCGCGGGCGGCAACATGGCCATCGCGGTCACCCTGATGGCCAGGGAGCGCGGCGGGCCGGAGATCACGCACCAGGTGCTGTTCTATCCGGTCACAGACGACGTCTCGACCACCGGGTCCTATGAGACGTTCGGCGAAGGTCCGTTCCTCACCCGCCGGGCCATGGACTACTTCCTGGAGGCCAACTTCCCGGCCGACCGTCGCCAGGACGTGCTCGCCTTTCCGCTGCGCGCGCCCATCGACCGCCTGGTCGACCTTCCGCCGGCCACCATCATCGTCGCCGAGAACGATCTGCTGCGCGACGAGGGCGAAGCCTACGGACGCAGGCTGATCGAGGCCGGCGTCCCGGTGACCTCCACCCGCTACAACGGCACGATCCATGACTTCGTCATGCTCAACCCGCTGGCGGACAGCACGCCGGCGCGCGCCGCCATCGCCCAGGCCGCGACCGAGTTGCGCGCCGCCTTCGCGCGCTGACCTGGACGGCGTCAGCCGGAAGATTCCGGCCGCGAGCCTGCGCTCGCGGCCGGATACGCGTCCCGGGCGGCCCCGCAGGCGTCAGCCGGACAAGTGCCCAAGCCATTGAAGGGATCAGCTGTTCTTCGCGGCATCGCGGTCAGGCTTGGCCCCAGCATCTGGCGGCGAAGCCGGATCAACCACCTGAGCGCGGCGATCCTGCGGAGATGAAAGCCTGGCTCGAGGGCGTCACCAATCGTGCATCGACCCGTCCAGAAGGCGGTTCACCGGGAGATAGGCGCGCCGATAGGGGTGAGAGGCGGCCAGGGTCATGTCGATGTCCACGCCCAGACCGGGCGCATCGCCGGGATGGAGCAGGCCGTCGCGCAGCCTGTAGGCGTGCGGGAACACCGCGTCGGTCTCGGCCGTGTGCCGCATGTACTCCTGCAGGCCGAAGTTGGGGATCGCCATGCCGAAATGCAGGGCGGCGGCCATGGTGATGGGCGACAGGTCCGTGGCGCCGTGGCAGCCGGTTTTCACATGGTGCAGCTCGGCGAGCATGGCGATGCGGCGCAGGTGGCTGATGCCGCCCGCATGGACGACGCTGGCGCGGACGTAGTCGATGAGCCGTTCCTCTATCAGGGTCCGGCAGTCATGCACGGAGGCGAACACCTCGCCCACGGCGACGGGCGTGGTGGTGTGGGCCCGGATCGTGCGGAAGGCCTCCTGGTTGGATGAGGGGGACGGATCCTCCATCCAGAACAGGCGGTAGGGCTCAAGGTCCTTCCCCAGACGCGCAGCCTCGATCGGCGTCAGCCGGTGGTGAACGTCGTGAAGCAAATTCACATCCCAGCCCAAGGCCTCGCGCGCCGCCTCGAACAAGGGCGGGACGCTGCGCAGATAGTGAGGCGTCGACCAGAGATTTTCCGGAGGCAGGCCGGGCGCCGCGGGTTCGTAGAACAGCTTGTCGCCGGAGACGCCGTAGGTGCTGGGCAGGCCGGGCACGCCGGACTGCAGGCGAACGGCGCGATAGCCCATGTCCCGATAGCGCCGGGCCTCCTCGATGGTGGCTTCGATGGTCTCCCCGTTGGCGTGACCGTAGACGGTGATTCCCTCGCGGCAGGCGCCACCGAGCAACTGGTAAAGGGGCATGCCCGCGCGCTTGGCCTTGATGTCCCACAAGGCCACATCCACGGCGGCCAGGGCGGACATGCCGACCGACCCGTTGCGCCAGTAGGCGCCGCGATAGAGGTACTGCCAGGTGTCCTCGATCCGGTCCGCTTCACGACCGATGAGCGCAGGGACGATATGCTCTTCGAGACAGGCCGCCACGGCCAGTTCCCGGCCGTTGAGCGTGGCGTCGCCGACGCCGTGGAATCCGTCGGCGGTCTCCAGTCGCAGGGTCACGAAGTTGCGCCCCGGGCAGGTGACGATCACGCGGGCGTCCACGATCCGAGAGGCGGCGCCGACGTCGAGTTCAGCCGAACGGGTCAAATCATCCATTTCCTTACTCCAGAACTGGCGCGCGTGGGCGGCGCGCCATACTATAATGGCGACGCTGGACAGCTTGCCGATGATGACCACGACCGCTGACACTCCGAAGCTCTACCAACGCGTCGCTGACGCCGTAGCCTCGCGCATTCAGGCGGGCGTCTACGGCCCCGGCCAGCGACTGCCGTCGGAGCGCGACCTGGCGGAAGAATTCGGCGTCAGCCGGCCCACAGTTCGCGAGGCCATGATCGCCCTGGAGATCCGCCGCCTCGTGGAGGCGCGCCCCGGGTCTGGGGCCTATGTCACGCCCGGCGCCGCGACCCCCTCGGTGAGCGCCCCGGAACTCGACATCGGCGCCTTTGAGCTGACAGAGGCGCGCATGCTGTTCGAGGGCGAGGCCTGCGCGCTGGCGGCCACCACAATCACCGACGAGGAACTGGCCGCGCTGGAACGGATCCTCCACGACATGGCCGAAGAGAACACCTCCCCGGGCTTCGCCGGCGAACACGCCGACCGGCGCTTCCATATCGCCATCGCCGAAGCCACCCGAAACAGCGCCATCGTCGAGGTGGTCGGCCACCTGTGGGACCTTCGGCATCGGTCGCCGCTGTCCGCCACCATGCTCCAGCGCTCCAGGGAAGTGGGCGTGCGCCCGCTGATCGACGACCACCGCGAGATCTGGAAGGCGCTGTGCGCGCGCAACGCCAGAAAGGCGCGCGAAGCCATGCGCGCCCATCTCTCCAGGGTCATTGACGACCTTCTGGTCGCGACCGAGGCGGACGCCGTCAGCCGGGCGCGGTCCGAGGCCTCCGCGCGACGCGACGAGCTGGCGCGCCGCGCCGCGGTCTAGCTCAGCGGGCAAAGGGAGGAAGCCGCAGGTTGACCTCCAGCGTCCGGTGACGGTCGGCGTACAGGGCCGCCGCGTCCCCCAGTTCCGCATCGTCCCAGGTCCAGGCCGCGCGAAGCAGCACCTGATAGAGCTCGTGGGTCTCGGGATTGATCTCCGGCCAGGGCCAATCATCTTCCCGACCCGCCCAGACCGCCAGGAAATCCGTGGCGCGCCGAAGGGACCGGCCGTCGGGGGTTTCGAAACGCCACAGGTCCACACCCACGCATCCGGCCAGATCGGCCATGTCGTAGGCGGCGTCCAGGGTCCAGGCGGTGTAATGAAGCGAGCGGGTGCGCTCGAGCTCGTGGGGCATGGAGCCGTCGGGCGCGATCTGGGCCGCCAGTCGACGGTCGCCGGCTTCGGCGAGCACATGTCGGGCGACATCCTCGAGGCCCGCGAACAGGGCGAAGTGGCTGATCAGCTTGTCGTAGTAGAGTCCGTGATTGTTCGCCTTGGCTCGCTCGGCGCGGCCGATGGGGCTCTGGGCCATCCAGATCACCAGCTCGCCGAACCAGTCACGCAGGGCCTGGTGTTCCTCCGTGCTAAGCGCGTCGGTCGCCTGAAGCAGACCGATGGCTTCGACGACCCGGGAGAGGCGATAGGTGTCAATCACCCCCTCCGCGCGCCCCGAAACGCGGCCCGGCACGGCCTGCCCATGGTTGAGGTTTGGGTTCATGCGCGTGGCGGGGTCAAGGAACCAGACGCGCAGGAGCTCCGCCGCCTTGGCCGCGTAGCGCGCATCACCGGTGTAGTAGTTGGCCAGAGCCAGGGTGGCGACGTCGCTGCTCATCGCCTCCAGGTCGGACAGATCAAAGGCGTCGGTGGCTCGCTCCGGGTTGGTCTCGCCGTCGCGCCGCACATAGGGGAGCCCGTCCGGGGTGTCCGGATTGGGCCACCAGTAGGGCCCCATGCTCATGTAGTCGTGCCGGTCGCCGCTGGCCGGCAGGTGCGTCTTGTCTACGACCGAGTAGGGGCCCCGCTCGAGCGCGGCCTCGGCCTGCGCCAGCAATGCGTCTCGCGCGGCCGCATCGCCTGAGGGGCTCTGCGAAGACCGGCGGGCCGCCTCCAGACGATCGGGACGCCACAGGAAGGTGCGGCGCCCGTCGAAGGACGCCGCATATCCATCGGCGCCTTCGCACGCCGGCGCCGGGCCGGCTTCGGCGCAGTCCGCGTCGGCGAGCAGCAGGGACAGCCCAAGGGCCGCCCCTGCAATCACGGCTCGAGGCATCAGTAGCGGATCCGGACGCCGGCGAAGAAGCTGGGTCCGAAATAGCTGGTTTCGGCGATGCTGCCTTCCACCGGGCGGTACATCACCTGGTGCTCGTCGCCGATGTTGATGGCCTGCAGCTTCAGCTGCACATTGTCAGTGACATTGTAGTAGGCGGAGAAGTCCAGGTAGCCGGCGTCCTCCACGGTGCGGATGGCGGTGAGGCCCGACGGCTTGAAATAGCCGGAGCGGTACTTGTAAGCCAGACGGAGCGAAAGGGGCCCATTTTCGTAATAGCCGGTCAGGGCGGCCACGTGACGGGACAGTCCGGGGATCGAGGTCGGATCGGTGAACAGGGCCAGCGGATAGGCCGGCGTCACCGCCGAAGGATCCGGATACTCGAAGTCGGTGTCCGTATAGTTGTAGCTCGCCTGCATGCCGAAGCCGTCGAAGGGCGCCGGCAGGTTGGTGAAGGCGCGATTCACCGCCACCTCGAAGCCTGCCAGATAGCTGGTCTCGTCGCTGTTGGTCTCCTGGGCCACCGGCACGGTGTACTCAATGCCGTCGACCACGAAGGTCTCCTCAAGAGCGCCCTGGGCGGCCGGCGTCACGGCCGCATGGATGTTCTTGTAGTAGACCGCAAACGAGTAGCTGGTGTCGGGGTCGGGGTAGTATTCCAGCGACAGGTCGCCGTTCCAGGCCTCAAGCGGCTCCAGGCGCGGATTGCCGCCGGACGCACCGGTCAGCGCTTCCTCGGGCGTGGCCGCTTCCCCGTCGGTGATCAGGGAACGCCCGGCGCCCAGCGCCTCGATGTTCGTCCTGGACATGGCCTTGTAGACGGCCGCACGCAGGAAGAGGTCCTCGCGAAGCTCGAAATTGACGTTCAGGCTGGGCAGGACGTTGACGTAGTCGTGGGTGATCTCAACCGGGTCATAGGTGCCGGCGATCGGCTCGAGCGTGTAGGAGCTGTCGCCCGAAATCGGATCCACCGACTCCAGCAGGGTGAAGGCGCCGCGGAAGCCGCGGGAGGTGACATCGGTGTGCACCACGCGGACGCCCAGGTTACCGCTGAACGGAACGCCTCCCAGCGTCGAGCGGAAATTGCCCATGACATAGCCGGCCCAGATGCGCTCATTGATGTCCAGGTCATTGACACTGCGCGAGTCGGCCAGCGGCCCGAGATCTTCCGAGCCGGTGAAGGCTTCGTACAGACACAGGGTGTCGAACTGGGCCCAGCTGTTGACGTTGGTGTTGCTGTCCTCGCCCCAACCCTCGACCCGATTGCCTTCCAGGCGGCAATTGGCGTTGCCCAGCGCCGCCATGTCGGCGGGGATGGATTCCAGATTGTTGTTGTTGCTCAGGTCGGTGATGCGGTTGTGATCCGAATAACGGATGCCCGCCTTGACGGATTCGAAGAAGGCGCCGCCCAGATCGTAGAGACCGTCGAAACGAACGGCGGCGATCTCGTCGACCCGATCCTCCATCTGCCGGCGGGCGAAGGCGTTGTTGGTGAAGGCGTCGTGATCGGTCAGATCGACGGGGACGCCGAACTCGATGATCGGGATGTCGCTGTCCACCTGGTTGAAGGTGTAGGGGACCCGGCCGCTGGGGCCGAACAGGGTGTTGCTGCGCAGGCGCGTGGCCTGCTCGACCTGGTTGCGGTGGGTGCGCGAGTAGGACAGGTCGGCCGTCAGCTCCAGGCGGTCGGTGGCGTACCAGCGCACGCCCAGACCGCCGCCGCCATAGGTCTCGTCGCGGTTGCGCACCGCGCCCTGGCTCTGGATGTAGGAGTTGGCGGCGTATTCCAGCAGTGCGCCGTTCTCGGCCAGATTGATCGGGGCGATGCCGCGGCGGCCCTCGGCAATGACCAGATCATGGCGGTCCTCATAGGAGTTCCGCTCGGACAGCTGCAGGTCCAGATTGAAGTCCCAGGCAGCGTTGGGACGCCACTGCAGATTGCCCACCATAGCCCGGCGCGTGTCTTCGGTGACCAGTTGCCGGAAGTTGAACTGGTTGGGAACGAAGTAGGTCGGGTTCCCGCTCGCAGGGTTGTAGCTGCAGTTGCCGGTGGAGCCGCCGCTGACCGCATCCGGCGTGGTGTTGATTGTGTTGCAGGGGCGGAAGGACGAGGAGGCGGTGTAGAAGTCCTCAGGTGCGAACGAATCCGTGGTGGCCACGCCCAAGGCTACGCCAACCTCTCCGACACCGGTGTCATATTGGTCCACAAAAGAGGCCGAAAGGCGCGATCCGAGCCCCTGGTCGGCGCGGTCCGCGTAAGGCAGGTAGTTGGCGCGTGCTTCCGCCTGGAAGCGGCGGCGGCCATAGTCCAGCGGCCGCATGGTGCGCAGCTCGATCAGGCCCGAGACGCCGCCTTCCACGAAATCGGCGGACTGGCTCTTGTAGACGAGCACGCCGTTGGTCAGTTCCGAGGGAAACTGCTGGAAGGACACAGCCCGGTCTCCGCTTCCGCTGGAGACTTCCCGCCCATTGAGCGTCGAAAAGCCCAGATAGGGGCCCAGGCCGCGGATCGAGATTTCCGAGGCGGATCCCTTGAACCGGTCGGCGGTGACGCCGGTGATGCGCTCGAGCGTCTCGCCCACGGAATTGTCGGGCAGGGCGCCGATTTCCTCATTGACCAGAGCATCCACGATGACGGTCGAGTCGCGTTTCACCGCGATGGAGTTTCTCTGGGTCGCGCGAATGCCGGTGACGACGATTTCGTCGACGGCGGTGGCCTCGTCGGACTCGGGCGCGTCGGCCTCCTGGGCCAGGGCGGGACTGGCCGCCAGGACCATCGCGGCCGTCGCCATCAGAACGGATCGGCGCATGGGCGCGCCCTTGGAGTGATTGCTCTTCATCGTCGTCTCCCCTGTGTTTCCGGATGCGCTCTTGGTTCAGCGCTTGCCGTAGGCGTAGCTGAGGCGGGGATGAAAGGCAAGAATTGGCCTGACCACCTGTTCAAGGTGGCGGCATTTGGCTTGACCACCAGTCGCGGCTATCATTGCTCCAGGGAGCTGCGCATGAAAATCCAGACTGTACTGATGGCGGCCTCGTTCGCCCTTTTCGCCGTCGAGGCGTCGTCGGCGACGGAGGACCGGACGGGGGCCAGCCGGCCACTTGAGACGGCCCGAGCGGTGGCCGACTGGCAGCTCAACCATATGGAGGACTTCAGCTATGTGCGAAGCTTCCAGCGACACACCGAACAGCCCCTGGACTGGATCCAGGCGACCTTCTTCATCGGACTGACCCATCTGGCGGACGCCACGGGCGACGCACGGTACGCCGATGCTGTCGTCGAACACGGTCGGGAGAACCAATGGGCCCTTGACGATCGGCCCCGTCACGCCGACTCCGACGCGATCGGCGCGGTCTGGGTGTGGGCGGCGCGCAGGGACGGGGAGCCCGCCCGGCTGGACCCCTTGCGCCGACGATTCGAGGAGGTTCTCGCCGCACCATCAGAGGTCGGACTGGCGTTCGAGGGGCGCCGGAGCGGCGAACGTGACTATCCCTGCCAGGAACGCTGGTGCTGGTCTGACGCCCTGTTCATGGCCCCGCCCGTGTGGGCGGAGTTGTCCGCCCACACGGGCGACCCGCGATACCTGGAACATTCCGACAAGGAGTTCTGGGTTGCGGCGAACTATCTGTATGACCCCGAGGAGCATCTGTTTTACCGGGACAGTCGCTTCTTCGAACGCCGCGACGACAGCGGCGGCAAGATTTTCTGGAGCCGCGGGAACGGCTGGGTGATGGCGGGCGTGGCGCGCATGCTGGACAGTCTGCCGCCGGACCACGAAAGCAGGCCGCGGTACGAGCGGCTCCTTCGGGAGATGGCGGCCCGCCTGGTTCAGCTCCAGGCGGATGACGGCTACTGGTCGGTCTCGCTACTGGGACCGTCCGCCACGCCGGAGACCAGCGGCACGGCGTTTTTCACCTATGGCCTGGCGTGGGGCGTGAACAATTGCGTCCTCGCCCGAGAGCCCTATGCCGCCGCTGCGGAAAGAGGATGGCAGGCGCTGGCCGCCGCCGTGGATTCGTCCGGCCGGCTCGGCTGGGTGCAGCAGGTGGGATATGCCCCGGACGAGGTGCTTGAAAGCGACACCCAGCTCTATGGAACCGGCGCGCTGCTGCTCGCCGCCGTCGAGATGGAGAAGCTGCGCACCCGAACTTGCTAAAATTGGTCAGGCCAGTTGAAATTGGCCTGACCAGATAATAGGGTGCCGGCCTCCTCCTCGGGCGAGAGCGCTGGCGCTCTCGCCCTTTTTTCCCACCGGGGTGCAGCATGTCCATGTCCACACGCGTCTGCCTTGTGGCCCTCGTCGCCGTCGTGGGCGGCTGTGCGCCGGGCCTCACCCGGCCGGGCCCGTCGCTTGACGCCGCGCAGGTGCGCGGACCGGTGTACGCGGATCCGCCGCCTATGAACGCGACGGTGACGAACCGGCTGGTTCCGCAGATGCAGTCCCTGCTCGAGCAGCTCCTGGAGGAGCGGCGGGACATGACCCTCGACGGGGTCCGCGTCTTCGAGGCCGAGGACAAGTTCCTGCCCGGCAAGATCGCGATCGGCATGGCGCATCTGCTGCTGCAGACCCCGCGCGACGATCCGGACTTCCAGCGCTATCTCTCCGGGTATGGCGAAATCGCGCGCATGACGCTCGAGGACAGGAACGACAGCTGGGGCATCTACTACTACATCTCGGCGCTCCATCGCCTGGAGGAGGCCGGCTTGCTGGAGGAGGCGGTCGATGCGCAAACCCTGGCGCAGCTCCAGGAGCAACTCGACTGGCGCACCTTCGTGCGGGAGGATGATCTCACGCTCATTGACCTGCCCAACAACTACTACGGCGTGGCGTACAGCATCGCCCGTCTTCGCTATCTGCTGGGCTGGGAGGACGCTTCAGCCAGCGAGGCCCTGCTGACGCGGACCCTGGACCATTTCCGGGAGTATTCGGGCGAATACGGGTTCGCGGACGAGACCCCCGGTGACGGCCGCTTCGACCGTTACAGCGTCCTGCTGATCGGCGAGATCGCCCAGAGGTTCATCGAGGGCGGCATTGAGCCCCCTCCCGAGGTGCGTGAGTGGTTGCGTCAGTCGGTGGAGGTGCTGCTGCCGCGCCTGAATCTTCGGGGGGAGGGGTTCGAGTACGGCCGAAGCATCGGCGCCTACGGCGAAACGGCCTTTCTCGAGGTGCTGTCCGCCGCCGCGGCCCTGGATGTGCTGACCGACGAGGAGATGCGGATGGCCTATGCCTTCTCGTCGCGCGTCACCGCCCGGTACGCGGACTTCTGGCTGGACCCGGTCACCGGCTCGGTGAACCTGTGGGATCACGGGCGTCGCACCGACGCCTACCGGGGCAAGCACCGCATCCTCGGCGAGAACCTGAGCCTTGCGCACCAGCACTTCTACACCAACGCCGTCTGGAACGATCTCGGCTACCGGGACCGGGCGCCGGATCCCGAATTCGCCGCCTGGCTCGAGGAATTGCAACGGTCCACCACGACCTGGTTTGCCCGGGGAGACTACGACCGGTTGCTGGTCACCTACAGGGACGGAGCGAGAGTGATCGGCCTTCCGCTGATCAACGGCGCCGCGGGCCAGCACATGCACAACCCGTATTTCCCCATTCCCTACTCGCCGGGCGTAATCCAGGGCGTCGCGGACGAAACCTTCCCGCTCCTGGTTCCGCGCGTGACGCTCGCGGACGGAAGCCAGCTCATGCCCCTGGCGTGGTTCGAGGACGTCAACGTGCAGACGAACGGGGATCGGACGATCGTCACCTATCGTCTCGCAGCCGCCGACCGCATGGGGAGCGATGCTCCTGTGCGGGATGAGCGGATGTCGTTCGAGACCCGCTATGTGCTCGAGCCGGGACGGATCACGCGGACGGACCGCTACATTCCCTCCGGCCCGCTCGGACCGGTCACGGTCGACCTGGTGTTCCCCGCCTACCAGACGCCCGCGTCTTCCGATCGTTCAGGGGCGGTGTTTACATCCGGAGCGGTTCAGCGTTTTTCGGTCGAAGGCCTTGATTGCCGCACCCGCCCGGCGGCTGGCGATCCCGTTTTCGAAACGCCGGTGGGGCCCTATCGGAGCGTGACGACCTGCTCTGCAGAAGGGCGGGTCTCGCACACCACCTGGCGGCTGGATTTCACGCCCCGGCCGTAAAGAGGGCGCCAGCGAGGCTGGCGCATCCGATCAGGCGGGTTGCGGCCAGGCTCGCGAGGCTGGCCCGGTACGCAGAACGTCTCGCGTCGGCCACCAGGGGTCAGGCCCCGAAGGCGCTGGGCGCTTACCGACACTCCCCGGCCGTCTTTCGAAGGGGACCGTCATATGCGGCGACGGACAGGACGAACCGGCGAAGCTCATCCTGGGAAAACGGCTTGGCCAAGCGCGGCAAATCCAGGGTCGTTCCCTGGGCCAGGTCGGCATAGCCGGTCATGATCCCGACCGGGGGCGTCACAGGCAACTGGCGGGCCGCTTCAGCCAGGTCGATCCCCGTCATCTGCGGCATGGCGTAATCGGTGAGAACCAGGTTGAACCGCAGGTCTGTTCGCAACAGATCCAGCGCTTCTCCGGCCGACGCGGCCGCCCCCACCTCGTGGTCCATCTCCTCAAGCAGGGCGACGGTGTTCAGCAGAACCAGGGGATCATCGTCAACGACGAGGATTTTCAGCCGCTGCGAGGGCGCGGCGGTCTCCAGCGGAGCCGGGCGCGCTGTCTGGTCCTGGGCGGCTGCGGCGATCGGCAGCCAGATCGCCACGGACGTGCCCGCGCCCGGCGTGCTCGCGATTTCGAGCCGTCCCCCGCACTGGGCGGCGAAGCCGTGCGCCATGGACAGCCCAAGGCCGGTGCCCTTGCCCACGCCCTTGGTGGTGAAGAACGGCTCATGAGCCCTGGCAAGGGTCGCGGCGTCCATGCCGGCGCCGCTGTCGGCGACTTCCAGGCGGATGTAATCGCCGGCCGCCAGGTCGGCGTCGCCCGGCCCGGCCGCGGCGCAGCGGGCGCTGACCGTGATGACGCCCTGTCCGTCCATGGCGTCCCGGGCGTTCACCATCAGGTTGAGCAAGGCGGACTCAAGCTGGTTCTGATCCGCCAAGGCCCTGGGCATGCTGACAGGAAAGTGAAGCATAACCTCGATCTGCGGGCCGAGTGAGCGCTCCATGAAGTCCGCCATGCCCCGGACAAGCGAAGCGACATCCACCGGAGCGATGTTCAATTCCTGCTTGCGGGCGAACGCCAGCATGCGCTGGGTCAGGAGCGCGCCCCTGCGAGCCCCCTGCAGGGCGTTGTCCAGCAGCGGCGTCACCCGCGGGTCGGCGGGCAGGCGTTTGATGGCCAGTTCGACGCTGCCCATGATCGCGGCGAGAAGATTGTTGAAGTCATGGGCGACGCCGCCGGTGAGCTTGCCGATCGCTTCCATTTTCTGGGACTGCGACAGGGCTTCGCGGGCCTGCTCGAGGGCCTTTTCCGTCTCGCGCTTCTCGGTCGTGTCGCGGGTGACCTTGGCGAAGCCGATCAGATCGCCGCGATCATCGCGGATGGCGTCGATGACCACGTGCGCCCAGAAGCGGCTGCCGTCCTTTCGCAGGCGCCAGCCCTCCCGCTCGGCGCGCCCCTCGCGCTCCGCCCGTTCGAGCGACTTGCGCGGTTCGCCGGCCTTTCGGTCCTCGGGGGTGTAGAAGTCGAAGAAATGCCGTCCCACCGCCTCCTCGGCGGTGAAGCCCTATTCCGACTCGCTTGACATGGCGCTTCTGCTCGGCGGTCTAATGACGTTGGGGCTGTACCTGATAATTCAGCAGGGGCGTATG
>JBALUZ010000029.1:0-22236 GCA_036963825.1 Brevundimonas sp.
GATGGCGACTTCCTGATGGCTCAGTATCATCTCGGTCTGGTCCGACTCGAACGGGGTTCCGCCGCCGAGGGCCGCCGCACCCTGGCCGCAGCGGCGCGCATGGCGGCGAGCTTGAGCCCCACGACACGTCTGTGCGAAGGGGAAGGCTTGACCGCGGCGGATCTGCGCGAACTGGCGCGGCTGCAACTCGAAAGCGGATCGGGGGCGAGGAATTGAGCCAGGACAAAGCCAGCCGAAGTCGTCCGGCGGCGCAGGCTGAATCGCCCCGCGTACGCCTCATCCTGGACGAGCGCGCGCATCGTCTCGCGCGGCTTGACCGCACCGAGTCGGCGACTGTCGCCGATCAGACCGCATCAGTCCTGCTGTGCCCCGTGGGCGAGAATCTCTACGGCCTGCCCATGATCGAAGTGGCCAGCCTGCGCCCGCTGGAGCGGCTCAGTCGGACAGCGACCGTGGCCCGGGGCGGTGTCATGGGTCTGGTCGCCGACAGCGGCCGGGTCCGCCAGGTCCTGGACCTGGGGCGCCTCCTGGGCGCGCCGGCGACTCGGGAGGCCGACGGCTATCTGGTGATCCTCAAGGCCCATCCCGACTTCGCCCTGCGCCTGGGCGAACGCCCCGTCTCAGTGGCGGTGACGCCCGATCCCACCAATCCCGAGCGCGCCCAGGTGGCGAGCCTCGGGGATCACCACGCCAACACCCTTGTCATCCTTTCCGTCGCCGCCCTGCTGGCCGCCGACCCGTCCGTGGGAGCCTGACCCCGTGAGCATCGCCAACCGTATCCTGTTGGGCTTCGTCGCCGTCATCGTGCTGGTGATCGCCCTGGGCGCCTTCGGTCTCAGCCAGATCGGCGAGGTCCGATCCGAGACCGCCTCGATCGTCAACCGGGACCTGGCGTTCATCCGCCAACTGGGCGCGGTCCAGAACGCCCAGCATGGGCTGGAAGCCGCCACGGAATCCGATTTCGCCGCCCATGCCATGGGGACCATCGAAACCAGCGCCGACGGCGTCTCTCCGGCGTGGCGGGCGGCCGAAGCTGCGGCGACTCAGACCCTCGATCAGGCCATCGTCCAGGCGACCAATTTCCAGGCTACCGCCGCCTCGCAGGATCGCGGTCGGGCCTGGGGCGAGATCGCCCAGGCCCTGACCCGGGCCCGGGCTGTGCTCGCCGACCTACGCCAGCGCGATCTGGTGGTCTTCCAGGCCATGGCCCGAGGCGACATGGAGGCCGGCCAGGCGGCGCGGGCGCAACTGCTCGCGCCTCGTGCGGCCTTCAGGGACGAAATGGCCCAAGCCAATTCCACGATGAATCAGGCCCTCGAACTCGGGCAGCAACGGGTCGACCGCGTTTATCAGGTCAGCCGGCTCTCGACACTGATCGGCCTCATCCTGGCGGTCGCGATCGCGATGGCCGTCGCCTATCTGATCCGCAAGTCCATCATCACCCCCCTCAGCACCTTCATGGCCTTCGTCGAGCGCGTGGGTCAGGGGGATCTGACGCGCCACACCGAACTGACAGGGGCCGACGAGATCGGGCGCCTGGGGACGACCTTGAACGGCATGGTCGATGGTTTGCGGGATCTGGCCCGACAGAACCGCGATGCGACCGAGAACCTCAACGCCGCCACCGCCGAGATCCGCGCCTCCTCGCAGGAACAGGCCGCCAGCGTCGAAGAACAGCTGGCCGCGGTGCAGGAGACCGCCGCCACGGTCGATGAGATCACCCACTCCGGCGCCCAGATCGGCAAACGGGCCCAGGAGGTCATCGTCTCGGCCCAGGCCACCGCCCAGACCAGCAATGAGGGCCTGCGCGCCGTTGACGAGACCGCCCGCGCCATGGACGCGATCCGCGATCAGGCCGAGGCCGTGGCCGAGAACATCGTCGCTCTGAGCGAGAAAACCCAGGCCATCGGCGACATCATCAGCACCGTCAACGATATCTCCGAGCGTTCTCACCTGCTGGCGCTCAACGCCGCCATCGAGGCCGCCGCCGCCGGCGAAAGCGGCCGCAGCTTCTCGGTCGTGGCCTCGGAGATGAAGCTGCTGGCCGACCAGGCCAAGGACGCCACCAACCAGGTCCGATCGATCCTCGGCGACATCCAGCGGGGCATCAATTCGTCGGTCATGCTGACAGAGGAAGCCGTCAAACGGGTGGCGGCCGGCAAGGAGCGCACCGACACCACGCAGCGGACCATCACCGAGATCACCGGGCGGGTGCAGGAAAGCGTCCAGACCTTCCAGCAGATCGTCGCCTCCACCAACCAGCAGCAGTTGGGCATCGAACAGGTCATGGGCGCCCTGCAGAACATCCGCCAGGCCAGCCAGCAGACCGCCGTCGGCACCCGTCAGCTGGAAGAAGCCGCCGGCAATCTGGCCAGCCTGTCCCAGCAATTGTTGGGTCTGGCCGAACGCTACCGGGTCTGATCGCCCGCCGTGCCGGACCTTCGCGCCCAGCTCCTGGCGGCGTTCGATGTCGAACACCGCGACCACCTTGAAGCCGTGCGCCGCGCCCTGGCGACGCCGGAGGAGGCGGACCTGCGCGAGGTCTTCCGACGGCTGCACAGCCTCAAGGGCGCGGCGCGGGCCGTGGATCTGGAGGTCGTCGAACATCTGGCCCACAGGCTGGAAGAGCGACTGGCCCAGGTCATCGACGCAGGCTCTGGCCTGGGCGGCGCCGACGTCGATCTCATCCATCTGGGCCTGGACGCCATCGAGGCCCAGGCCGCCGCCCAGAAGGCCGGTGAGCCCCAGCCGGACGCCACCCGCGCCCTGGACGCCCTGGGCGCGCCAGCTGCTCCGGCACGGTCCGAGCCGGCGAGCCCAGATCCTCAGCCGAGCGCGTCCTCGCCTGCCCCGTCGTCTGCTGACGAACGAGGCCCCGAATATGTCCGAGTTGACGCCTCGCTCGGGGAGCGGCTGAGCGAGTCCCTGCACAATCTTTCCAGCGAGGTGCAGATCGAGGCCGCCCAGCTCGAAATGACCCGCCGCCTGCGAAACGACGCCGCGCAGCTGGAGCGGCTCTGGCGGGAGATGCGCGCCCGCGGCGCCGATGGCCGGTTGGCCAACCGGATCCACACCTTCGAGCGCGCCCTACAGGACCTGAACCGCGACATCGGCGACCTCGCCCGGCGCCAGGCCCGCGCCAACTGGGCCGTCGGCGAGAGCCTGGCCGAGCTCCGCGAGCGGATTGACGAGATCACCCTGACGCCGGCCGAGAGCGTGCTGGGCGACCTGGGGCGCATGGTCCGGGACCTGGCGAGGGAGCAGGGTGTCGAGGTCGATGTCCGCACCGAGGGCCTGGAGGTGCGGGCCGAACGTCGGGTGCTTCAGGCTTTGCGCCAACCGATCATCCACCTGCTGCGCAACGCGGTCAGCCATGGGGGCCAACCGCCGGCCGTCCGCGCCGCCGCCGGCAAGGGCGAGCGTCTTCACGTGACCCTGCGCGCCGCCGCCCGCGGCGGACGGCTGGAAGTGCGCATCGCCGATGATGGCGCAGGCCCCGACCTGGCGCGGATCGAGGCCGCGGCGATCGCCAAGGGTCTGCTGCCGCAGCCTGAGCCAGGTGCGACGCCGCGCCATCCCGACGAAATCCTTGCCCTGGCCTTTGAACCTGGCGTCTCGGCCAGTGAAACCGTGGACCGTCTCTCGGGTCGGGGCATGGGCCTGTCGGCGGTGAGCCAGGCCCTGGCCGCCCTGGGCGGCTCAGCCCGGCTCCTGGCGCGGCGTCCGGCAGGAGCCGAGGTCGTCCTGTCCGCCCCCCTGTCGGCGGCGCGCCAGACCCTGGTGGTCGCCGAATCCGGCGGCGGTCTGTTTGGTTTGCCGAGTTTCGCGATCCGCTCGCTGATGCGCCTGCGCCCCGGTGAACTGGAAATCGTCGAAGGGGTGCCCAGCGCACGGATACAAATCGACGGGTCGGACATTGTCACGCCCGTGATCCCTCTCAACGCCCTCCTTGATGACGCCGCCCTCATCCCGCCCGCATCTGACGCCGCCACGCCGATGATCCTGATTCATCGCGGGGAGCGTCACCTGCTGCTGGCCGTGGACGAGATCACCGATGTGCGCGAACTCACCGTCCAGGATCTGGACGACCGCCGGCTGGCGCCCGGCCTCACCCTGGGCGCCACGATCCTCGACGAGGATCGCCCCCTTCTCGTCCTCAACCCCGAGGCGCTGATCGATCGCTGGCTGCGCAACGCCCGCCGGCTTTCGGCCTCAGCCCTGGGACTGGCCGCCCCAGAGGCCGTGGCGCGACAGGTCCGCACGGTGCTGGTGGTGGACGACTCCATCACCACGCGGACCCTGGAAAAAAGCATCCTCGAAGCTCAGGGCTATCGCGTCATATTGGCCGTGGACGGGGTGGACGCCCTGAACACCCTGCGCTCATCCGAAGCGCTCATCGATCTGGTGGTGGCCGACATCGAGATGCCCCGGATGGATGGCTTCTCCCTATTGCAGGCCATCAAGGCCGACGCCGGCCTCGCCCGCCTGCCGGTGATCCTGATGACCTCGCGCAACGACGAGGCCGATGTGCGCCGCGGCCTGGATCTGGGCGCCGAGGCCTACATCACCAAGCAGAAGTTCGACCAGCGGGAGCTCTTGGCGACCATCGGGCGCATCCTGTGAGCGTCGGCGGGCCCGTGCGGGTGATGATCGTCGAGGATTCCCTGGTGGTGCGGGAGCTGTTGAAGCACATCGTGGCCCGCGACCCGCGGTTTCGAGTGGTCGCAGCCGTCGCCTCGGCCGAGGAGGCGCTTACGGAAATTCCGCGTCTGCAGCCCGACGTGATCTCCATGGATATCCGGCTGCCCGGCATGGATGGACTGGAGGCCACGGCCCGGATCATGGCCGACCATCCGACCCCTATCGTGGTGATCGCCGACGCCGTCGAGGACGCCTCCCTGCGGATCTCGATGAACGCCCTGCGCGCCGGCGCCCTGACTGTGGTCGAGAAGCCCGCCGGCCCCGCCAACGCCAGTTATGAGCGGCTGGCCGACACCATCTGCACCCAACTCTACATCATGAGCAGCGTGCCTGTGATCCGGCGGCGCAATATCGGCGGCGCCGCCGACGCCTGGCCGCCGCCGCCGCCGCCGCGGCCTGTCGCGGCCGGAGCCTTTGAGCGTCTGGATTTCCTGGCCCTGGCCGCCTCCACCGGCGGCCCGCCCGCCCTGGCCAAGGTGATCGCGGCCCTGCCTTCCAACTTTCCAGCCCCAGTCTTCGTCGTCCAGCACATGGGGGCGGCCTTCATGGAGGGTTTCGCCAAGTGGCTCGGCGGCCTCTCGGCCCTGCCCGTGATCCTGGGCGAGGACGGCGTCACAGCTCAACCGGGCCACGTCTATGTCGCCCCCGGCGACAGTCACATGGTGGTGCGAAGCAGCGGGGTGATCCGCGCCAATCGCGATCCGCCGCAGGGAGGACAACGCCCCTCCGCCAACATGCTGTTCGGCGCCCTGGCGGAGGCTGCCCCCACCCGCACGGTGGCCGCATTGCTCACCGGCATGGGCGAGGACGGCGCCCAGGGTCTGTCGCGACTGGCCCAGGGGGGCGCGCACACCATCGCCGAGCACGCCAGCACGGCGGTGGTCAATGGCATGCCCGCCGCGGCCGTTCGCCTGCGCGCCGCCCGGGATGTCCTGCCCCTGGACCTGATCGGGCCACGCATCGTCCAACTGGCCGGCAAGGGGCGGACATGAGCCCCCACCAGCACGCCAAGATCCTGGTGGTGGAGGATTCTGAGACTCAGGCCCTGGCCCTGCGCGGGCGCCTGGAGGCCGAAGGCTACACCGTACAGACCGTGACCAGCGCCGAGGCCGCCCTGGAGCGGTTGAACGGCCCCCTGCCCGATCTGGTCGTCGCCGACTTCCATCTGCCAGGCATGGATGGGCGGGAGCTCTCGCGGCAACTGCGCCTGAACCGTCGCACCCGCACTCTGCCGCTCCTGATGCTGACCAGCGCCCGCGAACAGGACCTGGAGCGTCAGGGCCTGGAAAGCGGCGCCGACGCCTATGTCTCCAAATCGGCGGACATGGATGTGATGCTGGCCCGCCTGCGCGCCCTGCTGCGCCGGGGCCGGACCGCCGCCAGCGAGGCCGCATCGGACACGGACTTCCGGCCGGCCCGCATCATTGTGGTGCATGACAGCCCGACCCAGCGCCTTCGCCTGAGCGCGGCCATGGTTCAGGCGGGCTACGAGGTCCGCGAGGCGGCGAGCGCCGAGGTCGCGCTTGCCGCGGCCAACGACCAGATCGATTGCATCGTGACGCCCGCCTCTGGCGCGGGGCTCGACGGGCTGGACCTCTGTCGACGCCTCGATCGGCGCCGGGAGCGGATGGCCCTGCCCTTTCAGATCGTGGTGATCGGTCCCGGCGCCGGCGATCCTCACGCCCTGGCCGCCGCCTTCGACGCCGGCGCCGACGACGTCACCGCCAGCACCGACGACGACGAGGTGCTGCGGATGCGGGTCCGCGCTCTGGTGCGCCGCAAGCTGCTGGCCGAGGAGACCCGCCGCTCAGAGGAGGCCGAGGCCCGGGCCGCCGCGGCCGACGAGCTGTCCCGCGCCAACGCCGAACTGGAGGCCGCCAATCAACAGCTCCGCCAGGCCCAGGCGCAACTGGTCCAATCGGCCAAGATGGCGTCCCTCGGCGAGTTGGTGGCCGGCATCGCCCACGAGATCAACAATCCCCTGGCCTTTATCCTGGGCCACCAGAATACGGTGGAGCGCCTCACGGGCCAGCTGACCGGCGATGATCTCACTGAGGCGGACAGGGCCGCGGCTCTGGCCAAAACCGGTGACCGGCTGGGGGCCATGCGCATGGGGCTGCAGCGCATTCAGGGCCTGGTGCTGAACTTGCGGAAGTTCTCCCGCCTCGACGAGGCCGAGAGCCAGAACCTGGACGTGCCCGACGCCATTGCGACCGTTCTGGCCCTGCTGGCGCCCAAATTGGGCGCCATCGAGGTGCGCCAGCGCCTGGAGGCCCGCCCGATCCTCGCCGCCTCGCCTGCCCTGCTCAATCAGGTGGTGATGAACATTCTGTCGAATGCGGCCGACGCACTTGGCGGCGAAGGTATGATAGAGATCGCCACTAACGAGCAAAATGGCCTGTACAGGATCGAGATCAATGACTCAGGTCCAGGTGTGCCGGAGACTGTCCGCGACCGCATCTTCGAGCCTTTTTTCACCACCAAACCCGTCGGCGCTGGCACCGGTCTTGGCCTCGCCATTGCCTATGCCGTTGTCCGGGCTCACAAGGGCGAGATCGCGGTGGATAGCGGCCCCCTCGGGGGTGCGCGGTTCGTGATTCAACTCCCCGTGGACGACCAGGCATGATCGCGCCGCACAATCCGTCGCCCCTGATCCTCCTTGTGGATGACGAGCCCGATATTCTCGTGGCTCTGGAAGACCTGTTCGAAGGCGACTTCAGGGTGAAGGCCGCCCATTCGGGTGCCGAGGCGCTCGATGTTCTGGCCAGCGAGCCAGACGTGGCGGTGATTATCTCCGACCAGCGCATGCCGGAGATGACCGGCGACGTCTTTCTGGGCCGCGCCCGGGGCCTGTCGGACGCTGAGTCCATACTGCTCACCGGCTATGCAGATCTGAGCTCGGTGACCTCGGCCCTGAACAAGGGCGGCATTGTCGGCTACGCCGCCAAGCCCTGGGATCCCGAGGCCCTGCGCGCCATGGTGGCCGCCGCCGCCGAACGCCATCAACTTCGCCGGGCGCTGAACGAAGAGCGTTCTCTGCTACGGGGGCTGATGGCGCATCTGCCCGCCGCCGTGGCGGTCAAGGATCGCAAGGGTCGGTTTGTCCGTATCAACCAGCGCAAGGCGCTTTCCCTCGGCGTCGCCGTCGAGGAGGGCCTGGGGAGGACCGAGGCCGAACTGGGCGCGCGCGGTCGCGCTGACGCCGAGGCCCGCGCCATCCAGGCTGGCCAGACGGTCGAGGTGCTGGACGAATTGGAGACCGAAGTGGGCGCCCAATGGCTGGAGACCGCCATTGTGCCTGTGCCCGACGCCGCCGGTGAAATCCGCCATCTGGTGATCGTCGAGCGCGACGTCACCGATGAGAAGCTGGCCGAGATGCATCTGCGCCAGTCCGACAAGCTGCGCGCCCTGGGCACCCTGGCCGGCGGCGTGGCCCATGACTTCAACAATCTGCTGACCGCCATCATCGGCAGCCTGGAGCTGGCCACGCGGCGCCTGGGGGACGAGACGGCGGTCCGCCGCTATCTCGACAACGCCACCCTGGCCGCCCAGAAGGGCGCCACCCTGACCCAGCGCCTGCTGGGCTTCAGCCGACAGACGGAAAGCCGCGGGGCCGAGGTCGTCGACCTGGCGGACATTCTGACCGATACCCGCGACCTGGTGGAGCGCACCCTGGGTGGCGGCGCCCGGATCAGTTGGAACGTCGCTCCGGACCTTTGGCGCTCGGCGATCGAGCCCGACCAGTTTGAGCTGGCCCTTCTGAACCTGGCGGTGAACGCACGCGACGCCATGCCTGACGGCGGGCGGATCACCATTTCGGCCTGGAATCACACGATTGACGCGCCGCAGCCAGGCCTGGACCTGGGCGCAGGCGACTATGCGGTGGTCTCCGTGCGCGACACCGGCCCGGGCATGACACCTGAACTCCTGGCGCGGGTCCTGGAGCCCTTCTTCACCACCAAGCCGGTGGGCAAGGGGACGGGTCTTGGCCTGCCGATGGCCTATGGCTTCGCCCAACGTTCCGGCGGCGCTCTGGAGATCACGACCGAGCCCGGACAGGGCGCGGAGGTGAAGATCTACCTGCCCCGCGCCCTGCCCTCCGCGCAGAGCGTGGAGATCGATCTGGACCCCGCAGCGCCCGCCACCGCCGTCACCCGCCGACGGGTTCTGGTCGTCGATGACGAGGCGCCGGTGCGGGCGGTGACCGCGGGCTTCCTGCGCGACTGTGGCCATGAGGTGGTGGAGGCTGATGGCGCTGAGCCCGCCCTGGCCCAGCTCTCGACCCAGGGGCCATTCGACCTGGCCCTGGTGGACTTCGCCATGCCGGGGGTGAACGGCGTGGAGTTCGCGCGCCGGGCCAGGCCCGACTGGCCCGACCTGCCCATCGTCCTTCTGACGGGATATTTCGACGTCGAGGTGCCTGGGGACATCACCCTGGTCCACAAGCCCTTCAGCCACGCCACCCTGCAAGCGGCCCTGAACCGCGCCTGGGCTCAGTAGACCCCGAGCGCCAACCCGGCGGCCAGAGCCGCCCCCAGATCGGCGCAGGCCGCCAGGTCCGCAGACGGGATAATTTTGGGCGCCAGGATTTCTTCTGGCGTCTGGGCGTGCGTGCAGACGATGATCGGCTCGGCCACGGCCTTCAGGCGCCAGCCCGTGGCGATCCGGACAATCTGGCGCACAGCGTTTTCGCCGTCGCTGCCGGCGCAGACCATGACCGCATAGGGCCGGCCTTCGATACGGCCAAGGACCGGGTAGTAGCTGCGGTCGAAAAAGGCCTTCAGTTCGCCTGACATGGCCGCCAGGTTCTCCGGCCCGACGAAGAGGTAGCCATCGGCTCCCAGCACGTCGTCGTGTCCCGCGCCCTCAGCCTCCAGCAGGCGCACCTCGACCTCGCCCTCCGCGCGAGCGGCGTCGGCTGCGGCCTCCGCCATCTGGCGGGAGCCGCCGGTGCGGGAGTGGTAGACGATCAGCAAGGTCTTCATCGGACGCACTATAGCCGTCTGCGACCTCGATTTTGCGGCGCCTGCGGCCTCAAATCTCCCGACTGGCGTCGGCTACTCGACTCAATGGCGGCGCTTCGGGCGATTTTCGCTAAATCCGGCTCAGGAAACGCCGTCCACGCGGAACCTGTAGACCATTCGGCGGCTTTCTCCGGCCAAGAGGAGATATCCATGGCCATCATCCCGGGCTTGGGCCTTCAGAGCGCCCCCGCGGCAGGTTTCGCCGACCCCAATAGCCTTCACCGCGGACTTGCGCGCTGGAACCGCAGCCGCCTGTCGCCATCCGTGCCGCGCCAGGACTGGCGCCTTGAGCTCAGCCGCGACCAGCGCATGCAGCACAAGGAAGGTGAGTTCATCGAGGCGTTCCGCGCCCAGGTGCAGGACGCCGTCGCCGCCGTCCCGACCGATCCCGAGGGCTTCATCGCCTGGTTCGAAGGCTTGAAGGAAAACGGCCCCGGCCAGTGGGACCCGCTGTTCGACTGGCTGGCCACCGAAGCCGACATGGAGCAGATGCGCTGGTTCCTGACGCAGGAGGCCGCAGGCGAAGCTGGCTTCGACGACCTGGTGGCCATGACGCAGGTCAAGCTGCCGGCGCGGCCGAAGCTGGAACTGGCCCGCAACTACTGGGATGAGATGGGCCGCGGGAATATGGGCGGCATGCACGGCCCCATGCTCGACATGACGGTTCAGGGCCTGGAACTGTCGCCGACCATCGAAGACACCCTGTGGCAGTCCCTGGCGCTGGCCAACACGATGACCGCCTTCGCGACCACCCGACGATACGCCTATCACTCGGTCGGCGCTCTAGGCGTGGTGGAGTTGACGGCGCCGACGCGAGTGGCCTCGGTCGCCGCCGGGCTGAAGCGTCTGGGCGCCGCCCCCAAGCTCCGCAAGTATTTCGACCTGCACGCCGTGCTCGATGTGGAGCATTCCAAGGCCTGGAACGCCGAAGCCCTGATGCCGCTGGCCCAGGATCACCCCGAGACCCTGCCGGCCATCGCCGAAGGCGCCATCATGCGCCTGCTCTGCGGCGAGCAATGCTTTGAAGCCTACCGCGCCATCCTCTGGGCCGGCGCCCAGAGCGGTCAGACGCGGCTCAAAGAGTCCGCCTGACCGACTCGGGAACCACTAGTCAGTCGCCGCCCTTGGCGGACTTGCGGTAGTCCAGCGGCGGGGCACGATCCCCGACCATGGCCTCGTAGGTGAAGTCCGCGCCACGGCGCTCGTCCAACTCCGCCTTGGCGGTTTCGATCAGTTGCGGCTCGCGTAGCAGCCGTGCGCCGGCCAGGGCGATGGTCTTGGCCGCCACCTCGGCGCCCTTCGAACCGATGCTCATGCCGCCGGCGGCCACGGCCTGCCAGCTATGGGCCGGCGTGCCGGGCACCCATGTGGCCGCACCCATTCCAGCGGTCGGCGTCACCCAGCTGACATCGGCCACGTCGGTCGATCCCCCGCCCCCGCCGCCGATCGCATAGGGGCGGATTTCGCTGGCCGGCAGGACGTCTCGCCCCGCGGGAAGCTGCTTGGTCATGGCGGCGGCGAAAGCCTTTTCCTCAGCCGTCCATACCGGCGCGCCCGCCTCATGCAGGGCCTGGTCCATGACTCGGCCCAGCGTGTCATTGACCAGCATGTTGTAGACGCCGCCGGTCTGCTCGAAGCTGACCGTCGTCTCGGTGGCCATGGCCGCGCCCTCGGCGGCCTTCTGCATGCGGGCGAAGACGTCGCGCACGACCTGCGGATCGGTGTGGCGGACGTAGTAATAGACCTCGGCCTTGTCCGGCACGACGTTGGGGGCGGTGCCGCCGTCGGTCACCACATAGTGGATACGGGTCCCATCGGGGATGTGTTCGCGCAGGTAGTTCACAGACACGTTCATAATCTCGACGCCGTCCAGGGCCGAGCGGCCGCGGAAGGGGGCGGCCGAGGCGTGTGCGGAAGCGCCGGCGAAGCGGAACTTGCCGGAGATATTGGCCAGGGAGACGCTCTGTTCGGCGCTGTTGCTGTCGGTCGGGTGCCAGTGAAGGGTGGCGTCCACGTCGTCGAACAGGCCCTCGCGGACCATATAGACCTTGCCCGAACCGCCTTCTTCGGCGGGCGTGCCATAGACGCGGATCTCACCGGCGACGTTGTTGGCCTTCATCCAGGCCGCGAGGCTCTGGGCGGCGGCCACCGAGGCCGCTCCAAACAGGTGGTGGCCGCAGGCGTGGCCGGCGATCTGACCGGCGATCGGCGCGCGCTCGGCCTTGGCCTCCTGCGCCAGGCCCGGCAGGGCGTCATACTCGGCAAGGATGGCGATGACCGGGCCGTCGCCATTCTTGAAACTGGCGACGAAGGCGGTTGGCATGCCGGCCACCCCGGCCTCCACCGTAAAGCCGGCCGACTTCAGCTCCGACTGCAGCAGGGCTGAACTCTTGGTCTCCTGATAGCCGACCTCGGCATATTCCCAGATCTGGTGGGCCACCTCGGCCATCCGCGGGGCGCCCTGTTCGACGCTGGCGATCAGGCTCTGATTGTCCTGCGGGGTCACCTGGGCGGCTACGGGAACAGCGGAGAGCGCCAGGCTAAGGCTGGCGGCGCCCATCAGGGCGATCTTGCAGGCGGCGCGGCGCATGGGAAAACTCCAACTAAACAAATCGATCAAGCGTGCGGGCGCCCCAAGGGAGCGCCCGCACCTTTGGCCTAGAACGTCTTGCGGACGCTCACATACCAGTAGCGGCTGTAGGGCGTGTAGAGCTCGCCCAGATAGCCGTCGGATGCCAGGGGCGGCTGCTCGTCGGTCAGGTTGCGGACGCCGAGACGCAGCCGGGTATTGGCGGCCATGCCGTCCATGAACTCGTATTGTCCATAGAGGTTGGCCGTCAGCTGGCTGTCGACGATCCAGGGATCCCCGGCCGCGTCGATCAGGCCGAAGTCCTGGACGTCGCCGATGTACTGGGTAAAGGCGCCGAGCGTGAACTGCTCGTAGCGCCACGTGGCCGACGCCGACCATTTCCATTCCGGCCGGCCCTCGTCGCGGATCAGGTCGCCGCCGCCCGAGATATCGACGCCCGGATTGATCTCCCCGGCCGCCTGAGCGTCGAGCAGCGCCTGGATGGCCGGCGACGGCTGGCGGTAGAACTTGATCAGATGGGCGGCGTTGACGCTGGCCGAGAAGTCCCCAAAGCGAGTGCCATTGAGGCTCCAGGCCACGCCGAAGTCGAGGCCACGGGCCTCCTGCGGCAGCAGGTTCTGGTACTGGTCATTGACGTACAGCACCTGGCCCACCGGGGTGAGGCCGGTGCCGGCGAACGCGGCCACGTCGTCCGGGGTGGGATCGGCGCGGATCACGTCGGGATTGGTCGAGCCTTGCGTGCGCAGCAGATAATCGAGGATCAGGGCGTTGCCCTCGCCGAACAGGCCGACGATGCCCTCCTGCTTCACGCGCCAGTAGTCGACCGTGAAGATGAAGTTGCCGACTTCCGGCGGCAGGAACTGCGGTTCGAAGACGACGCCCGCCCCCCAGGTTTCCGACTCTTCCGGCTCGAGATTGGGGTTGCCGGCCCGTTGCGCGGTGGTGGCGCCCGAACGCGAGCAGGCCGAGAAGCTGGAGATCCGCCCGGCCCGCAGGTCGGCCTCGCACCGGATGAAATCGGTCCGGGTGTTGGAGCGGGTGACCAGGGTGGCGTTAACCTGCTCCAGGTTGGGGGCCTTGAAGCCCTGGGCCCAGGAGCCGCGGAACCGCAGGCCGTCGACCACGTCCCAAGCCACGGCGACCTTGGGCTTGGCGATGGAGCCCGCGTCGCTGAAGTCTTCGAAACGGCCCGCCAGCTGCATCTCGACGCTCTGGACCAGCGGGATGTTCATGTCCGGCGAGATCACCGGCACGCCGAACTCGATGAAGGCCGAGGTGACGGTGCGCGAGCCCTTGGTGTCGGGCGACGGGCTGGTGCCGATCAGGTCGCCGGTATAGGTGGCGCCGGTCACCGCATCGGTGAAGTTGATCGTGCCGTCCACGCGGCCGTCGCGGTCGTCCTTCTGGGTCTCGCGGCGGTACTCGACGCCGAGCGCCATGCCCACGTCGCCGCCCGGCAGGGCGAAGAGGTCGGGCCGCGACACCTTGAAGTCGGCCAGGGCCAGCGAGCTGGTGTTGCGGCGCACGGTCTTGATGCGGATTGCATCGAGGGCGGCCTGGCTGCTGGGCGCCGTGTCGGCCAGGCTGGTGTTCTGGAGATTGGCCCCATTGAAGGGGTTGTAGGCGTCCGGCGTCGACAGGGAGAGCTGCTGCTGCAGCAGGGTCGCGCTGACGCCATCGGAGACGTCCTCGACCTCAGCCTTGGAATAGAGCAGCGCCCCTTCCCAGTTGAAGCCGAACCGCTCGCCCCGCAGGCCCACCAGGGCGCGCCACTGGGAATTCTCCACATCGACCTGGTTGGGGCCGACATCGGAGAAGTTGTAGGTGCGGATCGTGACCGCGCGGCCGCTGGCCGGAGCGTCAATGCCGCTGAGACGGTTTGGATTGGCCGCGCCATTGGCGAAGGTGGTCGGGCCGAAGGGGTTGTAATAGCTCGAGGCCGGCATGGTGATCGGCATCGAAGACAGGGTGCCGGTCGAGGTCTGGGTGCTCTTGGTGGTGGCCGTGTAGTAGCCGAGCTCGCCGAAGCCGGTGATCTCGTCGGTGAGATCGTAGTTGCCGGTCAGGAACAGGTTCACCCGCTCCACCTCCGGGATCACCGTGGTGTTGTAGGCGGCCGGCGAGTCGAAGCGCAGGTCGCGGTCGGCCCCGGACGTCGCGATGGAGCCGTCATCCAGGCAGATGCCACCGCTCAGGGGCGCGGAGCAGCCGGCGAAGGTCGAGGGCTGGACGTGGAAGAAGCCCGCCGTCGAGGTCACCAGGGCGCCATTGCGGCGGACGGCGCCGTCCGCCTGGAAGTAACCCCAGGGGGTCACGGTGCTGCGGCTGTCCAGCGAGGTGGCGCCGTCAAAGCGAGTGCCGGCGAACAGAGGCCGACGATCGAGGGAGGCGGTGTAGTCCTGGTCCTCGGCGTCCAGGGCCGTGCGGTCGGTGTAGCTGGCGAAGACGGTGACATTGCCGCGGCTGAAGTTGCGGCCGAACAGGGCCGACAGATCGGTCTGGCGCAGGCCGGTGCCCTCGGCGCCGCCATACTGGGCGTCCAGGGTCAGGCCGTCATAGTCTGTTCGCAGGACGGTGTTGACCACCCCGGCCACCGCGTCCGAGCCGTAGAGGGCCGCGGCGCCATCCCGCAGGACTTCGAGCCGCTGCAGGCCGTTCACCGGGATGGCGTTGGTGTTGTAGGTGAGGACCGGAACCAGGTTCTCGTCGGCGCGGCTTGACGGGTGGGTCACCACCCGGCGGCCGTTCAGCAGGACGAGCGTGTTGCCGACGCCCAGATTGCGCAGGTTGACCGAGCCCACATCGCCGCGGGCGCTGTTGCTGGAGTTGGGCAGATAGCTGGAGTTGAAGCTGACATCGCCCATCTGCGGAATGGAGCGGAACAGTTCGTCGCCCGAGGCCGCGGCGACCGACTGCAGCTCATCCTGGCCAAGCACCGTCACCGGTACGGCTTCGGTGATTTTCGAACCCTGGACCTGCGAGCCGATGACGACGATCTCGTCGACCATGTTGTCCGCTGGTTGGGCGAGAGCTCCGCTGGCGCCGAACGCGCAGAGCATGGTCGTTCCGAGCAGCCCGCGCCGCCCCCAAGACTTGAATTTCACAGTGATCCCCTTTGATCCTTGTGCTGGAGACCGACGTTTCCCGATCTTCACAGCGGCCGAACACCGCGAATACGCGGCAGGGAAAATGTAGCGCCGTTATAAGAGGCGGTCCGACACCATTTCGCCACACTGCTGCATATTCGAGCGGATGAGTGCTCAAATATGCAGCGATGCGGTCGTTTCACGATGGATTTGGCGGATCTACAGTCGGTGATCAGTGATCAGTAAAACGCCACGTCGTCGACTTCGAGCCAAAGGGTCTCGCCGGCTGCGCGGCCGCCGCCGAACTGAACCTCCAGCAGGTCTGCGCCGGTCCAGGGGGTTTCATCCCCCCGCCAGTCAGCGGCCGGCCGCAGGTCTGAGAACGGCGTCTGAACCTTGGTCCATTCCGTTCCCGCCTTCACCTCGGCCTCCCACCAGCCGCCCAACGTGCGGACCATCACCTTGTAGTCGCCGCCATCGCCGCGCAGGGCATAGGACAGGCCCTTGAAAGCGCGGGCGTCCACCGGCTGCAGAGAGCCGCGGCTGAGGGGAAGAATCACCCCGGCGTGGGGGTCCTCCTTCACCGACATGCGCGCCGACAGACGCAGAGCCTGGTTTCCGTCGGGCTCGGGCGCCACGAGGCTGACCAGCACGCTGCGGTCCATGCCGCCATCGGTGTCCTGCACGCGAAGCGTGTCGAGCCGTGTCCGCCCCGGCTCGCCTTGGAAGTCGTCGATCAGGGCCTGAGCCGGCGTGGCGGGCATGGTCATGATCGCGTTGGCCGCCGGCAGTTCGATACCCGGCCCCACCACCTGACGGCCATCGATGAACACCCGCTCGGTCTTGCGAACGTCGGAAATGTTGGTCCAGGGGGCGCCGTCCAGCAGGACGAGATCGGCCCGCTTGCCCACTTCGATCGTGCCGCGGTCGTCGAGCACGCCCATGGCCCGGGCGCTGTTGGCGGTGCCAACCATCAGGGCTTCGACCGGTGTCAGGCCAGCCTGCACCATCAGCTCCATCTCGTGCAGGGTCGAGAAGCCATGCAGAGTCCCCGGCATGCCGGCGTCGGTGCCGAGCGCGATCAGAATCCCGGCGTCGTGGAAGGCCTTGGTGTTCTGCAGGGCGTACTGGAACTTGGCGTTCGACTGGACAAATCGCGGGTTGTTCAGGTCGTCCGGCGGCGACTGGCCGGGCTTCACCGGCTCATAGACCGCCAGGGTCGGCGCATAGGCCGTGCCGGAGGCGAGCATCAGGTCGATCGTCTCCTGATCGACGAGACGGTCCTGCAGGCTGTGGACGATGACGTCGACCTTGGCGCGGGCGGCGACCTTGCCGCGCTCGACGGTGACGGTGTGGGTCACCACCTTCAGGTCGTTCTTGTGGGCCTCGTCCACCAGCGCGCTGAGCGTGCCCACGTCCATCGAGGTGTTGTCGGCCGAGAAGCCGTAGCGCCAGCCATCGGCGAAGGCCTTGAGCAGGTCCGGCTCATAGGGGAGCAGGTCGCGCACCGCCTTGCGGGCGGCGTCCGGCGTATTGACCCACTTGGTGGTGGCCGTGTCGGCCCAGTCGGCGCCGTGACCGCCAGGCGTGCTCATGCGCGCGGTCAGGTTCACATGCGGCGAGGCCAGCTGGGAGAGCCAGCGACGGCGCGGCGCAAAGGCTTCCGGGGGCTGGTGAAAATCATTCAGGGTGGTGACGCCAGCCTGCACATAGGCTGTGGCGATGGCGGGGGTCTGGCTGGGCGTCCCATTGGGCGTCCAGTGGGTGTGAAGATCGAAGAAGCCGGGGGTCAGGGCCTTGCCCCGCCCGTCGATGGTGGTCGACCCGACGGGGGCCGCCACATCGGCGCCGACCGCGGCGATCCGCCCGTCGCGGATCAGCACATTGGCCACCCGGGGCGCTGCGCCGGTGGCGTCGAAGACCGTGGCGCCGACAATGGCGATGGTCTCGCCTGATGACTGGGCGGCCGCGCCGCCGGCCAGCAGGCTTAGGCCCAGGGCCGTGGCGGCGAGGGTTCGAAACTTAAGCTGAAACGTCACAGGAAGGCCCCGCACAACAGACCGCCGCCCACTGCGCGGCGAGAGTCGCTTAGCGCAGGGTGACCCGCGAATCCAGAAACGGCGGCATGAAACGCAGTCCACCGGACTTGCGCCGCTGAATGCGGCGCCTCAGTGGGCCATAAGCAGGGCGGTCGGCGGGGCTTCGATCATGCTGCGGGTCGCGCCGCCCAGGACGAACTCCCGGGCGCGGGAATGGCCGAAGGCGCCCATGACTAGCAGATCGGCGCGGGTTCGCTCGACCACATGTTCAAGCACTGAGCCGATCTTGGCGCCGGCCGAGTCAAACGCCAGGGCCTCGGCTTCGACCCCATGCTGCGCCAGGTGGCGAATGACGTCGTCGGCGACGGCGGGGGTCGCCGAGGGCTTCTCATTCAGGATGGTCAGCACCACCACCGTATGGGCGGCTCGCAGCACCGGAAGCGCCGCCGCCAAGGCCGCGGCGGCCGAGCGACCGCCATCCCAGGCGATGACCACCGTCCCGATTCTGGTCGCCGGCGCATTCGCGTCCTGCGGGCGGAGGATGATCACCGGTCGGCCCGACGAGAAGATCAGCGCCTCGGCCAGGCCCTGCTGGGGACCAGGATCGCGCCCGTAGGGGACGACGCAGATATCTCGGGTCCGGGCCAGTCGGGCGACCAGGTCGGGAACCTCGAACACCTCCGCGGCGGGACAGAGGCGCCCGCCATAGACCCCCGCAGCGATCGCGGCGGACTCGAATCGGGTGAGGAGATGGTCGGCTGCGGCACGGCTGCGGCCCTCCTCCGATCGCGCCAGTTCGCCGAAGTTCAGCGCGAAGTCCGCCAGCCGGTTGGACTTCAGGGCGATGGTCACGTGGACGGCCACCGCCGTAACCTGATCGCCCAGGCTCGCACAGAAGGTCAGCGCCTGGTCGGCCGCCCAATCGGCGACGGGGTCCGGATAGGTGTCGAGGTGGAGCAGGATGTCCTTGAAGGCCATGGGAACCTCGTTTCAGACGCGGTCAGGGCCGGACCAGGCTAACCCTTCTTGCGGCGTTCAGCGACCAGGACGCTGATCAGGAGGGCCGCGGCGGTCAGGGCCGCGCCGGCCGAGGCCATGGGATGATCACGCACCTCCTTGACCGCCTTGTCGGCCAGCTCGCGGGCTGGCTTGGCGCGTTCGGCCAGGGCGTCGGCGGCATGCCGCACGGCGACAGCAGCCTTGGCGACGGCCTCCTCGCTCTCATCGGCGAGGCTTTCGGCGGCGGCGCGCAGCGCCTTGGCCACATCCTCGAGCGTGTCGTCGATGTCTTCACGGATGTCTTTGGCGATGGATTTCGACATGGGATCGGTTCCTTGCGGGTTGCCTCACGACAGGAGCCCATCGCCGCTCCCCCCGCCTTGACCCGCATCAAACCCCGCGACATCGGGCGCAAGCTGAGGCTTGAGCCAGATCAAGGAGGCCCCGCCGCGCCAAGCGCAATCCCGAAGCACGGCCAAGCTCCAAAGGGGCGGCCGTTCACAAGGGGATAGACATGAAGACCACCACCGCCCTCCTCGCCGCCAGCCTCGCTCTCGGCCTGGCCAGCGCCGCTCAGGCCCAGGACTTTCAGCCCAAGGCCGCCGGCGTGAAGATGCTCAATGTCCGGGTGACCGCGGTCGATCCCGAGGCGGGCGACCCGATCACGACCCTGAGCGGCGCGGCCACCGGCCTCACCGCTGAGGTCAACGCCGACGTCATGCCGACCATCGGCCTCAGCTATTTTTTCACCGACAACATAGCCGTCGAGGTCATCGCCGGGACCACCAAGCACACGGTAAAGGCGCAAGGCCCCGGCACGGACGTGAAGGTCAAGGAAACCTGGGTGCTGCCGCCGGTCGTCGCCCTGCAATACCACTTCGCCCCGGCCGGCAAGGTCAGCCCCTATGTGGGCGCAGGCGTGAACTACATGTTGTTCTACAGCGGCTCGGACAAGAACGGCTTCAACCTCGACATCGACGACGGCTTTGGCATCGCCCTGCAGGCCGGTGTGGACATCGCCACGGTCGGCCCCTGGAGCGCCAATCTCGATGTGAAGAAGATCTATTTCGAGACCGACGCCACCGACACCGCCAACGGCCTGAAGTCCAAGGTCAGCCTCGACCCGTGGGTGGTCTCGGCCGGCTTCGGCTACAAGTTCTGATGGCGACGAGGGCGGCGCAGCAGGGCGCCGCCCTCAATCGTCAGGCGCGCGCAGCACCGCCAGCGCGCCTCGGGCGATGACAATCTGCTCGTCCGTCGGCAGGACGAGCGCTTCGACGGCGCTGTCACGGGTTGTCAGCACCGTGTCGCCACGATCATTGGCGTCGGTGTCCAGACCGACGCCCAACCATTTGCAGGCCCTGAGGATTCCCGCGCGGATCTGCGGATCGTTTTCACCGACGCCCGCCGTGAATACGAGGCGATCAAGCCCGCCCAGCGCCGCGGCTAGGCTGCCGATCTCCCGGGCGATCCGATAGACGAACAGATCCAGCGCCTCCCGCGCCGCAGGACTCTCGCTGGCCTGCAGGCGCCTGACATCGCCGCTCTCTCCGGAGACGCCCAGCAGTCCGGACCGGCGATAGAGCAGATCGGTCAGGTCCGGGGCCGACATGCCCTTGTTCTCCATCAGATAGAGCAGGACGCCGGGATCGATCCCGCCCGAGCGTGTGGCCATGGGCGGGCCGTCCAGGGCGGAGAAGCCCATAGTGGTGGCGATGCTGCGGCCCCGGTCGATCGCGCAGAGGGAGACGCCGCTGCCCAGATGGGCGACGATCACCCTGCCCCCGGCCTTCTCGCCATAGAGTCTGCGCAGTTCGCCAGTGATGAAGTCGTAGGACAGGCCATGAAAACCATAGGCGATCACGCCCTCGTCGGTGATCTCCCGCGGCAGGGCGTAGATCCTGGCCAGCCGGGGCTCGTCTGCGTGAAACGCTGTGTCGAACAGGCCGACCTGTACGGCGTCCGGGAACGCTGTCCGCGCGGCCGCGACGGCTTCGAGATTGAACGGCTGATGCAGGGGCGCCAGGGGGACGAGGTCGCTCAGGCGCGCCAGCGCGACCTCATCCAACTGGACGGGCGCCCGGAAGGTCAGGCCCCCATGGACGATCCGGTGGCCGATCGCCGCCGGGGCGTCCAGACCGCCCGTCTCGACCAGCCAGGCCAGCAGGCGAGGCAGGGTCCGGGCGAGCCCCCCATCGGCGCGGGGCCAGTCGCTCTCGGCCGCCACCCGGCCGTCCGGCCCGCGGGCCACGAACTGGGGTTCATCCGGCAGGCCTGAAACCGATCCGCTGATTTTTAAGGTCAGGGAATCGTCACAGGATAGCGAATAGACGCCAAATTTCAGGCTGGAGGAGCCGGCGTTCAGAACCAGGATCTGGGACATGGTCACTTCGCAGGCTTGGACCGCTGGGCCTTGGCGACCAGGAGCGCCACGGCGCAGGAGGCCATGCGCGATAGTGCGCCGTCGGACCGACTGGTCAGCATGATCGGCACCTTGGCGCCCATGACGATCCCGGCCGACTGGGCCCGCGCCAGATAGAAGAGCTGCTTGGCCAGCATGTTGCCGGACTCGATGTCGGGCACCAGCAGGATGTCGGCGTCCCCGGCCACCTCGGACACGATATGCTTGGCCTCGGCGGCCTCCTTGGAGATCGCATTGTCGAAGGCCAGCGGGCCATCGAGCAGGCCGCCGACGATCTGTCCCCGATCGGCCATCTTGCAGAGCGCTGCGGCGTCGAGGGTGGCGATCATCTTGGGATTGACCGTCTCCACGGCCGCCAGGATGGCGACCTTGGGCCTTGCGACCCCCATGGCCCGGGCGCAGTCGATGGCGTTCTGGACGATGTCGCGCTTTGTGGCGAGATCCGGGGCGATGTTGATCGCCGCGTCGGTGACCAGCAGCGGCTTGGGATAGGTCGGCACGTCCAGGATGAAGACGTGGCTCATGCGCCGCTCCGTGCGCAGGCCGCTTTCCCGCGCCACCACCGCCTCGAGCAGCTCGTCGGTGTGCAGGGCGCCCTTCATGATGGCCTGGACCTCGCCCTGGCCGGCGAGCAGGCAGGAGAGGGCCGCCGCGGCATGGCTGTGGCCGGCGTCACGCACCTCTAGGCCGGAGATGTCCAGCCCTGCCGCTTTCGCCGCCCGCGCGATCCGGGCCTGGGGTCCCACCAGCACGGGAACGATCAGCCCCCGCTCTGCGGCTTCGACAGCGCCGGTCAGCGAAAGCTCGTCCACGGGATGCACGACGGCGGTCCTGACCGGGCCGGGTTGATCGGCCAGGGCCAGGAGGCGCTCCAGCTGGGAGCCCGGGACGCTGTCGGCAGGGGTCGGCAGGGGCAAGGAAAGGCTCCAGGGTTGCAGGGCGCCAAGCTGTCACGCCTGAGCGCCCAGGCCCAGAGCCCCGGCCCAGTCACAGCCTCAATTACGCATCGTCGGCCGGGCCACGGTCAATCGCGCCGATAGCCCAGGTCCTGAAGGTCGGCGTCATCCAGGCGTGTGGGTTCCAGTTCGCTCGGATCAGCGTCCTCCGACGCGCCGGCAAGTCCGCCTGCATCGATCAGGGTTGGCTCGTCGGCCCCCTCCCTCGGGCCGGCGTCCCGCTCCGCGGCGCGGACCTGAGGATTATCGCCGTCGCGGCTCAGGCCGTCCTGCTCGTCGCGAGCCAGGGCCACGATCTCGTCATTGTCCAGGTCTTCGGCGATCAGGGCCTCGTCATCATCCGCGTCGCCGAGGGCGGAGGTTTCGTCATGGACGGTCGGCATCTCCTCGAAGGTCCGCATTTCGGCAGGCGGAATGTC
>JBALUZ010000030.1:0-21731 GCA_036963825.1 Brevundimonas sp.
CCACCTCGGCCACGAAGCCGGCCGCGGCGGGGCGCACGGCGGCGACCACGGCGGTCAGGTCCGGCGGGGCGGGGGGCTGGACGGCCTCGTACAGGACGACCCCGGCGGCGGCCAGGGTGATCAGCAGGCCCAGCCCCGCCATGATCCGCTGCAGGACGGGATGATCGGGGCTCGAGGATTTGCCGGAGTCGGCCATGGCTACACCAGAAGACGGGCGGCCGCCGCGCCGATGGCGGCGGGAAAGCCCAGGACGAGGACCACGGACACCAGCTCGCCGACGCCCTGGCCGCCGACCCGGCCGAAGGTCCACAGGACGAACAGGCCGACCAGCAGGGCGATGGCGTAGCCGGGCAGGGTGAAGTGGAAGAAGGCGGCGACGGGGCGGCCGTGCTCCTCCTGACCGGCGAAGCCCGCGGCATAGACGATGCCGTGCATCAGGGCCACGGACAGGGTCATGAGGCCCAGGATGTGCAGGGGCGAGGCCTTGTAGGCGATCAGCTCCATCTCCTCGGTGGGGGCCATGTTGAGGGCCAGGAACAGGGCCCCGGCGGCCATGAGGAACAGCTCGCCCGGATAGGAGGCCCTGTCCTCGTCACCCTCGTCCACGCCGTCGTCGCCGCCGGCCAGCTGGCGCCGGGCCAGCAGGGCCCCCATGGCGGCGGGCGCGGCCTGCAGCATCAGCCGCCCGGCGACCTCGTCGGCGGGGTCCCCCCACCGGATGACCCCGAACAGGACCAGCAGGACCGCCGCGGTGATGAAGCCCACCGCCAGGGCCACGGCCACGTCCAGCCCGTCGCCGATGAGGCCGCGCTGCCTGCTGAACCCGGCGTACCAGGACAGGCCCCACAGCAGGGGGATGCTGAAGGCCAGAAAGGTCAGCTGCCGCCCCGGCCCCATGGCGGCCCCGGCCTCCCACATCTCCATGGTCATCAGCAGGGGCAGGCCGAACAGCAGGGCGCCGCCGAAGGCGCGGCCCAGATCGCGCAGCCAGGCCATCTCGGCGGATCGATCGATGGAGGGCGCCGCCTGGGTCATGCGGTCCCAACGCGCGACCCGGCCGCCCGGCTCCCCCTTCCCCAAGGGGCGTCGGCCCCCTAACGTCCGGAACGACCTTCCAGGGGATGGAATCACATGGGCTTTCCGCACCGCAGGGCCGTCATCGGCGCCGGTCTGGCCGCCGCCGGGCTGGGCCTGTCCGCCTGCGGGCGGTCCGAGGCGCCGCTGGACGAGCAGGGCCGCGTGCGCCTGCGCTTCGCCGCCGACGGGCCGGCCCGCGCCGCGCACGGCGGTTTCTACCAGGCGCTGGCCTCCGGGGCCTACGGGGCGCGCAACCTGAACGTCCAGATCCTCCCGGACGGGCCGGACGTGGACGTGCCCCAGCTGCTGGCCTCCGGAGCGGTGGAGCTGGGCATGGCGGCCAGCAGCTTCACCCCCCTGACCCTGGTGGCCGAAGGGGCCCCGGTGAAGGCGGTGGCGGCCTATTTCCAGAAGGACCCGCAGGTGCTGATCACGCACCCCGACGCGGCGCCGGCGGGGATCGCGGACCTGGCCGGGCGGCCGGTGCTGATGGGCGAGGACGCGCGCGAGAGCCTGTGGCCGTGGCTGCAGGCCCGCTACGGCTTCACCGACGATCAGCTGCAGGCGCCGGCCGAGGGGCTGGAGCCGTTCCTGGCCGACGACCGGGCGGTGCTGGCGGGCGACCTGACCCGCGACCCCTTCGCCGTGCGGCAGGCGGGCGGGTTCGAGCCGCGGGTGTTCCTGCCGGCCGACGAGGACTATCCCTCGTACGGCTGCATGGTGCTGGCGCCCAACGCCTTCGCCCGGGACAATGAGGAGGCCCTGCGCGCCTTCATCGCCGCCTCGGCCGAGGGCTGGCACGACTATCTGAACGGCGACCCCGCCGCCGCCGACGCCCTGATCCTGGCCGACCATCCGGACATGACCGCGGCCATGCTGGCCGAGGCGCGGGAAACCCTGCGCGAGCACCAGATCGTCCAGGGCGGCGACGCCGCCATCATGGGCATCGGCGCCATGACCCGGGAGCGCTGGCGCGCCTTCTTCGAGGCCACCGCCGAGGCCGGGATCTATCCGCAGGACCTGGACTGGCGCGAGGCCTTCACCCTGGAGTACCTGCCGGGGCGGGGGTGATGGTCCCTCTCCCGACGGGAGAGGGCCGGCTCCGCGCACGAATGCGCCAGCATTCGTCCTGGCGCGGAGGGTGAGGGGTCGGCGATACTTTGTTTGGCGCACCCAGAGGTGGGCCGCTGCACATGAGCAGCGCGGGCCTATCTCACTCCGAGTGCCTTGGCGGTGTCCTTGATGTCATTCAGGACCATCTGCGCCTTTTCCGCAAAGAGACCAACCGCATCCGGGGCCGCGTACCGCGTCAACTCATCGGGAGCGGAAGAGTCAAAGGCTACATAAAAGGAAACTTCGCTTTTGCCACCGAGGTACGCTTGGCCTCTCCAGCGGCCCAGTTCGATTTCTTTGCGTTTCGGGTCCCATCGCGGCATCGGAATGATGCCTGCTGCAACCCGATCAAAATGAACGCACCCGATTGTGGTCTCGCTGACGTTGCACCCAACTTCGATACCGATCGTATGTTTGCGGTTAGCGAACATCGCCATGGTGCGGATAAAGGTATCCCCCTCGGTATTTGCGTCATTTCGCGGATATGGCTGGTGCGCTCGGATCACGTCCCAGAACTCGCGCGGGACCGTCTCTTTTCCAGTTTTTTTGTTTTGGAGTCGCCAGTCGTCCAAGTCTGTGCGGCTGCACGCCCAAGGGAAATGCCCATCCTTGGTGGGCTTTCGGATAGCGTCGCAGGCGGCGAAAATAATTTGGTCGAAAGCGTTCCTAGTGTTGTTGATAGCGTCAGTGAGACGCTCTTCAATGGTGTCGGGGAATGTCCTGACCATTCGGAGCTTTTCGATCGTGTAGCCCGTGCCGCGTTCGTACTCTCTGATGCGTCTGAACGAGTCGGCTTTAAAGAAAACCTTGGCGGCAGAATCAGCTTCTCGCCGGGCGCTTATTGCACGGTCGATGAGCTTCTGCGGATTCTCAAATGCAGCTAATCCCGCCATCTATCCGTCCCCCCTTCACCAGAGAAACCAGTCTACCGAGGCCCTCTTTAGCCTCAGCATTTAGCTTTCCGGTGGCACCTAGGTCGCGGACAAACTGCTCAAACCGCTCATACTGCTCCGGATCGTCTTTTCTCAGCTTCGGGTTCTCCGCCATCCTTCCGCACAGCCGTTTCAGGGGAAGTCGCTTGCCGATCAACAGAGGGAGAAGGAAGCGGTCACCGCGTGGCGCCCGGCTTCCACAGCACGTCGTCCACGCCGTTGGCGTTGGCGCGGCGGCCGGCGACGAACAGCAGGTCGGACAGGCGGTTCAGATAGATCACCGCCTCGGGGGTGACGGTCTGGCCGGACTCCACCAGACGCACGGCCTCGCGCTCGGCGCGGCGGCAGACGGTGCGGGCCAGGTGCAGGTGGGCCGACAGGGCCGAGCCGCCCGGCAGGATGAAGCTTTCCAGCGGCCGCAGGGCGTCGTTGATCTCGTCGATCTCGGACTCCAGCCGTTCGACCTGGGACGCCAGGATGCGCAGGGCCTCCCATGCGGGCGGCGGGTCGTGGGGCGTGGCCAGATCGGCCCCCAGGTCGAACAGCTCGTTCTGGACCCGGGCCAGCTTGGCGTCGATGCGGTCGTGCTGGGCGGTGTGCAGGCGGCACAGGCCGATGACGGCGTTCAGCTCGTCCACCGCGCCGTAGGCCTCGACCCGCAGGTCGGACTTGGAGACGGTCTCGCCGTTGGCCAGCCGGGTGGCGCCGTCGTCGCCGGTCTTCGTGTAGATCTTGTTGAGCACCACCATGGGGTCAGCCTCCGTTCTGCGACTTCCACCACATGCCGACCACCAGCAGGACGATGGCCAGGGCCTGCAGCGCCACGCGCAGGCGCATCAGCTTGTTGGAATGGGAGCGGGCGAAGTCGCCGCCGCGATACAGCGAGAAGATGCCGATGCCCAGGGTCACGGTCACCGCCCCGATGGCGAGGATGATCAGGATGTCGAACAGGTTTTCCATGCCCCGGTTCTACGCGCCGGCGGGGCGGCGCGCCAGCCAGTCCGCCGCCCCGCGACCGGCGGCCGCGCCCGTGGCGAAACAGGCCTGCAGCAGATAGCCGCCGGTGGGCGCCTCCCAGTCCAGCATCTCGCCCGCCACGAAGACCCCCGGCAGGGCCGTCAGCATCAGCCGGTCCTCCACCGCGTCCCAGGCCACCCCGCCCGCGCTGGAGATGGCGCGCTCCAGCCCCTGGACGCCGGTCAGGGTCAGGGGCGCGGCCTTGATGCGGGCGGCCAGGGCGGCGGGGTTGTCGGGGAGACGCTCGCCGGTCTCGCGCAGCAGGCCGATGGCGGCGGGGGACAGGCCGGCGGCCTTTCGCAGGTGATTGGACAGGGACTGCGACCCGCGCGGGCGCGCCAGCCGGCCGGTCAGGGCCGCAAGGGTCAGATCGGGCTTGAGGTCGACGGTCAGGACCGCGCGGCCGTCGCGCTCCACCGCATCCCGCAGGGCCGCCGACAGGGCGTAGACGCCGCCGCCCTCAAGGCCGTAGGCGGCGATCATGGCCTCGCCGCGGACGGTCCGGCCGCCGAAGGCGAAGGCGGCGCTCTTGATCGGGCTGCCCGCGAAACGCGCCGCGAAGCCGGGGCTCCAGTCGGCCAGAAAGCCGCTGTTGGCGGGGCGGAAGGGGGCCACGGGGACGCCGCGCGCGGTCAGCCGGGCGGCCCAGTCGCCGGTGGCTCCCAGACGCGGCCAGCTGGCGCCGCCCAGGGCGAGGATCACGGCGTCCGGGGCCTCGGCCCGCTCGCCCTCCGGCCCGGCGATGATCAGCCGGCCCCGGTCGTCCCAGCCGCGCCAGTCCTGCCGGGTGCGGACCTGGACGCCCTGGTCCGCCAGCCGCGCCAGCCAGGCGCGCAGCAGGGGCGAGGCCTTCATGGCGCGGGGGAAGATGCGGCCGCTGGCGCCGGTGAAGACCGGCTGGCCCAGCGCCTCGGCCCAGGCGGTCAGGGCGGCGGGCGGGAAGGCGTCGATGCAGGGCTGCAGCCGGTCGCGCGCCGCGCCGTAACGGCCCATGAACGGCGCCGCGGGCTCGGAATGGGTCAGGTTCAGCCCGCCCCGCCCGGCCATGAGGAATTTGCGCGCCGCCGAGGGCATGCGCTCCAGCACCGTGACCCCGTGGCCCGCTGCGGCCAGCGTTTCCGCGGCCATGAGACCGGCGGGACCGGCGCCGATGACGGTGACTTGCGCCATGATCAGAAGGGGAAGACCAGCGGGATGACCAGGCCGCCGACCACCCAGGTGATCAGGTTCATGGGCAGGCCCACCCGCACGAAGTCCATGTAGCTGTAGCGGCCGATCTGGAACACCAGCACATTGGTCTGGTAGCCGAAGGGGGTGGCGAAGGCGGCGCTGGCGGCCATCATCACGGCGACGATGAAGGGCCGGGCGTCGACGCCGAGGCTGTCGGCCAGGGCCACGGCCAGCGGCGTCAGCAGCACCGCCACGGCGGCGTTGGACAGCACCTCGGTGCACAGCAGGACGAAGCCGTAGAGCAGGAACAGGGCGCCCCACGGCCCCAGCGGCTGGATCAGGCCGATCAGCCCGCCGGTGACCGCCGAGGCCAGGCCCGTGACCTCGAACGACAGCCCCACCACCACCATGCCCGCGATCAGCAGCAGCACCTCGGGCCGCAGGCCGCGATAGGCCTCGTCGGCGTTGATGGTGCCCAGCAGCACCAGCAGCACGGCCCCGGCGAAGGCCGAGGCGGCGATGGGCGCCCAGCCCATGGCCGCCACGATCACCACGCCCAGGAAGACCCCCGACGAGACCAGGGCGCGGGTCAGGTCCAGCGGCCGATGTTTGGCGAACAGCTCGGAGTCGCCCACATAGGCCAGGCCGGAATCCGCCTGGTCCTGATCGGAATCGCCGCTGTCGTCGCCCGCGTGCTTCGCCAGGGTCCGGCCGCCCAGCAGGAACAGATAGGCCGCCCCCGCCGCGCCGATGACCAGGGCCACCGGGGTGATCTCGAAGATGCCGAAGCCGGGCTGTCCCGCGCTGCGGGCCATGTCGTTGACCAGCAGGTTGGTGGAGGTGCCGATCAGGGTGCAGGCCCCGCCCATGATGGTCAGGTAGGACAGGGGGATGAGATAGCGCTTGGGCGACTGGCCCAGGGACTGGGCCATGTCGCGCACCACCGGGGCGGCCAGCACCACGATGGGGGTGTTGTTGAGAAAGGCGGACCCGGCCCCGCACAGGGCCATGGTCAGCCACAGGCCCAGCACGCCGATGCGGCGGCACAGCAGGATGGCCCGCTGGATCAGCCAGTCCAGCAGGCCCGACAGCTCGATGGCGTAGGCGATGACGAAGAGACTGGCCAGGGCGATGATGGCCGGGCTGGCGAAGGCGCCCTGCACCTCCACCGGGCGGATCACCCCCGTGGCCAGCAGGGCTGCGGCGCCGGTCAGGGCCACCACGTCCGAGCGCACCTTGCCGTGAATCAGGGCGGCCACCACCGCCGCCAGAATCAGCAGGGCGAGCAATTGATCGAAGGTCATGGGATCAGGACACAGACGCGAGGCTCCGCGTCAACACTCCGTTGCGTGATCACCCTGTCGCCCCGCGAAGTCTGTGCTAGGGTTCGCCCATGTCGAGCTCCGCATCCAATTCGAACCGCCTGCGGCTGATCCTGGCGGCGGTCGTGTTCGTGATGATCCTGGGCGCGGCGGGCGCCATGCTGCTGCGCGGCGAACCCGCCCCCGACACGCCGGAGCCGGCCCCCGAGCCGAAGACCACGGAGCCGGTGCAGACCCCCGCCATTCCCCTGCCCCCGCCGCCCCTGACCCGGGCCGAGCTGCTGGACATGGTGGAGGCCGCCGCCTCGGCCTACGCCGCCGGCGAGCCCGCGCCCGAGGACCAGGCCGGGCTGGCCGGGCGGCAGTTCCGCATCCGCATCCCGTTCGGCTGTTACGGGCCGCGCCGGGCCGGGTCGGAGTCCTCGGCCGGCTGGGAGTACGCCGACGAGGGCCGCACCATCCGCCTGTCGGTGGCGCCCGAGGCCTGGGCCGACACCGCCTTCGTGGCCCAGCTGGGCGGCGGACCCTATGAGGCGGTGGAAGGCTTCTGGATTCCCCGGCCGTGGATGGCCAGCGACGCCTGTCCGCCGATCCGGGTGGATCCCCTGGGCGGGGGCGCGCCCGCCGCCTCGCCCCAGACCGTGGGCCTGGCCGCCTTCTTCGAGGCCGACAGCTCGCGGGTGAACCAGCGCGGCGACCGGCCCTGGCAGGCCGCCGTCCGCGCCCCGGAAGGCGAGACCCTGGAGCGGCCGGCGGGCTTCCACCTGATCGTGGAGGGCCGGCTGGAGGCCTTCGCCGACGGGCGGCCGGTGCGCTGCAACAGCGCCGGGCCGGACCAGCGCCCGGTCTGCCTGATCCGCATGCAGCGCGAGTATGTGGCCTTCGCGCCCATCGGCTCGGACGAGATCATCCAGGAGTGGCGCAGCTGACGGCGGAACCCGCGCCGCCCGCAGCCGCTTTCGCACGGATGCTGTCCAGACCCTGTCCATTCGCAGCGCGCCCATGAGCGTCGCCTTCACCCGGGAAGAGGACCTGGAGGCCACGGCGGCGGACCTGCCCGACCGTCCGGTGTCCGCCCATCCCAATCTGGTCACGCCGGACGGGCTGGCCATGATCGACAGGGCGCTGGCCTCCGCGCGCGCGGCTTGGGCCGCCGCCCAGGCGAAGGGCGACATCGAGGCCGACCGCACCGCCATGGCGCGGGCGACCCGCGACCTGCGCTACTGGTCCGCCCGCCGCGGCAACGCCCAGCTGCTGGAGACGACCCCGGACGGAACGGTGCGGTTCGGCGGGTCGGTGACCATCGAGCGGGAGGATGGCCGGATCCAGACCTGGCGCATCACCGGCGAGGACGAGGCCGATCCGGCGAAGGGCTCCGTCTCCCACATTTCCCCCCTGGCCCGCGCCCTGATGGGCAAGCGTCCCGGCGACGCCGCGGTGGTGGCGGGCCAGGAGGTCGAGATCACCGCCGTGGACTGAGGCGGCGTCCGGCCTCCCGATCGGGAGCCAGCGTCAGTTCCATCCACACGTCGCAGCGGGCGTAGGCGGTGGGCTGGGCCGGCAGGCGGCGGAAGCCGTGGGCCTCATAAAGCCCGATGGCGTTCTTCAGGGACGAATTGGTCTCGATATACAGACGCGGCGCCTTCAGTTCGCGGGCCAGGGCGACGGCGGCGGCCATCAGGCGTTTGCCGACGCCGCGGCTGCGCAGGGTCTCGTCCACCGCCATCTTGGCCAGCTCATAGCCCCCGTCCGGCATGGCGATCAGGGCGCAGCAGCCCACCGGCCGGCCGTCCATCTCGGCCATCAGGATGTGGCCGCCCGGGTCGAGGATCTGGCCGACAGGATCGTCCAGCACCAGCCGGTCCCTGGGCTCGATGACGAACAGCCGGGCGATCCACGCCTCGTTCAGCGCCGTCCACGCCGCCGTGTGGCGCGGCGCGAACGGGACGATGACGACGTCGGACACAACGGCGTCGGACATGGGCCTCACTCCTCCAGAACCACTTCGCGGCGCTCGCGGGCGCTGATGAGACCCGTCTCGATCACATCCATCACCTCCACGGCTTCATGGAGGGGAACCGGCCGCATGTATTCCGGTATGGAGTCGCAATAGCCGAGCCAGGTCTCCTGCACGCCGCGATAAAGCGCCAGATAGTCGCCGGGCGGGCCCTGGACAATCTCTTCGGTGCGGCGGCCCTCCGCATCGATGGTGGTCAGCACGCCGGGGCGGGGATCGACGCCCCAGCCGGGCGATCCGGGAACGACGCCGGCCTTCAGCGCGTCCTCCTGCGGGTCGAGGCCGTGTTTGACGAAGCCGCCCGTGTCGCTCTCCACCACGAAGCGCAGGTCGCTGGTGGAGGACATATCGGCATGCAGGATGGCGCGTCTCTCTCCCTCGAAGCGCATGACCACATGGAACCAGTCGTCGGCGCCGCCGCCGGGGCGCACCGTGGCGATGTCGGCGGTCAGGGCGATGGGCCGGCCCATGACGTCCAGGGCCTGTTGCACCAGATGGGGGCCCAGGTCGTACCAGATCCCCGCCCCCGGCCCCGGCCGTTCGCGCCAGCGGTCCCGCACCTGCGGCCGGAAACGGCTGAAATGGCTCTCGAAGCGGGTGATGCGGCCGAGGCGCTTCTCGCGGATCAACTGCCGGATGGTCAGATAGTCCGCGTCCCAGGCCCGGTTGTGGAACACGGTGAGGAACCCGCCCTTGTCCCGGATCAGGTCCTGAAGGTCCCACGCCTCGTCGAAGGTCAGGGTGAAGGGCTTGTCCACCACCACCGCCATGCCCGCCTCGAGGGCGCGGCGGGTCAGGGGCGCGTGCAGATGATTGGGCGTGGCGATGACCATGAGCCCGAGGGACCGGTCCGCGATCACCGTCTCCACATCCGGGACCACGCGCACATCCGGCAGGTCGGTGTGAACGGCCTCGGGGCGACTGGAGACCACCGTGTGCAGATGGAGGCCGGGCGTGGCGCGGATCAGCGGGGCGTGGAAGACGCGGCCGGCGTAGCCGTAGCCGACCAGGGCGACATTGAGGGGAGGGACATTGACGGAGGCGGTCATGGGGCGAACAGTGGGGGCAAGAGGCGGCCGACGCCAGAGCCGCCCGTGACCCTGACCGGAGGAAACCCCATGACCCTGACCCGACGCGGCCTCACCGGCGCCGGCGCGGCCGCCGCCGCCCTGGCGGCCTTCCCCTCCGGCGTTCACGCCCAAAGCGCCCTGCCCGCCGTGCGCACCACCCACGGCCCGGTCATCGGCCGGAGAGACAGCGACGTCTCGGTGTTCAAGGGTTTGCGTTACGGCGATGACACCGGTTACCGGCGCTTCCTGCCGCCGCGCCCGCCCCGGCCGTGGACTCGCCCGGCGGAGGCGTTCGACTACGGCCCGGCCTGTCCCCAGCGGGGCGACGAGCCGAACCAGTCGGAGGACTGCCTGTTCCTGAACGTCTGGACGCCGGCGACCGACGACGCCCGGCGGCCGGTGATGCTGTACATCCACGGCGGGGGCTATTCGACGGGCTCGGGGTCCGATCCGCTGTACGACGGGACGCGGCTGGCGCGGCGCGGCGACGTGGTCGTGGTGACGGTGAACCACCGGCTGAACATCTTCGGCTACGGCGCCTTCGCCCGGGTGGCGGGCGCGGGGTTCGAGGATTCCGGCAATCTGGGCCAGCTGGACCTGGTGCTGGCGCTGCAGTGGGTGCGCGACAACATCGCGGCCTTCGGCGGGGATCCGGCGCGGGTCATGCTGTTCGGCCAGTCGGGCGGCGGCGCCAAGATCGCCACCCTGATGGCCATGCCGGCCGCGGCCGGCCTGTTCCACGCCGCCGCCACCATGAGCGGCCAGCAGGTGACCGCCTGCGGGCCCATGAACGGCGCGGCCCGGGGTCTGGCCATGATCGAGGCGGCGGGCCTGACGCCTGACACGGCCCATGCGCTCAGGACCCTGCCGGTGGAGCGGCTGCTGGCGGCCTCGGCGGCCCGCGATCCGGTGCAGGGCTACGGCGGCATCAATTTCGCCCCCCTGCTGGACGGGCGCAGCCTGACGCGGCACCCGTTCTACCCGGACGCCCCGGCGCAGTCGGCGCGCATCCCCATGATCATCGGCAACACCCGCGAGGAGACCCTGGCCTTCATGGGCAATGATCCCGCCAACGCCGGCCTGACGTGGGAGACCCTGCCGGCGCGGCTGACGCCCGACGTCATGCGCATCGACATCGCCCCGGAGATGGTCATCGAGGGCTATCGCCGCATGAAGCCGGACTGGACCCCCGACCAGGTGCTGATCGGCGCCACCACGGCGGGCCGGTCCTGGCGCGGGGCGGTGATCGAGGCCGAGGCGCGCGCGAGACAGGGCAGCCCGGCATATGTCTATCAGCTGGATTTCCCCGCCAGCCTGCGCAACGGCCGCACGGGCGCCTTCCACACCGCCGACATCGCCCTGGTGTTCGACAATGTGGCCCGGTCGCAGGCGCACGGGCCGGGGGCCCAGGCCGTGTCCAACGCCATGGCCGACGCCTTCATCGCCCTGGCGCGGCGCGGCGATCCCAACCATGCGGGCCTGCCCCACTGGACGCCCTATGGTCTGGAGAACCGCGAGACCATGCTGTTCGACGAGACCAGCCGCATGGCCAATGACCCGCGCGGCGACGAGCGGGAATTCTTCGCGCGGATTCCGTACGTTCAGCCGGGGACGTAGGCCCCCTCTCCCGATGGGAGAGGGATGCGCGCAGCGGGATGCAACGCAGACCGCTCCTTCGCGCGCAGGGTGAGGGTCGGGCGCTGCCCCCCTGACACGCGACCCTCATCCCCCGCGCAAGGACCTTCGCGCTCGCGCGCTCCGGTGCGCGGGGCCCCTTCTCCCACCGGGAGAAGGGTCGTCAGAGCGTCTCCACCGTCAGGTTGCCGTTGGTGTAGACGCAGATGTCCGCGGCGATGGCCATGGCCTTCCGGGCGATCTGCTCGGCGTCCATGTCGGTGTGGTCGCTGAGGGCGCGGGCGGCGGCGAGGGCGAAATTGCCGCCCGAGCCCACCGCCGCCACGCCGTGCTCCGGCTCCAGCACGTCGCCCACCCCGGTGACGGTGAAGATGGACGTGGCGTCGGCCACCAGCAGCATGGCCTCCAGCCGCCGCAGATAGCGGTCGGTGCGCCAGTCCTTGGCCAGGTCGACGCAGGCGCGGGCCAGCTGGTCGGGATACTGCTCCAGCTTGGCCTCCAGCCGCTCGATCAGGGTGAAGGCGTCGGCCGTGGCCCCGGCGAAGCCCGCCAGCACCTTGCCCCCGGCCAGCACGCGCACCTTGCGTGCGGCGCCCTTGACGATGGTCGGCCCCATGGAGACCTGGCCGTCGCCGGCGATGACGGTGCGGCCGTTCTTGCGCACCGCGATGATGGTGGTGCCGTGCCAGTCGGGAAAGGCGCCCTGGGGCGTGCTGTTCATGCTCATGCCCCGGGAAATGGCGGTTCGTCCCGGCCCGATCAAGCGCCCGAGGGTTCTGTTAAGGATATTCGCCTAGCGAATGAGACACAGTTCCAGTTTCAGTGCGTCAGGAGTACCGATGACTCAGCTTTGCCGAGCCATCTACATCAGTCAGGCCGTGGGCAACGCAGGATCCAACCTGCTGTCGGTGGCCGAGATCCTCGGCGTATCGGAACGGAACAACCGGCGCGATCGGCTGACCGGCGTGCTCATGTCCCATGACGGCTGGTTCCTGCAGGCGCTTGAGGGCGCCCGCATCGACATCGACCGTCTGCTGACCCGTCTGCACAGGGACCCCCGTCACACCAACATCCGCATGCTGGGTTTCGAGACCATCGAGGACCGCGCCTTTCCCCAGTGGAGCATGAGGCAAATCCTGGTGACCCCGCGCCTCGCGCCGCTGGTGTCGCGCCAGCCCCTGAACGCCCTGACCGACGCCGCGGCCTTCGCGCTGCTGGTGGCGGCGGTGGCCCAGGTCGGCGCCCACGCCTGATCCGCCGCACGTGATTTCCGCCGCCCGGCGCGCTACATCACCGGCGTGAGCTTTTCCCCCGACGAGGTCGAACGATACGCGCGCCATCTGGTGCTGGCCGAGGTCGGCGGGCCGGGGCAGCAGGCCCTGTCGCGCGCGTCGGTGCTGATCGTCGGCGCGGGCGGCGTGGGGGCGCCGGCGGCGCTGTATCTGGCGGCGGCGGGCGTGGGGGCGATCACCCTGATCGATCCTGACACCGTGGCCCTGTCCAACCTGCAGCGTCAGGTGCTGTTCGCCACGTCCGACATCGGACGATCCAAGGTCGAGGCCGGCGCCGGGCGGCTGACCGCCCTCAATCCCCACGTGCGGGTGCAGGCGCTGGACCGGCGGATCACGGCGGACAACGCCCGCGATCTGGTCGCCGCCCATGACGTGGTGATCGACGGCACGGACGATTTCGCGACCCGCCTGACCGTCAACGCCGCCTGCGTGGCGGGCGGACGGCCGCTGGTCAGCGGGGCGCTGGGCCGGTGGGACGGTCAGGTGGGCGTGTTCGCCGGGCGACCCTGCTACCGCTGCCTGGTCAGCGAGATCCCGCCGGACGCCGAGACCTGCGCCCGCGTCGGCGTGGTCGGAGCGCTGGCCGGGGTGATCGGCTCCATCGCCGCGCTGGAGGCCGTCAAGCTGATCACCGGGGCGGGCGAGCCCCTGACCGGCCGGCTGATGATCTTCGACGGGCTCAAGGGATCGGCGCGCACCGTGAGGGTCGGCGCCGATCCCGCTTGCCCGGTCTGTGGCTAGAACCGGGCGCGAACCCCGAAGACGAAGTTGCGGCCGCGCAGGGGCGCCGCGTCCTTGATGAAGGACGTGTGGTTCAGGGCCAGTTCGTCCAGCAGGTTGGTGGCGCGCACATAGACCTGCACCCCCTCGCCGCCGGCGCGCAGGTCATAGGCGACCGTGGCGTTCAGCATGTCGTAGCCGGGGGTCTCGGTCTCGAAGTCGGCGATCCGGTCCTGCTCGAAAACCCGGTAGTACTCCAGATTGCCGCTCAGCTGGTTCCAGCCGCCGTCCACGCGGGCGCCGAGGCGCGCCGCCGGGATGCGCGGCAGATTGCCGCCGTCGTTCAGCTCGGCCCGGACATAGTCGCCGAACGCCGTGGCCGAGACATTGGGGGTGAAGCGGTGGCGCACCTCGCCGTCGACCCCGGTGAATTCGGCGTCGGCCTGGGTGTACTGGATCAGGCGGAACTCCTCGAACTGGTCCAGGGTCCGGGCGTAGATGTAGTCGTCGAAATCGTGGCGGAAGGCGGCGATGCTGAAGGTGGTCGGGCCGGTGGTCTTGCGGACGGTCAGCTCCAGGGTGTTGGCCGTCTCCACGTCCAGATCGGCCTGGCCCAGCTCATAGGTGTTGGTGGCCACGTGCACGCCCCGGGCGTAGAGCTCCTGCACATTCGGGGCCCGCTGCGAGCGCGAGGCGCTCAGGGCCACGGACCAGCCCGGCATGGGCGACCAGGCGGCCGAGCCGGACACCGACAGCGGATCGTGGTCCCGGTCCGGGCGGTCCAGGGCCTCGGTCTCCTGCCACTCCTGACGCACCGCGCCCTCGAAGCGCCAGGCGTTCCACTGGTATTGCTCCAGCAGGAACAGGGCGTTGGTGCGGGTGACGCTCTCGGGCACGAAGCCTTCCTCGCCCACGGCGGCGAAATCGCTGCGCGCGGTCTGGAAGCCGGCCACGCCGCGCAGGGCGCCGACGGGGGAATGCTCCACCTCGACCCGGGCGTCGTGGCCCTCGTTGGTGAAGCGGGTGCCCACCTCGCCGCCCTCGATCTCCTCATGCTGGTAGTCGGTCAGGCCGCCGCGGAAGCGGATGCGCTCCACGCCCGCGAAGGGATCGCGCAGTTCGCCGCGCACGTCGACGCGGCGGTTCTCCAGCTCGACCCAGGGCGCGGCCTCCGCCTCATCGTCGTGCGCGTGATCGTGGTCGTCCTCGTCCTCGTCCTCGTCGTGCCCGCCGCAGTGCAGGGTCGCCCCGTCGAGGTGGCAGTCCTCGTATTCGTGCGCGTGGCCCGGCAGGCCGTAGGTGCTGTTCTGCTCGGTCACGGCCACGCCCAGATAGCCGCGCGCGCCGATCCAGGAGGCGCCCAGGGTCAGGGTGCGGGTGTCGTTGAAGGTGCCCTCGACCGTGGTGACGGGGCCCTCTTCCTCGTGCTCGTCGTGGTCCTCGTCCTCCTCGTGCTCGTCATGGGCGTGCAGGTACGAGGGGATGTCATAGTCGTCGCTGGTGCGGTCCAGGGCCTCCAGCCGGATGGCGAAATTGCCGACCCCGGCGGTGAGGCCGACGACGCCCGTGCGCTCGCCGTCCGCCGTGCCGCCGCGGACCTCGACGGCGCCGTCCACGCCGTTCGCCGGGATCTCGGTGGGCACCTTGCGGTCCAGCAGATTGACCGCGCCGCCGATGGCGCCGCCGCCGTACAGCAGGGCGCTGGGGCCGCGCAGGATCTCCACCCCGTCCAGCAGCAGGGGCTCGCCCACCACCGCGTGGTCCGGCGACACCGCCGAGGCGTCCATCAGCTCCGAGCCGTCGGTCAGCACCTTCACCCGCGGCGAGGTCTGGCCGCGGATCACCGGGCGGCTGGCGCCGGCGCCGAAGGTGTCGGAGTTCACGCCCGGAATGCCCTGCAGGGTCTCGCCCAGGGTGGCCTGGCGCCGGCGCACCAGCTCGTCGCCGGTCAGCACCGTCACATTGCTGATGACCTCGTCGCCGCGCTGGTCCAGCGGCAGCGCGCGCACCACCACCTCGTCCAGCTCGGTCACCGGCGGCGCGCTGGCGGCCACGGCGGCCGTGGCGGCGGTCATCTCGGCCGCGGCGGGCGCGACGCCCAGAAGGGACAGGCCGGTGGCGGCGAGAAGGGTCGTGCGAAGACGCATCGGGAACTCCGGGAAGGCGCGTGAGGAAGCAGCGGCTTTGCTATGTTATAATATAGCACAACACAAGCCGCCGCGTGCATCTTTTACGGAGCGTGACGTGGGAAGAGCGCCGGCGCGCGGCGGGGGCCGCTCAGCGGCCGCGCACGATCTCGATGACGACCCGGTCTCCCGTGGCCGAGCGGGCGTTCCAGCGGGTCCCCACGTCGCCGGCGACCAGGGGCGTGCAGTACGGCACGGGAATGGGGATCGGACGGCGCTGGGTGAAACAGAGCTGGTCGCCCCGCAGGCGCCAGACCCCGCTGGAGACCCGGCGGCCATGGCCGCGGTAGACGCCGTCCCGGTCCAGCCACATGCGCGAGACGCGGCCGTCGCTGCCGGTGATCTGAAGCGTGTTGCGGAAGGCCGGCTCCAGCAAACCGGCCGCAGCGTCTGCGCCCCCGCCGTCGTCCCCGCCGCCGCCTGCGAGCATCCCGCTGACCAGCAGAATCACGCCAAGACCCGTCACGCCCCGCCTCCTGCGCCTGCAGATGAATGAAGGCCCCAGTGAACCACAAAAGGCGGCTTTCGGGAACCGCGATCCGCGGACGCGGGGCGGCTTCCCGGCCCCGGCGCAACGGCCCGGGCCTAATCGAACATCGGAATTCGCCCGCCGGTTGACCGGGCGTTCAGCCTTGTCCATCACCATGGGCGAGACCACGACGGAATCACGGGAGGCGCGGAACCATGGGCTTGATGGCGAACATCCGCCGCGATCTGCGCTTCATCGGCGGCCTGCGCCGCCTGCTCAAGCGCATCAAGCCGATCCAGCTGGACAGCCCGGACCTGGTCTGTGACGACTTCCAGGAGGTGGTGGACCGCTATCCGGACAATCTGGCCATCACCGACGAGCGGCGGTCGCTGACCTATCGCGAGCTGGACACCCTGGCCAACCGCTACGCCCACTGGGCCAAGGGGCGCAACCTGCGCCGGGGCGACACCGTGGCCCTGATGATGATGAACCGGGCCGACTACATCGCCGCCTGGATGGGCTTCTCCAAGGTCGGGGTGGCCGCGGCCCTGATCAACACCAATCTGAACGGCCAGCCCCTGGCCCACTGCCTGAACATCGTCGGCGCCTCCCAGGTGCTGGCGGACGAAGAGACCTGGCGCCAGGTGGAGACCGCCCGCCCGTTCGCCGAAAAGACCATCATGCTGTGGGTGCTGGGCCTGAACGGCGAGGACGAGGCCAGCGAGCGGCGCGGGCTGGACGCCGGCGTGCGCGGCGCCTCGGGCGTGCGTCCGGACCGGTCCCTGCGCGCGGGCCTGACCAACCGCGACACGGCGCTGTACATCTACACCTCGGGCACCACCGGCCTGCCCAAGGCCGCGCGCATTCCCCACTCCCGGGCCCGCACCTACATGCGCGCCTTCGCCGGGGCCACGGCCTCCACCGAGAAGGACCGGCTGTACTGCGTGCTGCCGCTGTATCACTCCACCGGCGGCATGGTGGGCGTCGGCTCGGTGCTGCTCAACGGCGGCGCCGTGATCCTGCGCCGGAAATTCTCGGCCACCGGCTTCTGGCCCGACGTGGTCGCCAGCGGCGCCACCACCTTCGTCTACATCGGCGAGCTGTGCCGCTATCTGGTCAACTGCCCGCCCCACGAGATGGAGCAGGCCCACAGGCTGCGGCTCGCCTTCGGCAACGGCCTGCGGCCCGACGTCTGGCCCGAGTTCAAGAGCCGCTTCGCCATCCCCCAGATCCTGGAGTTCTACGGCTCCACCGAGGGCAACGTCTCGCTGTTCAACTTCGACGGCCGGCCCGGCGCCATCGGCCGCGTGCCCCGCTATCTGCGCAACCAGCTGAACATCCGCCTGATCCAGTACGACGTGGAGGCGGATGAACCGGCGCGCGGGCCGGGCGGCCGCTGCATCGAGTGCAGGCCGGGCGAGATCGGCGAGGCCATCGGCCAGATCAAGGCGGATGTCCGCCATGACTTCTCCGGCTATGCCGACAAGGCGGCGTCCAGCAAGAAGGTCCTGCACGACGTGTTCACGCCGGGGGACGCCTGGTTCCGCACCGGCGACCTGATGAAGCAGGACTCCGACGGCTATTTCTATTTCATCGACCGCATCGGCGACACCTACCGCTGGAAGGGCGAGAACGTCTCCACCTCGGAGGTGGAGCAGCGCCTGGCCGAGGCGCCGGGGGTCAAGGAAGTGATCGCCTACGGCGTGGCGGTGCCCGGCCACGACGGGCGCGCGGGCATGGTCACGGTGGTCCCCGACGGCCGCTTCGGCGTCAAGAAATTCGCCGCCTTCGTCAATGAGGAGCTGCCCCACTTCGCCCGGCCGGTGTTCGTGCGCGTGGCCCGGGAGCTGGAGACCACCGGCACCTTCAAATACCGCAAGGTGGACCTGGTGAAGGACGGCTTCGATCCCGCCATGGAGGACGCCGTTCACGTGCGCGACGACAAGGGCGCCTACACGCGGCTGAAGCCTGAAACATACGCCCGCATCATGCAGGGCGACGCACGGCTGTAATTGCCTTCTCCCCTTGCGGGAGAAGGCGTCATGCGGAGCATGACGGATGAGGGGTGAGACTCGCTCCGTCAGGCAAACGCACTGACGCTAGAAGCGGTGTTTCACCCCTCATCCGACCGCCTCCGGCGGCCACCTTCTCCCGCAAGGGGAGAAGGGATCCGGTGATCAGTCCTCGTTCGAGCCGAACACCGACTCGGCCGTGGGTTCGGCGCCGCGGCGCTCGCGGGCCTCGGGGGTGAACTCGGGTTCTTCCTCGACCGGGGCCTCGGCCTCCCCGGCGGGGGCCAGCACGCCGCCGCCCTTCCTGGCGTCGTCCCGCGCCTTCTTCTCGGCCGCCTTCCTGACCAGCTCGTCCAGCTGCATCTGGCTGGTCAGGCCCAGGGTCACCGGATCCACCGGCTTGATGTTGGCGCTGTTCCAGTGGGTGCGGTTGCGCACGCTCTCGATGGTGGCCTTGGTGGTGCCCAGCAGCTTGGAGATCTGGGCGTCGGTCACCTCGGGGTGGTTGCGCACGAACCAGGCGATGGCGTCGGGGCGGTCCTGACGGCGCGAGACCGGCGTGTATTTCGGCCCCTTCTTGGCCGGCTTGAACAGCTCGGCGTGGGCGCTGACCACCGCCTTCATGCGGTAGTTTTCGTCGTTCTGGGCCTTGTCCAGCTCCTCGCGGGTCAGCTGGCCGTTGACGATGGGGTCCGAGCCGCGGATGTCGCGGGCCACGTCGCCGTCCGCGATGCCGCGCACCTCCAGCGGGTGCAGGCCGCAGAAGTCGGCGATCTGGTCGAAGCTGAGCGAGGTGTTGTCCACCAGCCAGACCGCGGTGGCCTTGGGCATCAGGATGTCGGTCATGCGGGAATCCCTCGGGATTGCGGCCCGTCGAAGCGGGCGTTGAAAACAGCGGCGCCCGACCTTTCGGCCGGGCGCGGATAGGTTTCCATACGCCCATTCCGTGCAAAAGGAAACGGGCGGCTGACGCCCGCCTCGCGGCGCACTATGTTGCCCGCCATGTCCGAGCCCGCCGATTCCGCCACACCCGAAAACACCGTCGAGATCGGCCGGCCCCTGACCCAGGACGGCCCGCCGGTGCGGCTGTATCTGATCGACGCCTCGGCCTACATCTTCCGGGCCTACCACGCCCTGCCGCCCCTGACGCGCAAGTCCGACGGCCTGCCGGTGGGCGCGGTGCAGGGCTACTGCAACATGCTGTGGAAGCTGATGCGGGACTTCAAGGGCGAGGACGGCCCCACCCATCTGGCGGCCATCTTCGACCATTCGGAGAAGACCTTCCGCAACCAGCTGTACGACCAGTACAAGGCCCACCGCCCGCCGCCGCCCGAGGATCTGATCCCCCAGTTCGCCCTGGTGCGCGAGGCCACCGCCGCCTTCGGCCTGCCGTGCGTGGAGCTGGCCGGCTACGAGGCCGACGATCTGATCGCCACCTACGCCTGCAAGGCGCGGGACCGGGGCGGCAAGGCGGTGATCGTGTCGTCCGACAAGGACCTGATGCAGCTGATCGGCGACGGGGTGGTCATGTACGACCCCATGAAGGACGCGGTGCTGGAGCATGAGGCCGTGATGGCCAAGTTCGGCGTCGGGCCGGACAAGGTGGTGGACGTGCAGGCCCTGATCGGGGACTCCACCGACAATGTGCCCGGCGCGCCGGGGATCGGCGTCAAGACCGCCTCGGCCCTGATCGCCGAGTACGGCGACCTGGACACGCTGCTGGCCCGCGCCGGCGAGATCAAGCAGAACAAGCGCCGCGAGACCCTGATCGAATACGCCGACCAGATCCGCCTGTCGCGCGAGCTGGTGCGCCTGACCTGCGACGCCCCGGCGCCCGAGCCCATCGAGGACTTCGTGGTGCGCGACCCCGACCCGGCGGTGCTGTCGGCCTTCCTGGAGAAGATGGAGTTCCGCTCCCTGGCCCGGCGGGTCGGCGACGGCAAGGCGCCGGACAAGGACGGCGCCACCTTCCCCAACGGCGGGCTGCGGCCGAAGCCGGTCAGCGCCCCGGTGGCCACGCCCCGCTATGCGCCCGCCGAAAGCGTCACGCCCGCCGAGCCGCACCTGTTCGATGTGGACGCCTATGAGTGCGTGACCACCATGGCGGCGCTGGAGGTCTGGATCGCCGAGGCCAGGGCGGCGGGCGTCGTCGGCTTCGACACCGAGACGGACTCCCTGTCGTCCAGCCATGCGGAGCTGTGCGGCCTGTCGCTGGCCACCGGGCCGAACCGGGCCTGCTACATCCCCCTGACCCACGAGCATCCGGGCGAGGCGGACGGCGGCGGCGGGCTGGACTTCGAGGGCGCGGGCCGCACCCGGCCCGACCAGCTGGAGATCGAGGAGGCCCTGGTGAAGCTCAGGCCGCTGCTGGAGGACCCGTCGGTCCTGAAGGTGGGCCAGAACATCAAATACGACCTGGCGGTGATGAAGCGGCACGGGATCGCGGTGGGGCCCATCGACGATACCATGCTGATCTCCTACGTGCTGGGCGGCGGGCTGCACCCCCACGGCATGGACGAGCTGGCGAAACGGCATCTCGGCCACGAGCCCATCGCCTTCAAGGCCGTGGCCGGGACCGGCAAGGCCCAGAAGAGCTTCCGCCACGTGGAGCTGAAGCCGGCCACCTGCTACGCCGCCGAGGACGCGGACGTGACCCTGCGCCTGTGGCGGATCCTGAAACCGCAGCTGGCGGCCGAGGGCCTGAGCAACGCCTATGAGACGCTGGAGCGCGGCATGCCCGCGGTGCTGGCGGAAATGGAGATCGCGGGCATCCGCGTGAACCCGGACCGGCTGCGGACCCTGTCCAGCGAGTTCGGCATGCGCATGGCCGAGCTGGAGCTCAAGGCCCACGAGCTGGCGGGGCGCCCCTTCAACCTGGGCAGCCCCAAGCAGATCGGCGAGATCCTGTTCGGCGAGATGGGGCTGGAGGGCGGCAAGAAGACCGCCTCGGGCCAGTGGGGCACCGATGCGTCGGTGCTGGAGGAGCTGGCCCTCGCCCACGACCTGCCGCGCACCCTGCTGGACTGGCGCCAGCTGTCCAAGCTCAAGGGCACCTACACCGACGCCCTGGTGCAGGCCGCGGACCCCGAGACCCACCGGGTGCATACCAGCTTCCAGCTGGCGGCGGCCTCCACCGGGCGGCTGGCCTCGTCGGACCCGAACCTGCAGAACATCCCCATCCGCACCGAGACCGGCCGCCAGATCCGCCAGGCCTTCATCGCCCGGGACGGCCATGTGCTGATCTCGGCGGACTACAGCCAGATCGAGCTGCGCCTGCTGGCCCACATCGGCGACATCCCCGAGCTGAAGGCCGCCTTCAGGGCCGGCCACGACATTCACGCGGCCACGGCCTCCGAGATGTTCGACGTGCCCCTGGCCGAGATGACGCCCGAGACCCGCCGCCGGGCCAAGGCGATCAATTTCGGCATCATCTACGGCATCTCGGCTTTTGGTCTCGCGGCCCAGCTGGGCATCGGCCAGGGCGAGGCGGGGGCCTATATCAAGACCTATTTCGAGCGCTTCCCCGGCATCCGCGACTACATGGACAAGACCAGGGCGCTGGTGCGCGAGCAGGGCTATGTCACCACCCTGTTCGGGCGCCGGGTGCATGTGCCGGCGATCCACTCCAAGTCCGGGGCCGAGCGCCAGTTCGGCGAGCGCGCCGCCATCAACGCCCCGATCCAGGGCGCCGCCGCCGAC
>JBALUZ010000031.1:0-21341 GCA_036963825.1 Brevundimonas sp.
CCAGCAACTCCTCGCGGCTTGCGGCGCCCCACAGCGCCAGGGCCCGGGGATTGGCGTACAGCCCGCGGCGGCTGACCGGGTCGAACAGCCACACGGCGCGGCTCAGGGCGTCCCAGCCCACGGCCTCGGGGGGCGTCGTCGCGGCCATGGCGTCAGTCACGCGTGCAGTTCCTCAGGAAGCCCCCGCCTCCCTCGTGCCACAGCGCCGTTGCCCAATGCTTAAGGGGATCCGCGCCGCCCTACTGCCCGGCGCGGCGGCCGGCTTCCAGGATCGGCATGCCCGCCTCGGTGGGGATGTAGATCACCTGGCGGTCGCCCTGGCCGGCGGTCTCCTCCAGCATGTGGATGTAGGACCAGCGCAGATAGTTCTCCGGCCCGCCCAGGCTCTCGGCCATGATGCGGTTGGCCTCGTTGGTGCCGCGCGCCCGGGCGATCTCGGCCTGGGCCGTCAGCTGCGCCGAATCCAGCGCCGCCTGCGCCTCCAGCACCCGGATGCGGCGGTCCTGCACCGCCTGCTCATAGGCCGCGCGGCCCTGCATCTGCTTGCGATAGACATTGTACTGGGGCCACCCCACCAGGAAGGCCAGGATCAGGGCCGCGATCACCCCGGTGACGATGATGGTCGCCTTGACGTCGTTGCGCATGATGCGCTCCTCCCCGTTGAGCCGCCGGTGATGCCCGTCGCCCGCGGGACAATCAAACCTCGCCTCGCGGCGGCGCGCAAAGAAAAAGGGCGGCGGACCGAAGTCCGCCGCCCCCGTTCTTCATGATCCAGTGAAGGATCAGAAGGACTTGGTCAGGTTGATGAAGGCCGAGCGGCCCACATAGTCGTAGCCCGAGTAGAGCGGAGCGTTGCCGACCCGGTTCGTGATGCCCGCCGAGATGTGCGGGGGCTCTTCATTGAACAGGTTGCGCAGACCCGCGGTCAGGGCCCAGGTGTCGCCTTCATAGCGAACCGAGGCGCTGCTCAGGAAGTAGTCGTCGGTGTTGGCGTTGTAGCCCAGGTCGGTCAACGTCGTGCCGAAGTACTCCAGGTAGTAGGAGTCATAGTCGGTGGCCGACGTCCATTCCAGGCCGTAGCGAACGTTCCAGCGATCCCAGTTGTAGCTGATATCGAAGGTGCCCGCGAACTCCGGCTGGTTGATGATGCCGACCGTGTTGCGGACGGGATCGGTGTCAAACAGCGTGTTCACGCGCTCGAGGTACTGGGTCAGGTAGACGTTGGCCGTCACGCGGCCCGGACCGATGTCCCGGGCGTAGCGCAGGTTGTAGTCGATGCCTTCCAGGTAGTCGGTGGCGATGTTGATGTAGCTGTCGTTCACCGTCAGGGCGTTCGTGGCCGGATCGCGGTCGATGAGGGCGCAGTAGCCCGCATCCGCCGTGAAGTCCGTCGTCGGTCCCTCATAGCACTGGTCCAGGATGTAGCCGTAGCCCACCCGGCCCACGCCGTCGTTGATCTCGATTTCATAGTAATCGATCGCGAACGACAGGTCGCCGTAGCCCGTGGGCAGTTCCGGCTGCAGGATCAGACCGACCGTCAGGTTGTCAGACGTTTCGGCGGCGATGCCGGCGATGGCGCCGCCCGAAGCCAGAACCCGGACGCTGGACGTCGAGGTGTAGGTCGCGGGCAGACCTTCGGCGGCGCAGTTGGCGGCCACCATGGCGTCCGTGCCGGGGTCGGTGTAGTTGTCGCAGGGGTCGTTGGCGGAGCTGACGAAGCCGGCCGTGGGCGACAGGAACTGCTCGAACAGCGCCGGGGCGCGGTACGAGGTGCCGTAGCTGGCGCGCAGGGTCATCCACGACATCGGCGTGTACAGCAGGCCCACCTTGTAGGTGGTGTCGTCGCCGTACGAGTCATAGTCCGTGTAGCGGGCCGACGCGTTCAGGGTCAGCGTCTCGGCGAACGGCATGTTCGCGAGCAGCGGAACCTCGATTTCACCGAAGACTTCCTGCACCGAGTCCGACCCGCGGGTGATGCCCGAGGTCGAGAAGTTGTACAGGTTGCCGTTCTGCATATCCAGCGACGGCGTGTCGTCGATCTCCATCTCACGCCATTCGGCGCCGAAGAAGGCCGAGACCTGACCGGCCGGCAGGGTGAACAGCGGGCCGTCGATGCCGAAGCTGGCGACGGTCTCGGTGTAGTCGGTGGTGCCGACGACGGGGCGGAACATGTAGTTCACCCAGTCTTCCGGCAGTTCGCCGGCCAGCGTCTGGCTGTTCAGGAACGGCGCCGGGATACAACCACGGTCGGCGGTCACATTGACGCGGCAGGTGTAGCCGCCGCGCACCAGGCGCGGATCGGTGCCGGCCGGAGCCGCGACCACGTCCAGGCTGTCCCGCAGCAGGTTCGTGATGAACTGGCTGAAGACGTATTCCGAACGCGATTCCGTGTGGCCGACGTAGAAGTCGTAGCGCCACTCGGGCATCACGAAGTCACCGCGGATGCCGCCGATCAGCTTGGTGAAGTCGACGTTCTGGTAGCTCTGGTCGTTGCCGAAGCCGATGAACGCCCGGGCCTGAACGTTCCGGTTGAAGTTCGGGTTGGCCGGGTCGGTGGGGCTCAGGCCCTGGTTCGGGGCGAACGGGCCGAGGGCCGCGATCTGCGCCGGGATCAGGGGGCTGCCGGTGAAGTAGTCGAGCGACAGCTGGCGGTAGCCGGTCTGACGCGACTCACGACGGTTGAACAGCACTTCGCCGTACACTTCGGCGTTGCCGAGGATGCCGAGGTCGTAGCCGATTTCACCGTACAGGGTGGTGATGTCCACCGGCGAGATCAGCGACTCGTTCAGCATGTCCGGGTCGAAGGTGTCGCGGACGTTCAGGTTGGAGCCCGAACCGCCCACGCCCTCGAAGCCGACCAGACCGGTGGTCACGGCCGAATTCGGACGCCAGCGGTTGAAGAAGGCTGCGCCGGCGGGGGTGCCGGGCGCGCCGACGCCGGCCGTCAGGGCCGTGCCGAGCGTGTTGATGGTCACGCCGCCGCCGTCCAGCGACCAGCACTTCGAGCGGCCGGTCATCGGATCGATGTAGTCCGAACCGTCCACGTAGCCGTCGATCGGGCAGCTGAGGAAGTCGGCGTGCGAACGGTCGCCGTAGGTCAGCTCGTTGCGGGTCAGGTACTCGGCCGAACCCAGGACGCGCCAGCGGTCGCCGCTCGTGCCGGCGGCCAGCGAGACGCGGCTCTGATAGCCGGCGCCGTTGGCGTCGGTCGGGGCGTTGTGCTGGGCGGTGAAGGTCACGCCGTCCATGTCGGAGCGGGTGATGATGTTGACCACGCCGGCCACGGCGTCGGAGCCGTAGATGGACGAGGCGCCGTCGCGCAGGACTTCAACGCGCTCGATGATCGAGGACGGCAGAACGTTCAGGTCGGCGGAGCCCACCGAGCCGCGCGAACCGGCCGGAGCCACGCGGCGGCCGTTCAGCAGCACCAGGGTGCGGGTGGCGCCCAGGCCGCGCAGCGACAGGGTGTTGGCGCCGGGGCCGCCGTTGGTGACGTAGCCGCCGAAAGCATTGTTGATCTGGGCGTTGCCGCCGCTGATCGCGGTGCTTTGCAGGATTTCGGTCGCCGAGATGAAGCCGGCCTGGGTGGCCTCTTCGTTGGTCACGACCTGGATCGGCGACGGGGAGTTGTAGTTGTCGCGGCGGATGCGCGAACCGACAACGACGATCTCCTGGACCTCGGTTGCTTCGGACTCCTGGTCGGCCGACTGAGCTTGAGCCTGAGACGGCGCAGCAGCGGTCACAGCCACCGCCGCGAAGCCCGCGACCATGGTTGAGCCGAGAAGCTGCCTCTTGAATCTCATCATTTGGAAATCGCCCCTTGTTCCATATTGGGTAGCACCATTGCACGTGCGTGGTAGCGCGTGATGACTCACCTATAGAGGCAGGAGGCAGGGCTCGGAAACAATCTCGACGCGCTTATGTCGCTTTTCCGCCTCCATCGTGACATTCGCGTCACGGCCCCGCGTCAGCACGGTGACGCTTTCCACAGCCGCCGCCCGGCCCGCCCGGGCCTCAGCCCCGCCGGTCGACGCCCGTGACCAGCCGCGCCGCCGCCGTCAGCAGGGTGAACGCCTCGGCCGCGAACGCCAGCACGGTGCTGACCATCAGGACGGCGGGGACCGCCTGCGCGCCGGTCTCGACGGCGATCCGCAGCTGGCCCAGGCCTTCCTGCACCGTCCCCGCCGCGAACGCGGGCGCCAGGGGCGAATACAGCCAGAACCAGCCGATGAAGCCCAGGCTGGCGATGCTGAACGCCACGTCGCCCAGCGCCGTGAACCGCACCGGCGCCCCCGCGGCCGCCCGCATCAGGTGGAACGCCGCCCGGGCCGCGCCGAAGGCCAGCATGGGCCACCAGATCCACGCCACCGTCTCGTTCAGCAGCAGGCCCCAGTCGACCCCGTCCGCCACCAGCTGACCGCCGATCACCCCCGGCCGGATCTCGTCCCCGATCACCCCGGTCCACCACAGCACGAACACGCCCCACGCCACGCCCGAGGCCACCGCCCGGGCCGTGGGCGACATGGCGCCCGGCTGTCCCCGCGACGGGGCGGGGTCCTTGGTCCCGTCCGCCCGCTCGCCGCCCACCATGTCCGCGGCCCTGCCCGCCCAGGCGCTGGAGAACACCCCCATCTCGAACAGGCCCAGGTCCCGCGCCCGCCACTGGGTCAGGAACGCCGGCCGCTCCTTCATGCGCTCGATGATGAAGCCGGCCACCGTGGCGACGCCCACGATCATCAGCCCGCTCCACAGCAGGCTGTGGATCGCCTGACCCACCGCCTGCCCCGCCTCCACGTCGCCCGCCAGCACCCGCACCACCGCCCCGATGGCCGTGATGATCGCCAGCACCGTCAGGGCCGTCTTCACCCCGAACAGCCACCACGGATACAGCTCCGGCCCCACCACATGGTGCGGCCCGGCGCCGAAGCGCGCCGCCACCGTCAGGGGGTGCCCCATCTCGCGCAGCACCGCCTCCTCCTCCGCCTCGGTCAGCGGCCGGCCCAGTTCGGCCTCCCGGTCCTCCATGCGGCTCATCAGGGCGTCGCGCAGCTCGGCGATCACGTCCTCGCGCCCGGCCGCGGGCAGCTGCGCCGCCACCGCCTTCAGATATTTCTCCGTCAGGGTCATGCCCCGCCCTCCCGTTCCAGAATGATTGAAATCCGCGCCGGTCACAGCATCCGCTCCAGCGAGGCCGCGATGCCCCGCCATTCCTCCGCCAGCCGCCCCAGCATGGTCTCGCCCAGCGGCGACAGCCGGTAGAACCGCTTCTTCCTGCGGTCCTCCTCGCGCCATTCGCTGGTCAGCAGCCCCTGGCTCTCCAGCCGCCGCAGCAGCGGATAGAGGGTGCTCTCCTCCATCTCGACCCCGTCCTGGCCCAGCGCCACGCGCAGCGAATAGCCGTATTGCTCGGTCCTGAGACGCGCCAGCACCGCCAGCACCAGCGACCCCCGCCGCAGCTCCAGCCGCATCGCCTCAAACAGCTCACCCTCGCCCACGCGCCAACTCCACCGACGTCACATAGTGTGTGACACACAGTGTATGCGGCATACTGTGTGAGGGAGTCAAGCCCGCCCCGCGCGCGTCGCGCTCAAGCAGCGAGCCGCCGCGCGGCGAGCGCTAGCGCCACTAAGAATGAAAGACCGCGCTCAAGCAGCGAGGCCCCGCGGGCCGAGCGTTAGGGCGATTATTTCCCGCCGGGAGAAGGGGGCCCCGCGCACCGGAGCGCGCAGCGCGACGGTTCTGCGCGCGGGGGATGAGGGTCCGGTCCGCAGTAAGAGTGACTACTCGGCCGTATCCAGCGGCAGCTCGATCTCGCCCATGATCCGATCCGTCTCGGTCAGGACCTTGATGATCTTCTGATAGTGGCCGATGTCGTCCCACGACAGCGTACGACCGCGCCGGTCCTTCAACCACTTCTGGGCGGGCTGATACCCGCCGATATGGAAGCCCCAGGCGATCTGGGGCACGCCCTCGAAGTATTGGTCCTCATTGATCAGGACGCGGCCACCCTCGAATTTCGGATAACCCGACGCCACCACATCATCCCCCTCCCCGTCGAACACATAGGGCATCTCGCCGAGGGCCGGCGCCTCCATCAGATGCACGCGGCGCAGCGCCTCGCCCTTGTCGCTGATATGGGCGAATACTTCGGGCGAGGCCGGATAGGGAATGCGCGGAAAATCGATCTTGAGAAACTCGGCGTAGGTGGCTCGATAATCCGGCGAGTGCAGCACGCCATAGATATAATCGAACACCTTGATCTCGCTGGGCCGGGCATCACCCGTGGAGGCGCGGAAGTCGTCATCAGGTCCGGCCTGATCGAGAGGATCAATGCCAGCGGCTCTACAGAGCGCGCCGTAGAGCTTTGGGTCGTAGTTGATCGTGCGATGCTTGGTGGCGAATGCGTCGGTCTGATTGGAGGCGTCGGGATACAAGTAGAGGGGCGGGAAGTAGGCGCGCTCTTTAGAGCGATTGGAAACGTAGCTGTCATCCCCGATCTTGTCGGAAACGAAAACGTGCGCCCAATCGCTCACTACCGATTGCCTACATACCGTCATGCTCAAGTTTTGGCCAGCAATCATGTGGCGCATGACGTCGTACCGAGGGTTCGTGTGAAAACCACGATTGTTCCCTGTGTATAGAGTCCAACGCTCGTCCAGCAGCCTGTAGGCGACCTTGCGGTATGCATTCGGCGTGGCGTTTTGATTGATATCTGCGATTGCGTTGCTCACCTTCCAATCTCGCGAGTCGCTTCCAAGCGCGTAACGCTCGCGGAGAACGTCGACATCTCCGGTCCGAAAATCAGCTACCCTCAACTCAAGCGCAGGCCGGTCAAAATCGATCGTCAGATCGTCCCTAGCCGTCAGTATTCCGGTCGATTTTACCGGCATTAGGTCAGCTATCGACAAACCGGCTTCGTAGTGGAGAGCTAGCGCTGCGTTCCGAGGCACGAAGGATACCGACGCACCGAGCGGGACAGGCAGTTCGCTAGTAAGTCGACTTAAATCGCCAGCAGCTAGCGCCTCGGCCTTTCTTTGCCGAGACCCCCAAATGTCGCCATGTCTGATCGTAGGATGCTCGGTTGTCGCGTCCGATTTCCGGACAGCGATGATGAGCGCGACACCCTGCATGATATCAAAGACGTTCACATCAGGATGACCATCAGGACTGATTTCCTGACGCTTGGCGTTGCCATGCAGGTCGATCACCCAGACCTTGTCAAAGGTATTCAGCAGGTGCCAACGCATACCTCGGAAGGTAGGATTGTCGAGGTATCCGTGATTGGTAATAAACCCGAGGACGCCACCTGACGGGTTCCTAGAGATCAAGTCCTCCGCCATTCGGATGAACTTGACGTAGTCGTCGTTAATCCACTTGGGGTTCCGCTCTTTCAGTTTCTCCTTGCCGCCCGGCTCTTTCTTGTAGGCCTCCATCAGCGCCATGATGTGGTCGCCCTTGTTCGCGCTCTCGCCCGAATACGGCGGGTTCCCAATCACGCACATGATCGGCGTCTGGCGTTTCACCTCGCTGGCCCCACGCGCCTCTTCGGCAAGGGGCTGGAAGAACAGGTCGCGAACCTCCCGCTCGGCGGGCTCCAGCGCATTGGTCAACCAGACGGACAGGCGCGGCGGCTTCTTGCTCGGCTTGTAGCCGCTCTCGGTCAGCTGCATGTCCAGCTTCATGTGGCACATGGCGTAGCTGGCCATCAGCAACTCGAAGCCGTGCAAACGCGGCAGCAGGTCGTCTTCCACATAACCGGACCACTTGCCCGGCGCGCGCGCCTTGACCCGGTCTGAAATCAACTGGACCGCCTTGGCCAGGAAGGTGCCGGTCCCGGTCGCAGGATCGAGAATCTGGACCTTGTGGACCTGTCGCTTCTCGGTGATCGGCTTCCCGGTCTTGGGATGGTTCTGTCCCGTATCCCAGTCCACGGTGACCTTTGACGTATCGGCCAGACCGTCAGCGAGACCGAACTCCGTCTTGAGCACGTCATCGACGGCGCGGACGATGAAATCGACCACCGGCTCCGGCGTGTACCAGACGCCGCGACTCTTGCGCTTCTTCGGGTTGTAGGCGGCCAGAAAGTCTTCGTAGAAGTGGATGAAGGGGTCGTTTCGCGCGGTGAACTTGCCGAAGTCCCGGAACAGGGAATGGGGGTCGCTGGCGCGCATCACCTGAACCAGGTCATCGACGATATAAGTCAGGCGCTTCGGCAGGGCCGGGCCAGCCACATATTCGAACAGCCCTTTCAGAAAGGGGTTGGAGGCGGGCAGCTTTTCCAGCGCCTCCTGACGGCTGAAGGTGCTCAGGTCGTCGTCGTGGAACCGCGCGGCGAACATGCCGTAGGTGATGGTCTCGGCGTAAATGTCCGCGAACTCGTCAGGCTCAAGGTTCGGCAGCAGGTTGGCCTTGAAGCTCTTGAACTGCCCGCCAAGACCCGAGCGGTAGTCCACGTCCTCGGCCAGCGCGATGCCGATCTCGTCCTTGATGATCGCCGCCTTGGCCGCCATCATTTCCGCAAGTCTCGCGGCCGAGCGGATGCTGATCGGCTTCGCTTCCGCGAACAGCCGAAGCTGCCGCTCCAGTTCCTCGAACTTCTCCGGATTGGGCTGAAGCCCCATCAGGAAGTCGGCGATGGAAACGAAGTGGACCGACTCCTCCTCGCGGATGAACTCGAAGTCCACCCCGTTGGTGTAGATCAGGTTGGGATAGGCCTTTTCGTACCGCTTGCGCTGGTCGACCGAGTAGCCCTTGAGCTTGATGACGTCCTTGTCGATGTCCTTGGCCTCGGCCCAGCCGACCGGGACGCCATCGCGCTCGAACAGGAAGTCGGGCATGCCGGCCTCGGACTTCTTCGGCTCGTTCACGACCGTCAGCTTGGGGTCGATGCTCTGGAACAGGGCGTAGAGCGCCGGACGATAGCTGTGCTCCGTGGCGTGCCCGCTGTCATACTGCGCGCGGACTTGTTCGAGATATTGAGCGATCTGCAATTCGGCCCCTCCACTGGGCGCCGACGCTAGCCGCTTGGGTGACTCCCTGTCACGCAGGAACAGGGACGATTGCCGGTCAGCGCATTAATCCCCCCATTCCCCCCACCCAATCCCCGGCCCCGCAACGCCCTGCCGATTTTTCCCGGCTTTCTGCGCCCACCCCCTGCGGGCGGCCTTATCCTGTCCGGTCATCCCCGGCCGCACAGGAGGCGCCTGAAACATTAGACTCCAATTGCACTGTTTTTCGCGTCCGGAGTCCAACGGCCCGCCTTGTCATACCGGCCGACGCGCAGCGGAGCGCCGGGACCGGCGCCCCTGAAAACCCCGCCCTATGATCTGGATCCCGGCCTTCGCCGGGATGAGCGGTCGAGGGTGTGAGGCGCGGGGCTGCAAACCGGCGCCCCCGTTAGACTCCAATTGCACTGTTTTTCGCATCCGGAGTCCAACGGCCCGCCGTCCCGTCCCGGACAGCGCCTGCGGCGCTTCCGGGATGACAAGGCGCCCGGGCGTTAGACTCGCGTTGCACTGTTTTTCGCTTCGACCGTCCAGCGCCCGGCCCCGATTTCAGACGTTTCAGACGATTCAGACTCTCTTTTCCGGAGTCTGAAACCTACCGGCAGAAGGCCCGCCCCCCCGTGGCCTCCAGGTGCAGGTGGTCGTCGTGGAAGGCGTTGTAGTCGGGGCTGAGCACCGTGCCGAAGATGCGGCAGGCGTCGTCGCGGATGCGGCGCAGGAAGCGGGCCTCGGGGCCGGTTCCGCTCCAGTCGCCGGAGACGGTGATGCGACGCCCGTCCCTCAGGCGCACGCCCGAGAAGTCCAGGGCCGCGGCCAGGCCGTGGGCGCTGGGGCGGTCGCCGGCCGTATTGTTCACCGGGCGGCAGGCGTAGGCGCCGAAATGATCAATTGAAACAACATCTTGCCCGAACATCTCGCGGGCCGCGGGCTCCACCGACTGGCGCCGCCAGATGCTGAGGGCCAGGGCCGTCTGGCAGGTCACCAGGGGGTCGCCGGGGGTCAGGCGCGCCACCGTGCCCATGTCGGGGCCCAGGATCCCGGCGTCATACAGGCCGCAGGCGCCGCCCCGCGCCTCGTCCGGCCGGGGGCTGAAACGCACGTCGGCCGCCGACAGCTGGGCCAGGCAGCGGCCCAGGCTGGCGCCCTCGGCCAGCACCGCCGCCCGGGTGCCGCCGTCGATGGGCCGGTCGATCAGCACCGCGGCGATGGCGGCCGGCGTCGGGCCGGAGGGGGTCGGGGCCGGACGCGGCGGCGGGGCCCCGTCCGACAGCACCCGGCTGCATCCGGCCAGGGCCGGCGCCAGCATCAGCAGCAGAACCAGGATCAGGGACGCGCGCATGGGGCCTCCGGTGAGTCGGGGTCCCCAGCTTACCCCATCGGCGCCGGGGCCGCCCGTCGCCGCCGCGTCATCACCAGCGTCAGGACGATGGCGCCAGCGACCACCGCCAGCCGCAGCCCGTTGCCCAGCCAGCCGCCCAGCGCCGTCTCGCCCAGGGCGAACACGATCCACAGGCTGTTCAGGCCCACGTGCAGCAGGATCGGCGGCCACAGGTTGAAGCCCCAGCGCACGAACAGCCAGCCGAACAGCAGCCCGCCCAGCCCCGTGATGGCCACGATCCCGGCCACGCTGCCCGGGTCGCTCCCCTGCCCCGCGTGGACCAGGCCGAACAGCAGCGCCGGCAGCAGGCACGCCGCCCACCAGCGCCAGCCCGCCCACAGGATCAGCGCTCCGACGGCGAGGCCGCGATAGAGCACCTCCTCGATCACCGGAAAGCCGACGCCCGGCCAGAACAGGTCCGGCCCCGTGAGCCCGGACGCCACCGGCGCGCCCAGGGCCGCGATGACCACGGCCGGGGCGAACAGGATCGCCGCCCAGACCAGCGGCCGCAGGACCGGCGCCCTCAGCCCCGTCAGGCCGAACACCCGACCCGGCCCGGCGGGCCCCGCCAGCATCAGCAGCCCCGCCATCACCGCCAGATCGCTGAGATTGACCAGCGCCGAGGCCAGGTAGGGCGTCTGGATCCCCGTCAGGTGCGGCCGCAGCACGTCCCCGCTGAACGCCGCCCACGCCAGCGCCGCCGTGACCGCCGCCGCCGCCCGCAGCGCGCCCCGCGACCGCCAGGTCGTCTGTTCCTCGTCCATGCCCACGCCCGATCTCCCCGATGATGACGCCATAGTCCTAGCCGCTTTCCCGCCGTCGTGATTGAAGGATTCGGCCATGACCGCCGAACCCGCCCCTGTCCCGGACGCGCCGCCCCGGGGCGCCCTGACCCTGGTCCCGCCGCCGCCGGATCTGGCCCCGGCCCTGGTCGGCTTCGTGCGGCGCATCGACCCCGGCTGCGGCGGCGTGGTGCGCCTCCTGCCGGAGATCCGCAGTTCGCTTCAGGTGCATGCCGCCGATCCCTACCGGGTGCGGGAGCAGGCGCCGGAGGCGGAGTGGCGACAGGTCCCCCGGGTCTCCCTCTGGGGCCCCCGCCACGCCTGGGGCTGGGGCTGGGCCCGGCGCGACGTCTCCGCCTTCGCCGTCGGCCTCACCCCCGCCGGCCTCGCCGCCCTGACCGGGGCGCCGGCGCCCGGACTGGTCAACCAGGTGCGCCCGGCCGCCGCCGTTCACCCGACGCTGGCCGCCCTCGACGCCGGGGCGGACGAGCCCTTCGAAGGCTGGATCGCCCGCGCGGCCGACATCCTGCGCGCCGTCTTCGCCGCCCGCCCCGTCCTGCCCGACCCGCTGGTCGCGTCCCTGCCCATCCTGGCCACCGGAGACGGCGACGCCGCCGCCCGCGCCGCCGCCGTCTGCGGTCTGTCGCAGCGTCAGCACCGCCGCCTGTTCCACCGCCTGCACGGCGCCTCGCCCAAGGCGTATCAGCGCCTGCTGCGGGTGGACCGCATGATCCGCAGCCTGCACGACGCGCCGTGGGAGGCCGACGCCTGGGCCGGGGCGCCGATCCCCTACGCCGACCAGCCCCACGCCATCCGGGAGTTCCGCGCCCTCACCGGCCTGACGCCCCGCGCCTATGTCCGCGCCAAGCGGTCCGGCGACGCCACCCTGCGCTCGGTCTCGGGCGATCCGTCAGCGCCGCCTGCCCCCTAGCCGTCCGCCTCCCGGGCCACTACCTTGACGTTCATGGCCCGTTCTCCCTCGAAATCCGCCAAGCCCGTCCACACCCCGGGCGTCTCCGACATGTCGGCGACCTTCGTGCACGACGCGCCGACGAAGGGCGGCAAGGCGCCCCTGTTCGCGCCGGTCACGGGCCCGCGCCTGACGCCCGAGATCGCGCCGGGCGTCGACGCCGGCTGGACGCCCCACCGCCCCTCGCGCCCCGACAAGCGGGTCAAGACGCCCTTCCGCATGGTCGCCCCCTTCGAGCCCGCCGGCGACCAGCCCGCCGCCATCGCCGAACTGGTGGCCACCGCCGAGGCCGGCGAGCGCGACCAGGTGCTGCTGGGCGTCACCGGCTCGGGCAAGACCTTCACCATGGCCAAGGTGATCGAACAGACCCAGCGCCCGGCCCTGATCCTGGCCCACAACAAGACCCTGGCGGCCCAGCTCTACTCCGAGTTCAAGAGCTTCTTCCCCGACAATGCGGTGGAGTATTTCGTCTCGTACTACGACTATTACCAACCCGAGGCATATGTTCCGCGTACGGACACTTATATCGAGAAGGACTCGAGTATAAACGAGCAGATCGACAGGATGCGGCACTCGGCGACGCGGGCGATCCTGGAGCGGGACGATGTGATCGTGGTGGCGTCGGTCAGCTGCATCTACGGCATCGGCTCGGTGGAGACCTACACGGCCATGACCTTCGACCTGAAGGTGGGCCAGACCATCGACGAGTCCAAGCTGCGGGCCGACCTGATCGCCCTGCAGTACAAGCGCAACGACGCCGCCTTCGACCGGGGCATGTTCAGGAAGCGCGGCGACACCCTCGAGATCTTCCCGGTCCACCAGGAGGACCGGGCCTGGCGCGTCAGCCTGTTCGGCGACGAGATCGAGTCCATCGCCGAGTTCGACCCCCTCACCGGCAAGAAGACCGCCGACCTGACCGAGATCACCGTCTATGCGGCCAGCCACTATGTGACGCCGCGCCCCACCCTCAACCAGGCCATCACCGGCATCAAGGCCGAGCTGAAGGAGACCCTCGACTGGATGGTCGAGAACGGCAAGCTGCTCGAGGCCCAGCGCCTCGAACAGCGCACCCGCTTCGACCTGGAGATGATGGAGGCCACCGGCTCCTGCGCCGGCATCGAGAACTACTCCCGCTGGCTCACGGGCCGCAGCCCCGGCGAGCCCCCGCCCACCTTCTTCGAATACATCCCCGACAACGCCCTGCTGTTCGTGGACGAGAGCCACGTCACCATCGGCCAGATCAACGGCATGTTCCGCGGCGACTACAAGCGCAAGTCGACCCTCGCCGAATACGGCTTCCGCCTGCCCTCCTGCATCGACAACCGCCCCCTCAAGTTCGAGGAGTGGGACGCCATGCGCCCCCAGACGGTCCATGTCAGCGCCACCCCCGGCCCGTGGGAAATGGCCCAGACCGGCGGCGTCTTCACCGAACAGGTCATCCGCCCCACCGGCCTGATCGACCCGCCGGTGGAGGTGCGCCCGGTGGCGAAGGACGGCTTCAGCCAGGTGGACGACGTCATCGCCGAGGTGAAGGACACAGCCCGCGCCGGCTACCGCTCCCTCGTCACCGTCCTGACCAAGAAGATGGCCGAGGACCTGACCGAATACATGCACGAACAGGGCGTGCGCGTGCGCTACATGCACAGCGACGTGGACACCATCGAGCGCATCGAGATCCTGCGCGACCTGCGTCTGGGCTCGTTCGACGTGCTGGTGGGCATCAACCTGCTGCGCGAGGGCCTGGACATCCCCGAGTGCGGCCTGGTGGCCATTCTGGACGCCGACAAGGAAGGCTTCCTGCGCTCGGAGACCTCCCTGATCCAGACCATCGGCCGGGCGGCGCGCAACGTGGACGGCCGCGTCATCCTCTACGCCGACCGCATCACCGGCTCCATGGAGCGGGCCATGGCCGAGACCGACCGCCGCCGCGAGAAGCAGCAGGCCTGGAACGCCGAACACGGCATCACCCCCGAAAGCGTCAAGTCCAACATCAAGGACATCATCGAGAGCCCCTACGAGTCCCGCGCCCTGGACCGGCTGACGGCGCCGGGCGTCAAGGAGGACTCAAAGCCCTTCGTCGGCACCAATTTCCAGGCCGCCCTCAAGGATCTGGAATCCCGCATGCGCGAGGCCGCCGCCAACCTGGAGTTCGAACAGGCCGCCCGCCTGCGCGACGAGATCAAGCACATGAAGCTCATGGACCTGGAATTCGCCAACGAGGCCCTGACCGCGCCGGGCGAGGCCGTGGACAAGGACGCGCCGAAGCGGGACCGCGCGGCGGCCCGGGCGGCGTCGGCGGAGGCGTTCAGGAAGGGGCGGTTGTAGGGGGAAGTGCTGCGACGGAGGGCAGCAGACGTGTCGTCAGATGAAGCGGATGACGCCAATGACAGCAGTTTGCTAGATTCCTTTGGCTCCGGCGGAAGGCAAACACCCCGCCGGAGGGCCGATCTAGGTTTCACGGTCTGGTTAGATCGCGGGCGAGCACCACCGCCGGATCGTGGCGGCGATCGTCAGCTCACTTACTCTCTGAGCAAATAGCCACCTTATATGGCGAGCCAGTTCTTCGATTCTTACCGTAGCGTCTATAAATCTCTCTTTCCGAAGTATTTCCCATAGGAACTCGATTAGAGAATGATCTCGCCTGTAGAGCCTAACATCACCAGAAGCATCTATGTGCTCTAGAGCGCCACGGCCTTCGGCCAGAGCGGCAGCCTTCCTCGACACCGCCGTAGACGACAAATATCTGTCCCAGTCATAACCTCCGTCACGGGCCTTTCTCACGTACGACGATATGCTAATATTATCAAATTTGTGACCATTCAATTCTTTCCACACTCTATACTTAAAGTCCATTCTTGAATACGCATCAAGCTCGTCCAATAACTCATCGGTCGGCTCCCTCTGAAACCCAATTCGCAAAATATCCGAAACACCAGATCGACAAAGAGCTTCCGCCTTAAGATTTGAATATGTCGTATAGTATAAACCGTCAAAATTGACGGTTCGACCTAATGCATCGTCCAGATCTCGATCAACGATACCGTATAGGTTGTCATTTGCGTATCTTACAAGCTGATCACTAGCTATGAGGGTGACGACTCTTCCTTTGTTCCCCCCCAACGGGGCGTATGAGGGAGCTAGCTCGACCTCAATGTCAGAGACGGAATATATGGCCACAGGAAGCCCCTCAGATGACGCCCACCTATCCAGTAGTCGTTGATCATCGAGGCCCTCGACAACGACTACAATCTGCTCATTTTCGATATGAAGACGAGCCGAAAGCGCCTCTATTGACATCCTCGGGAGGCTCATGACCGAGGATCCAGAGCGTGAACTGCATCTTTGTACTTCGAGATTATCTCAAAGGAATGCGTGGCCATAAGAAATTGCGCACCTTCTCCGGCAATTTCTAGAAGCGCTCCAACAAGTAGCCTCTGCCACTTATAATTTAAGGACAGCTCCGGCTCGTCCACAATAATTATGCTATTTCTCTCGCGAGACAGCAATGATGCAGAGAACAAGTATAGCAAATGACGTTCGCCAGACGAAAGATCTTGAGGTTCTATAATGTCTCCAGAATCGTCCACGAACTGGATTCCAGACTCCAGCGTAAAGTTCATTCTCTTTCGTGTAAGAAATGCATTTACATTATGCTCGAACTGAAAAGCCATATCGAGAAGTTGGCGATTCGCGTCTACCCGCTTCTCTAGCGATGCAATGTAGGGTTCGATGACATCCATTAGCTGTGCCATAGCGCGCGCTGGTGTTTTACGGACGACGGAACCTATTTCCTTGAGAGGTTGCCCTTCAATAATGCGATACTTTTCATACACGCCCAATTGGTGTTCGAGAATCTGAATGCGATCCTTAAACAGTCCGGAGTCGCTATTTCCTGGGCTATAGTCCACTCCGCTCGGCCTGCTTAGGGTGCGCGCAATATTAAGATATATCTGTCCTGAGCTATGATTTGCTTCAACGTTACCGGTTATAGCCTTACTTACGAAGAGGCGGTGGGTCTCATCTAGAAGGTGATCAAGCCCACTACCCACTACAGTGTCTATATCTGGCCGCAGCGCCGGACTGTAAACCTCAGCACTATTGTGACGACCCCGCTCCAGTCTAGCATTTAGATAACTTCTGACGTCCCAAGGTTGATAGTTTGATCGAATGGTTCGTTGGTCATTAACGAATACAATTGTTGAGCACAATATTGATAGGTGTTCATTCAGAGTGAGTATCGCGTCCTTGCTTTCCCGTCCGACACGACCATGCTCATTTAACCGGAAGTGAAGGCGATCATTTACTCGTGGGCCGGCAAAGATGTACCAGAATGGCCCAGAGAGCTCCCCTCCATCCTTTGTGATCGTGATAGTTTGGCCATCGGCAAACGTCAGGGTCATCGTCGAAAATTTTGTCCGGGCCAAATATCCGCGCAGGCCGGCATTTCTCTCGTTTGATAGTGCGGCGTAAATTAGCTTAAGGGCGGTAGTTTTCCCGCTGCCGTTATCTCCATACAGGAACGCGATTCTTCGACGGTCACCATCGCCGTTGCCGAACAGCTCCGTTGTAGGCACTGTATATTTTCCGAACAGGTCGTCCAGCGCCACTGAGATCAAAGGGATCATCGCTGAGGGGCGACGCACATGTCGTGGCGTGATCTCGCGAGAGTTCTCTATCATTTTAGGCCCACCCAATCGGAACCCGCACAGCCTAGTCTCGCACCCTCTACTTGTCACCTCACGGTACGGCCCTCAACGCTGACGGGAAGGAGATCGGGAGCTACTCACACGGCAAGGGCTGACCCCCTCCCCGCCACCCGCTACGGTGGGAGGATGGGGCAGGACGACAATCACTGGTGTGAGCTGGGCTTCGCCGAACCGGCCGTCGCCTTCAGGGGGCCGACCCGGACCGCCCGATCCGTCACCGAGGCCTGGATGGCGCTGCACGGCTTCTGTCCCAACTGCGCCGCCGATCGCCTGCCGCAGCTGCCGAACAATGCGCCCGTCGCCGACTTCCGCTGTGACGCCTGCGACTAGGACTATGGGCTGAAGGCCAGGCAGGGAAAGCTGGGGCGCTCCTGACCTTCTCCCGATGGGAGAAGGGGGAACCCGCGCACCGGAGCGCAGCGGAGGTTCTGTGCGCGGGGGATGAGGGTCGGGTGGGTCCAGAAGGCGACCACCGGACCCTCACCCTGCGCGCGAAAAAGCGGACCGCTCCGCGCCCCGCTGCGCGCAGCCCTCTCCCACCGGGAGAGGGGCAGATCCTCCCCCGTCGGGGAGGGGGACGGCGGAGCGGTGGAGGGGGCCAGCCGGGAGGCCGTCTGGTCACCCGGCGCGCGCCATCGGCGATCCAGCGCACTCACACCCGCACAGCCCGGCTTCGGCCCCCTCCGTCACGGGCGCTGTCGCGCCCGCGCCACCTCCCCCGATGGGGGAGGATTACGTCCGTTCCTGACGCCCCGGCGCCCCACCCTGCCCGGCATGCACCCGCGGAAGCCGCCGAAAATCAGGAGCGAGGACACCTGGGCCGAGGTCCGGCGCGGGTGGGAGCGCGGGGAGACGGGCGCGGCGCTGGCGCAGCGCTATGACGTGGGGCTGGCCAATCTGTGGCGGCGGCGGGCGTCGGAGGGGTGGCGGCGGCTGCGGCCCGAGGACCCCGAGCCGGAGCCGGTGGAGGGCTGGGACAAGCGCGCGCGGCGGGCGCTGGAGGCGTTCCGGGTCCGGCGCGACGAGACCCGGCTGCTGGCCGAGAAGCTGGCCGAGGCCATGCAGGGCGGGCCGCTGCACGAGGTGCCGCTGTGGCACGCGGGCTTCGTGCTGGCGTGGCGCGCCGAACGGCTGGGCCCCGAGGCGACGGCGGCGGACCGGGACTATATGCGCCGGCTGCCCTGGGCCGACGCCTTCTGGGACGAGGAGGGGCGGCTGAGGCCCCTGTTCCGGCTGGACGAGATCACCCTGGAGGCCAACCGGGAGGAATGGCGGGAGGACGAGGGCATCCCGCCGGGAAAGGCGGAGGATTGGCCATGATGCGGGCTTCCTTCTCCCCTCCGGTTTCCTTCTCCCCTTGCGGGAGAAGGTGTCATGCGGAGCATGACGGATGAGGGGTGAATCCCGGTGTTCACGAGTTCGCGCCGGCGCTTCCGGACTGTCTGGGCGAACTCCCCGGCATCGAGTCTTACCCCTCATCCGACCCGCTTCGCGGGCCACCTTCTCCCTCAAGGGGAGAAGGAGACTTTGCGGCCGCATGCGCCCTGACCGCCTCAAGGATCAGGTTCGGGTTGCGCAGGACCGCCTCGTTGGCGAAGCGCAGGACGGTGAAGCCCTGCGCGGTCAGCCAGGTGTCGCGGCGGCCGTCGGACTCTTCCCTGAGACGATGCACGCCGCCGTCGACCTCGATGATCAGCTTCAGGGCCGGGCAGCAGAAGTCAGCCACATAGGGGCCGACGGGCATCTGGCGCCGGAACTTCAGGCCGTCGAGCCCCCGCCCGCGCAACAGCCGCCACATGGCCGCCTCGGTCATCGTCGGCTCGCGACGGGACCGTCTGGCGCTCGCTCGGGTGCGGTCCGCAGGTTTGAGCATGAGGGAAGTGTAGCGGCAGGCGGCGCCGCTCAACATACCCTCTCGCCCCACGGGTAGAAGGAAGCGCCCCCCTCACCCCGCCGACATGCTTTGCGGGGTCTGTTTGTCGCGCATGGTGACCAGCTCCTCGGCGGCGGAGGGGTGGACGGCGCAGGTGGCGTCCCACTGGGCCTTGGTCAGGCCGGCCTTCACGGCGATCCCGGCCAGCTGGATCATCTCCGGCGCGTCGGGGCCGACGATGTGGCATCCCACCACCCGTCCGGTGGAGGCCTGGACCACCAGCTTCATCAGGGTGCGCTCGTCGTCGCCGTAGAAGGCGGTCTTCATGGGGCGGAAGCGGGTCAGGTAGACGTCGATCTCGCCGCAGACCTTGCGGGCCTCGGCCTCGGTCAGGCCCACGGTGCCCACGGGCGGCTGGCTGAACACGGCGGTGGGCACGGCCTCATAGTCGAAGGCCTGGGGATTGTTTTTGAACACCGTCTCGTGGAAGGCCACCGCCTCGCGGATGGCCACGGGGGTCAGGTTCATGCGGTCGGTGACGTCGCCGATGGCCCAGATGTTGTCGGCGGTGGTCTTCGAGTGGCCGTCCACCTTGACGGCGCCGTGCCCGGTCAGTTCGACGCCCGCCTTGTCGAGGCCGAGGCCCTTCACATGGGGGACGCGGCCGGTGGCGAACATGATCTGGTCGGTCTCCAGGGTCATGCCGTTGCCCAGGTGGCTGACCAGACCGGCGTCGGTCTTCTCGATGGAGGTGTGCTGGCAGCCCAGCACCACCTTGATGCCGCGCTTCTCGATCTCGCCCGCCATGTGGGCGCGCACGTCGTCGTCGAAGCCGCGCAGGATGTTGGGGCCGCGGTAGACCAGGGTGGTCTCCACACCCAGGCCGGCGAAGATGCCCGCGAACTCCACGGCGATGTAGCCGCCGCCGGCGATCATGATGCGCCGGGGCAGTTCGGGCAGGTGGAAGGCCTCCTCGGAGGTGATCACATGCTCGATGCCGGGCAGGTCCTCGGGCACCCAGGGCCGGCCGCCGGTGGCGATGAGGATCTTCTCGGCGGTGACGACGCCCTTGTCGCCCATGTCGATGGTGTGGGCGTCCTTGAGGACCGCGCGGGCGTGGAAGGTGTCGACCCCCGCCTTGCCCAGGTTGGCGGCGTAGATGCCCGACAGGCGCGCGATCTCCACGTCCTTGGCCTCGAGGAATTTGGGCCAGTCGAAGACGGGGTTGTCCACGGTCCAGCCGTAGCCGCGCGCGATCTCGAAGGTGTGGGAGAACTCCGAGGCGTAGACCATGAATTTCTTGGGCACGCAGCCGCGCACCACGCAGGTGCCGCCGTAGCGGTACTCCTCGGCGATGCCGACCCGCTTGCCCCCCAGCGCCGTCAGCCGCGCCGCCCGCACCCCGCCGGAGCCCGCGCCGATGACGAAGAGGTCGTAGTCGTAGGTCCGGGGCATGCAGGGGGCTCGCGTTCGGGAAGGGTGATCAGGGATGTAGCGTCTCGACGCCCGAATCCAAGCCGATGAGCGCCGCATCGGCCAGGTCGAGGAACAGGCCGTGCTCCACCACGCCGGTCAGGCTCTTCAGATCGGCGGCCAGGCGGGCGGGGTCGGCGATGACGCCGCAGGCCGCGTCATAGATGACGTTGCCGCCGTCGGTGCGGACGATGCCGCGGTCGGCGGTGCGCAGGCGGGCGGGCATGCCGATCTCGTGGTCGGCCAGCACGTCGGCGATGCGGTTGGCGGTGGTCTTGTGGCCGAAGGCCACCACCTCGATGGGCAGGGCGAACTTGCCGAGCGCCTTCACCACCTTGGCGGCGTCAGCGATGACGATGCAGCGGTCCGACGCCTCCCACACCAGCTTCTCGCGCAGCAGGGCCGCGCCGCCGCCCTTGATCAGGGCCAGGCCCGGCCCGACCTCGTCGGCGCCGTCCACGGTGACGTCGATGCGGGCCACGTCCTCCAGCGTCGTCAGGGGCAGGCCCAGCGACCGGGCCAGATCCGCCGTGGCCTCGGATGTGGGCACGCAGCGCAGGTCGGCCAGATTGCGGGACGCCAGCGCCCTGACGAACCAGGCGGCGGTTGAGCCGGTGCCCAGGCCCACGATCATGCCGGGCTGGATGATTTCGGCGGCGGCCTCGCCGGCGCGCTGTTTCTGCAGGTCGGCGCTCATGCCTTCTTCGCCTTCTTCGCGCGCATCGCCTCCATGAAGCGGGCGGCCCAGCCGGGCTTGTGGGTCTGGGGGGCGCGGGCCAGCGCCAGGTCGCCCGGCGCCACGTCGGCGGTGATGACCGAGCCGGAGCCGACCATGGCCCCCGCGCCTATGGTCACCGGCGCCACCAGCGCGCTGTTGGAGCCCACGAAGGCCCCCTCGCCCACCGTGGTACGGTGTTTGAAGAAGCCGTCGTAGTTGCAGAAGATCGTGCCCGCGCCGATGTTGGCCTTCGCCCCCACCTCGCCGTCGCCCAGATAGGCCAGATGGTTGGCCTTGGCGCCCGCGTGCATGGTCACGTTCTTCACTTCCACGAAGTTGCCGACCTTGGCGTTCTCGCCCAGCGCCGCGCCGGGACGCAGGCGGGCGTAGGGGCCGACCTCGGCCCCGGCGGCCACGGTGGCCCCCTCCAGGTGCG
>JBALUZ010000032.1:0-20966 GCA_036963825.1 Brevundimonas sp.
GCGTTCAAGCAGAACGACCTTCATCTTACTTCACCACGTAGGGCAGGAGGGCCAGATAGCGCGCGCGCTTGATGGCCTTGGCCAGTTCGCGCTGCTTCTTTTGCGAGACGGCGGTGATGCGCGAGGGCACGATCTTGCCGCGTTCGGAGACGTAACGCTGCAGCAGCTTCACGTCCTTGTAGTCGATCTTCGGCGCGTTATCGCCCGAGAACGGGCAGACCTTGCGGCGACGGTTGAAGGGGCGACGGGCCGGGCCGGAGCCGGCCGGAGCGCCCGGGGAGGGAGCAGTCGTGTCGGTCATGATCCGGTTCCTTATTCAGCCGCGGCGGGGGCGGCGTTGTCGTCGGAGCGCGGCGTGGAACGCTCGCGCTCACGCTCGCGGCGGGCCAGCAGGGGCGACAGCTCCAGGTCCAGCTCTTCCACGCGGACGGTCAGCCAGCGCAGCACGTCCTCGTTGATGGACAGCTGGCGCTCGACCTCGGCCATGGCGGCCGGGGGCGCGTCGACGGCGAGCAGCGAATAGTGCGCCTTGCGGTTCTTCTTGACCCGGTAGGTCAGGTTCCGCAGACCCCAGTACTCGATCTTGGCGACGGTGCCGCCGGCTTCCTCGATCAGAGCCTTGATGGTGTCGTTGAGTTGTTCGGCCTGTTGCGCGCTGATGTCCTGGCGCGACATGACCGTGTGCTCGTAAAGAGCCATGCAGTCGTCTCCCTTTGTGGGCGTCGGCGCGGGCGGACCGGGTTAAAGTCCAATCCCACGATGGATCCTGACGCGGCGGCCGGGATGACTTCCCGAACCCTTTGGAACTCCACGCCAGGACCGAAGCCCTGGAAAGCGGCGGCCTATAGGGGAAAAGGCGGGGGCTGGCAAGGCGCGCCGGGGGCGCCCGGGCGGAATCAGGCGGGACAAAACGCATGGAGGCCGGCCCCGGACGTCGGAACCGGCCTCCAGCCGCTCACGGGCTGTCCCCGAAGGGTCAGAAGCTCATGCGCAGGCCCAGGCTCACGCGGCGCCCGGACAGCTCGTACATGGTGGGGAAAGACGGATCCATGGTGTAGCCTTGGGTCGCCTCGTCGGTGACGTTGATCCCCTTCAGGCTGATCTGGGCCCAGTCGGTCAGATTGTAGCTCATGGAGATGTCGGTCTGGCCGTAGCCGGCGCGCCAGATCGGGTACATTTCGTAGCCGATGGCTTCGACGTAGTCGTCCTTGTAGTTGTAGGACACCCGGGCGTCGAAGCGGCTGTTCTCGTAGTAGAGCGTCAGGTTGTAGGTAGTCTCGGCCAGGCCGACCGGCGGGGTCGGGATGCCCAGATCCGACTCTCCGGTGAGGGAGCTGTCGAGCAGGGTGTAGTTGGCGTTGACGCCGAAGCCCTCGAGGCTGCTGTGCAGGATGTCGAGCGGCATGACGGCCACCAGCTCGATGCCGCTGACGTCGTAGGAGCCCTCGGCGTTCACCGGTTGATAGACCTCGAAGTCATAGACGCCGTCGACGGTGCCGTTGGCGTTGTACTTGGTCACGTCCTCGACGATGCCGGTCAGCTCGCTGCGGACGACCCCCTCGATCTCCTTCCAGAAGTAGGACACCGCCAGCAGGCCGCCATTGTCGAAATAGCGCTCAAGGCCGAGCTCCCACTGGGTCGCATAGGTGGGCTCCAGCCCGGGGTTGCCGTCGGTGAAGCGGAACGAGTTCCAGTTGGCCGAGCGGCGGTAGGCCAGGTCCGTCAGGGCCGGCCGGATCAGGGTCTCGGAGGCCGCGCCGCGCAGGACCAGGCGCTGCGTCAGGTCGGCGTGGAAGTTCAGGCTTGGCAGCACTTCACGGTAGCCGCCTTCGCTGGTGACGGGCTCGGGCGTATAGCCCGTCGAGCCGTCGGGGTTCTGGATCTGGTGGAAGCCGGACGACACCACCGCGGTGTCCACATAACGCGCGCCTGCGTTGACGAAGACCGGGACGGCGCCGAGGGCGAACTCGAGGTCGGCCATGGCGTAGAGGCTGATCACCTCTTCGCTGACCTCGTAGTACTGGCCCGGATTGAACGGCGTGAAGAAGCCGTCGTAGCGGAAGGTGCGGCGGGCGTAGTCGTTGGAGATCTGGCTCCAGGTCAGGTCGCGGGCGCTGTAGGCGCCGCCCGGAACCAGCTCGGAGATCGGCGTCAGTTCGCTCTCCGCGAGGGTGCGGGTGTTGGCCCAGGACGAGTCGCCCGGCCCGGGGCCCTGGATGTTCAGGGAGCCGTACTGCCGCTCCGTGGACCGGTCGGTGTAGCGCGCCCCGACCTGGACCGAGGCGAGGGCCGGGAAGGCCTGCAGCTCGAAATGGCGGGTGAAGTCGATCTGACCCGCATACTTGTCGTCCGTGATCTCCTCGAACTGGGTCTCGTACGCCTCGAACAGATAGCTGTCGGCGGCGTCGTACATGTCGATGGTGTCGGGATTGTCGCTGGGAATGGTCTCACCGCCCGTTTCCGTCCAGCGGGTGCGCGACGGCGCATAGGCGACGTGCTTCAGGTTGGCGTAGTCGCGGGTCCCTTCGGCGCCGGAATAGCCGACGAGGGCGTTCATGTCCCAGTTGTCCCCGCTCCAGTTCATGGTCAGGCCGAACTGGGCGTAGTCGGTCTCGTTGATGATCTCCTTGCTCAGGAACTCATGCTGGGTGGCGGTGAAGGAGACGTCCCGGAGAACGATCAGGCCGTAGTCGGCCAGGGTCGTGTCGTCGTATTCGTGAATGGTTTCCAGCGTGCTGCGGCTGGAGGCCGAATAGGCCGCCGCATCGTATTCGTCGTCGACGGTGTCATAGGCGCCCAGCATGGCGTCGAACGTCAGGCTGAAGTTGGACGAGGGCTGGTACTGCAGGGACAGGGTCGCGCCCCATTTGTCCTGCTCGCTCAGATAGGCCCGATCGGCGGCCTTGTCCTGGAAGATGATGCGGTTGGTCACTTCTGTGTCGGTGCGATCCGCAATGATGATGCCGGCGTCGCGCTCCAGAACTTCCATCGCCTGGAGGCCACGGGCGCCGGTACTCGCCGACAGGAAGCGGCTCAGCCCGCGGAAATCCATGTCCGAGTTGGAGTCGGTGCGGTTCGTGCGCTGGGCCGATGAGAACGAAACCAGCGCGCCCCAGTCGCCCCAGGTGTTGCTGGCCAGGAAGGAGAAGCGCGGATCGATCTCTTCCGAGATGGAGTTGTGGGCGCCCTCCGCGGCGGCCACGAAGGTGCGGCCGGCGTAGTCGAAGGGCCGGGCGGTGGAGATGTTGACCGAGCCCGCGATGCCGCCTTCCTCGTCGGCGGCGGTGGGCGACTTCTGGACCGTGACCTGCTGGATGATTTCAGAGGCGAAGATGTCGAACTCGACCTCGCGACCGCCGCTGCCCGACGCCGTGGCCAGGTCGTTGATCGACACGTGGGTGAACTCGCTGGGGAGGCCGCGGACCATGACGCGGCCGCCCAGGCCGCGGTTCCGGTCGATGGTCACGCCGGGGACCCGCTGAAGGGCCTCGGCCAGGTTCTGCTCGGGGAAGTTCACCACGTCGGTCGCGACGATGGAGTCGGAGAAGCCGATGTTGTCGCGCTTGATGTCGATGGCCTGTTCCAGGCTGCGGCGGTAGCTGCCGGTGATGACGATCTCATCGACGGTGACAGCGGTGTCAGAACCGGCGGCCGGCGGCTCGGCGGACTGGGCGAAGGCGGCGAACGGCGAAACAGCCGCCACGGCCAGGGCCGTGGAAGCCAGGATTCTCTTCTTCATGTGTAGCATCCCCGAATGCGGCTTTCCTGCCGAAAGCCGATGAAACGCGGATAAGGCCGCCGCATTTCGGCCTCAAGACAAGTTTTCATAACAAAAAATCAGTACTCGTCCCAATCTGTACAGAAAATTTGCCTGCGCTCCCGCCTTGCTGTCCGTATTCGGATCAGTACAGGCGCATCATGGCTCTGTAGTTGTTAGATCTTTTCTGGATGACCGGTGTTCGGATTCGCGGCCTTCAGCGATCTTCCGTGCCGGTGATGACGGCCTGCATGACCGAGAAGACCGTGGTGTTGTCCACATAGCCGCCGTCCCAGCTGTAGGCTTCGCCCCACAGACGCCGGGCGTGTTCGTCGCGCAGGCTCATGCCCTCGAACATCTCCGCCCCGACCCCGAGGGCGAAGAGCGGCACCAGCTCGCTGGTGTGGTGGGGGGAGCCGTAGACGATCCCGGGCGCCTGGCCCTGGCCGTTGTTGCGGGGCAGGACGTAGTCGTGAAACGCATCGCCGTCGCTCCAGGCGCCGTCGCCGTCGAGATCCGTCCAGGCGTCCGGCCCCCACAGCATGCCGGTCTCGTGGTCGGCGGTGACGATCAGCAAGGTCTCGTCCCAGCTGGAATGGGTCTCGACCCAGGCGGCGACGGCGTTCACGGCGTCGTTGAAGGCGGCGTGCTCCTCCACCATGCGCGCGGCGTCATTGGCGTGATTGGCCCAGTCGACGGCGCCGCCCTCGATCAGGATGAAGAAGCCGTCCGGATCCGCCGCCAGAACGTTGAGCGCGGCCACCGCCATGGTCGAGAGGGACGGCGGGCCGTCGATGAAGGCGGCGCCCGGCGCGCGCCGGAACTGCAGCGTCTGGCGCACCGGCGCCAGCCCGAGAAGCGGCTCCACAGGCCCGGTGTCCTGCGGACCCGCGGCGGCGAGGCGTTCAAAGGCCTCGCGGCTCTGGATCAGGGCCAGTCCGCCGGGCGTGCGTCCCTCGGCCGCCAGCTGCTCGAAATACGGGCGCCCGCCCGCCCAGGTCCAGGTCTCGGCCGGCACGGCGTCGGCCGGGACGGGACGCCCGTCGTCATCGAACAGGGGGTGTCCGGCGCCCATCACCACGTCCAGGCGTCCGTCCAGCATCTGGCGGGCCACCTCGTCATAGGCGTGCCGGCTGGGGGTCTGGACCCCGGCGCCGGCAGGGGTCGCATGTGAGAATTGCACGCTGGTCACAGCGCCTGCCGCCATGCCTGCGGAGCGGGCGATGGCGGCGATCGAGGTCAGCCGGTGATGCCCGTCCCAGGCCAGGCCCAGCCGTCCGTTGGTGGTGCGTCGGCCGGTGTGCAGCACCGTCGAGGCGGCGGCGGAATCGGTGGCGACGCTCACAGAGCCGAAGTCGCGCCAGCGCGCCACGGGATCATAGGTCATACGGCGCACCGACACCGCCTCAGCGGCCTCCGTCACCCGGTCGCCGTCAGCGTCGAACATCTCCAGCGAGCCGGTCGCCACGGCCGCGACGTGCGGCCGCGTGCCGTCCGCCCTCGGCCGCATGTAGGGCTCGGCGCCTGCCCGGCCGTGGCGGTGATAGTCCGCGGCCAGCCAGCCGTTGAAGCCCTGGCCGTCGGCGATCATGAGAATGACGTTGCGCGGGCGGGCCGGATCGGCGGCCTGCCGGCCCAGCCCGTCCGTCCCCCACGCCAGAACGGTCGCGGCGATACAGACGGCCAGAACGGAGCGGGAGAAGGTCATGGATGGTCCCGGAGCGGCTGGGAGAGCGCCATCCCGAGCGGGCGGCGAGGGGCCCACGCTAGAGCACCGGAGGCGCGGCCGCCCATCGCCGAACGATGACAGTTCCGCGCCGATTCCGCGACGGCGGCGGGCTTCAGCCCTCGGGCGCCACCCGCCAGACCACATTGGCCATGTCGTCGGCGATGAACAGGGCGCGGCTGCGCGGATCGAACAGCACGCCGACCGGGCGTCCGCGGGCCTCGCCGTCGTCGGTCAGGAACCCGGTGACGAAGTCGACCGGCGGGCCCGACGGGCGGCCGCCCGAAAACGGCACCCAGGCGACCTTGTAGCCGGCCAGATCCTGACGGTTCCAGCTGCCGTGCTCGCCGATGAAGGCGCCGCTGTCGAAGCGGCCGCCGAAGCCGCCGTCCTCGGCGAAGTCCAGACCCAGGGCGGCCACGTGGGCGCCCAGGGCGTAGTCCGGCTCGATGGCTGTGGCGACCAGTTCGGGTTCCTGCGGCCGCACGCGGGGGTCGATGTTCTGGCCCCAGTAGCTGTAGGGCCAGCCATAGAAGGCGCCGTCGCGCACCTGGGTCAGGTAGTCTGGGACCAGCTGGGGGCCCAGCTCGTCGCGCTCGTTGACCACGGACCACAGCTGGTTGGTGGTCGGCTCGATGGCCAGGGCGGTGGGGTTGCGGATGCCGCGGGCGATGGTGCGCCGGGCGCCGGTCTCGCGATCGATCTCCCAGATGACGGCGCGCTGCTCCTCCACCGCCATGCCGCGTTCGCCGGCGTTGCTGTTGGAGCCGATGCCCACGTACAGGAACCGGCCGTCGGCGCTGGCCGTCATGGCCTTGGTCCAGTGGTGATTCAGTTCGGACGGCAGGGGGGTCAGCTCCTCGCCGGGCGCGGTGATCTCGGTCTGGCCGTCCTGGTAGGGGAAGCGCAGGACCGCGTCCTGGTTGGCCACGTAGAGATTGCCGTCCACGAAGGCCATGCCGTAGGGCGCGTTGAGGTCGTCGATCAGGACGGTGCGCAGCTCAGGCACGCCGTCGCCGTCGGAATCCCGGATCAGGGTGATGCGGTCCCCGCCCTCGACCGACGACTTGCCCTGGGCCTTGACCAGTCCGGCCAGCACGTCCTTGGGCCGCAGACGGGGCGCGCCGCCGCCGGAGCCCTCGGCGATCAGCAGGTCGCCGTTGGGCAGCATCAGCATCTGGCGGGGGATTCGCAGATCGTCGGCCACGACGCTGATGGTGAAGCCCTCCGGCACGGACGGCGTCTCGCCATTCCAGTCGGCCGGCGGGGCGATGTTCATGGCCGGCACCAGCGTCTGGTCGATGTCCGGCAGGTCCGGGGTGGGGCCTGTTTCCTCGACGGCCGGATCGCCCGATCCGCCGCAGGCGGCGAGAGCCAGGGAAAGGGCCGCGATGCTGACGAGCCGCATCCTCATTGGACGGCCTCCCGAACGACGGATCTTGAATGGAGCATCCATCCGGCGACCAGGGCCAGCACGGCGCAGATGATGGACATGATCAGGCCGGGCGCGCCGACGGAGGCCCAGCCGTCCTGGCTGTGCCGGAAGATGTTGACCAGGCCGACGATGAACATGACCGCCACCACGGCCAGATAGATCAGGCCGCGCATCAGGTTGGGGGAGCGCCGGGCCATGATCGCCTCGATGATCGCCCAGGCGACCACCAGTCCGTTGAAAAACAGGGCCAGGGTGATCGACCAGGCCGAGAAGTTCGACCACTGGATCTGGGCCGTGTTCAGGTAGGCGACGTCGGTGGCCACGGCGTAGCCGTATAGCGCGATGGGGAAGGCCAGCAGGATGGCGTGAAGGGGATGCAGCAGTCCGCACCAGTGTCTGTAGCCCGCCATTCGTCTCTCCCTGTCGTGTCCCTGAAGCCAATCCCTCAGGGCAGGTTCGGTTTCATCCGGGGTGTGGCGGGCGCGCTCTTGCCAAGCGGGGGCGGCGGCTTCAGGTTCCGCGCCCTTTCGACCGAGCCCGTCCATGACCGCCGTCCTTCGTCCCGAGATGCGCGCCGACCTGCGCGAACTGCTGAGCCTGGCCTGGCCGGTGGTGCTGGCGCGCGTGGGCATCATGACCATGGGCCTGACCGACGCCATCGTGGTGGGCCAGTACGCCGCCCGGGAGCTGGCCCTGCACTCGCTGGCGTGGGCGCCGTCGTCGGTGTTCGTGACCACGGCGGTGGGCCTGCTGATGGGGACGCAGGTGATGACCGCGCGCCTGATCGGGCAGGGGAGGCGAGAGGAAGCCGGGGCGGTGTTCCGGCGCGGCCTGGTCTATTCGATCCAGCTGGGTCTGGTGTCGGCCCTGGCCCTGATCCTGGCGGGGCCGTGGGCGCTGGTGCGCGTCGGTCTGGAGGACGGCCTGGGGCAGGACGCGGCCGCGCCGCTGATGGTGCTGGCCCTGTCCCTGCCGTTCTATCTGATCTCGGTGGCGGCCCAGCTGTTCCTTGAGGCCCTGTCGCGGCCGCGGCCCGGCATGTGGGCCATGTGGATCGCCAACGGGCTGAACCTGCTGATGAACCTGTGGCTGGTGCCCGGGACCTCGGGCCTGCCGGTGGACGGCGCGGTGGCGGCCTGCTGGGCCACCCTGGCCGCCCGGCTGGCGCTGGTGGTGTTCCTGCTGGTCTACATCGTGCGCATGCCCGACGCCCGGGCGCTGGGGATCTTCCGCAAGCCCCGCCGCGACCGGGTGACCGAGCGCGAGCAGTACAGGGTGGGCGTGGGCGCCGGCGCGTCCTATTTCATCGAGGTGGGCGCCTTCGCCGCCATGAGCATCGTCGCCGGCTGGCTGGGCGGGCTGGAGGTGGCGGCCTGGGCCATCGTGCTGAACCTGTCGGCCATCGTGTTCATGAACCCCATGGGGCTGTCGGCGGCGACCGGGGTGCTGGTCAGCCGGGCCTACGGCGCCAACGACCGGGCGGGGCTGATCCGCGCGGGGGTGCTGGGGCTGGGCGTGACGGCGGCGCTGGCGCTGGTCATCGCCCTGGTGGTGTGGCCCGGGGCGGGAGTGATCATCGGCGTCTACACCACCGATCCGGCCCTGGCGGCCATCGCGGTTCCGGCCCTGATCCTGGCGACCCTGTTCTTCGTGGCCGACGGCATCCAGGTGGTGGCGGCCCAGGCCCTGCGCTCGGCCGCCGACGTGTGGTGGCCCACGGCCATGCACGTGTTCAGCTACGGGGCCGTGATGATGCCGCTGGCGTGGCTGTTCGCGCTCCCCATGGGCATGGGCGTGGACGGCATCGTCTGGGGCGTGATCGTGGCCAGCCTGGTCTCGGCGACCCTGCTGACCGGCCGGTTCGTGCGGGTGGCGCGACGGATGCCGGGCCGAGCCTGACCGTCAGGCATCAGTCTTGCGGGACGTCCTCGGGGATGGTCAGGCCGTGATCCTGACAACTCATCCGCACAACCCGATTCCAGGAAGAAAACGAACGCCCAAGACGCAGTCGGGGTTGATCGAGATTGAACGCCATAAGAGCCCAGGCGCGTTCATCGGTCTCGAAATATTGGTAGGCGACGAGTTCCCCCGTCGGCAGGCGAAGCAATCCACAGGTGGCCACGCCATTCGGGGTCGGCGCGGCCCAGACCGCTTCCGTCCCGGGGACTTCCGTTTTGCTGATCGCATAGGCCTGGGCCGCTTCAATGATCCCTGCTCGACCTTGCTGTTGGACCTCGCTCGCGGCGGCGGCGCCGGCGCCTGACGAAGCCTCGCAGGCCGCCAGTGCAAGGACGCAGAGAAAAACGGATGCGCGCGTCATCGTCAGAGCCCTCTCTCGTGCGTCGTCATCGCTCGTCCGCGCATGCGGCGTTCCTCAGCGGACGCCGAGGATCCAGCCTTCTTCCGTCTCGACCTGACGGATCAGGTCTTCCGACGCGCCCTTGGGCGGGGCGAAGGCGGCGGCCAGTTCGTTCTTCTCGTCCATGCGGGCGAAGGTCTCTGCGGCCACGCGCACCTGCGCCTGGCTCCTGAACTCGCCCGGCTCGGGCGCGCCGCCGAACATGGCGGGCCAGACCTCGACCACCAGCGCCGACAGGGGCGCCACATCCTCGGGCGTCAGGGCGCGCCAGCCCGTGCCGAACGGCCAGACGGCGGCGGCGGACCCCAGCCGCTCCACCAAACGGCGCACGGCGGGGATGCCGATCAGGGCGTGACCGCCGACGGCGCCGGCGCCGTGCATCTGCCATACGGTCTTGGGCTGCAGCTTGCCCTGCTTCGCCGCGACCTCGGTGGCGCGCAGCTCGGGAATGTCGCCGTAGCCGCCTTCGGGCTTGGTGGTGGTCAGCCAGCGCTGGGCCTGGCTGGCCGGGGCACCCCAGAACGGCCGCGCCTCGTCGGTCATCAGCCGGTTCATCTTGGCCGCCACCTGGTAGCGGTTGTTGGTGTTGTCGGGCTTGTCCCGCACATTGTCGGCGAGGAAGGCCCACAGGCCGGACCAGCTCGGGTCCTTGAGCGCCAGACGCGCAGCGGTGCCGGCGGGGAAGCCCAGCGGAATGTCCAGGCCGATCAGGGCGCGGTCGCCGCGCTTGTTCAGGTCGGCCAGAATGTCGGCCAGCAGCTTTTCGCCCTCGGCGCGGGTGGCGGCGTTGTGGGTCTCGACCTTCAGCCGCATGCGCACGTCACGCTTGGCCACGGCGATCCACACCGACTGTTCGCCGAGCTTCTTGCCCTCGGCGGCGGTCCAGTTGGCGATGACATAGGCGTCGAACAGGCGGGGCACAGGGAAACTCGCGGGTGAGGAGAAAGGCGCGCCTGCTTTAGACCTTCGGCGTGCTGGCCGAAAGGGCGGCGCGTTATTTCAGCAGCGCCTCGACGTGCGACAGCCAGCGGCGCCCCAGGCGCAGGGCCTCGGCGGGCGAGCCCGTGGAGGCCCCCGTCGTTGCGTTCCACAGGTCCAGCTCGAACTCCGGATGACGGGCGTCGGCGAACATGAGGCGCAGCACCACCTGGCCGGCGTCGGGGGCCATGACGTCGAGGGCGCGGCGGGCCTCGCCCCGGCGCACCCGGGCCAGGACGTGGCCGTCCACGATCATCTCCGCGCCCTCGATCTCGTCGAAATCATAGACGAGGCCGTTGACGCCCCGGTCCCACAGCACCGCCGCCTGGCTCGTCTCGAAATCGAGCGCGCAGGCGCGCCCCTCGGCGGGCGACAGGGCCTCCACGTCGACGGAGGGGGCCAGGGTGCTTTTCAGGGCCCGCCGCAGCCGACGCTCCGGCTCCATCCACCACGCCAGCGTCAGGCCCGCCGTGGTCAGGGCGGCGGCGGCCAGCGCCACCAGCAGGATGATCCTCAGCGCATCGACCACGCGGGCGGCTCCGGATCCAGATCGACGACCACGGGCACGTGGTCGCTGGGTTTTTCCATGTCGCGGGCGTCGCGGTGGGTCTCGATGCCCCGGAAACGGTCCGCCGCCATGGCGGACAGCAGGGCGAAGTCGATGCGGATGCCATGGTCCCGCCGCCACGCCCCGGCCTGATAGTCCCAGAAGGTGTACGTCCCCGACGGTTCGCCGCCCAGCTCATGGCTGTCGGCGAAGCCCAGCCATTTCAGGGCCCGGAACGCCTCGCGACTCTCGGGCTGGAACAGGGCGTCGGAGACCCAGGCCTCGGGGTTCTTCGCGTCCTCCGGCGCGGGGATGACGTTGAAGTCGCCGCACAGGGCGACGGCTTCCTCATGGGTCAGCAGGTCCGACGCGTGCAGGCGCAGACGCTCGAACCAGGCCAGTTTGTAGGCGAATTTTTCGGTGCCCAGCGGATTGCCGTTGGGCAGGTAGATGGACGCCACGCGGACCGGCGCGGGCGCCTCCACCAGCGCCTCGATGTAGCGGGCCTGATCATCCGCATCGTCGCCGGGCAGCCCCCGCCGCACGTCGGACAGGGGGAATTTCGAGAGCAGGGCCACCCCGTTGTAGGTCTTCTGGCCGTGGGTCTCGACGTTGTAGCCCAGGTCCTCGAAGGCCTCGCGCGGGAACTTCTCGTCCACGCACTTGATCTCCTGCAGGCAGGCTACGTCCGGCCGGGCCTGGCCGAACCAGTCCAGCACGGTGGGCAGGCGGGCGTTGACGGAGTTCACGTTCCAGGTGGCGATGCGCATCAGGGACTCAGCAGTTCAGGAGGCGCCACGCTAACGCACCGCGGACCGGGGCAAAAGAAAAAGCCCGCCGCGAGCGCGACGGGCCTTTCCGTTGGCGTGGAAGACGCGGGTTCTAGAGCACGCACTCGTCGCCCTGGCGGGCGGCGGCGGCGCAGGGCAGCAGCAGTCCGGCGGCCTGGCGATCGTCCGGGAACTCGCCGAACCAGCCGCGGCCGTCGTCACACTTGACCTCGCCCACGTCGCCGTTGTCGCCGGCCATGCGGGCCACCATGCGGAAATCGACCACGTTGCAGTTGCGCTGGCTGGCGGTGACCATCCGCGTCAGGGCGGTGTTGATGGTGTCGCGGGTGGTGAATTCGCAGTCCAGCCCGCGACCGTTCATGGTCAGGCAGTCGAACGCTTCGGTTTCACCGGCCCCGTCCTCGACAGGGAAGAACGCCATCAGGCCCAGCGGCTGTTCGGCGCAATCCAGTTCATAGATCTCGCGGCCGGGGGAGCCGTCGGCGGGATTCTCGACGGCGACCACGCGATCCTGGCTGACGGTGCAGGTCTGGCCGATCGCCGCCAGGGCCTGGGTGCGTTGCTGGGACGCCTGGGCCCGGGCCTCGGCGCTGTCGGTGAGGGTGCAGCCGCCCGGAACGATCTGCGGACGGCCGCAGTCGCGGGCGTCAAGCGCCTGACCTTGCGGGTCGGTCTGGCCGATGAACCCGAAGCCCTCGCCGCACTTGACCTCATAGAAGCGGAACTCCGCGTTGGCGCCCACGAAACGGGCCGCCTCCGGCGTGCAGGACCGGGGCGCGACCGAGGAGAAGCGGGCCTGGATGGCGGCGAGCCGTTCCTCTTCCGGCGAGAAGCGGCACTCCCCGCCGGCGCCCACCACCTCAAGGCACTCGAGGCGGCCCTGATACTCACCGGCGTTGTCCACGCGCAGCCAGTAGCCGTCCTCGCCGGCGCAGCCCACTTCATAGCGGTCCTCGCCGGCCTGGGTGCGGCCGACCCAGCGTGAATCGTCCACCTGGCAGCTAATGCCGGCAGCCGCGATGTAGCCGGCCATCACCTGGTCGGGATCGGCGTTTTCGGGCAGGGAGCAGGTCACCTGCGCCGGGGCGTCCGGGTTCTCGCGCGCGTGTTCGGCGGCTTGCTGGGCGACGATCAGGCAGTTGCGCGAGGTGGGTTGCTCGCCGTCGGTGAGGATGCGGCCGAGTCCGCTCGCGCAGGCCACTTCGTAGATGTTGATTTCGCCGTTCCGGCCCGGACTGACGGCGTTGACGACGTCGCAGACGGTGTTGGTGGAGGCCAGCACCGCCCGGGCTTCGGCGACCACTTCCGGCCCGGTGCGGGGTTCGGGGGCCTGGCCTCCGCGTCCGCCGCCCCGCGCCTGCATTCCGGCTCCGCTGACCACGGCCGCCGTAGCGGCGGTCGGAGACGTCACGGCCGCCGCAGGAAGCGGGGTGAAACCGACAACGGTCAGCACGACAGCTGACCGGGCGAGCAGGGAATTACGCAGCTTCAACGGGTGTATCCTCACCTGGCTTCCAAGGGCGGCGGACGCTTGGCCCGCTCAAGATGACGGGTCAAGTCATAACGGCGGCATGTGTTCCGTCTGTGGCGATCAGATGACCTTTGACGCGCCGTGCTGCGGAAGGCAGAGTGGCAATGAGTTTTCAATGGAGACGCGCTTGCCCGACGGACAGGCCAACGCGCCGGCGGCCCGAAAGGGCGCGGCCGGACCCGATTACCTGACGCTGGACATCCCGTCGCCCGGAGATGCTGTGCAGGCGGCCGAAGGCGTTCTCTGGCTGCGGTTCGTGCTGCCGATGGCCCTCGACCACGTGAACGTCTGGGCGATTCGCGACGGCGACGGCTGGGTCATCGTCGACACAGGCCTCGGGACGCCCGACACGATCGCGGCCTGGGAGACGGCCCTCGCCGGTCCCCTTGAGGGCCGGCCGGTGACCCGCCTGATCTGCACCCACATGCATCCCGACCACATCGGCCTGGCGGGCTGGCTCTGCGATCGATCGGGCGCGCCCCTGTTCATGTCGCGGCTTGAGTATGTGACCGCGCGCATGCTGCTGGCCGACACGGGACCGGCGCCGGAGGCGGGCGTGGTTTTCTACCGGGCAGCCGGCTGGTCGGACGACCAGCTTGAAGGCTACCGGACCCGGTACGGGCTGTTCGGCAAGGCGGTGAGGCCGCTGCCGCCGGCGTTTGGCCGCCTGGCCGACGGGGACACGGTTGCGATCGGCGGCGACGCCTGGCGGGTCATCGTCGGATCGGGCCATTCGCCGGAGCATGTCTGCCTGCTGCGCGAGCGGGATCACCTGTTCATCTCGGGCGACCAGTTGCTGCCGCGGATCTCGTCCAACATTTCCGTGTGGCCGACGGAGCCCATGGCTGATCCGCTGAAGGACTGGCTGGACTCCCTCGAGGCCCTGAAGGACCGCATTCCGGAAAGCGCCCTGGTGCTGCCCTCCCACGGCGAACCCTTCCGCGGCGCGCACGCGCGGCTGGACGCCCTGATGCGCGGCCATGACGTGGCCCTGCGGCGGCTGGAGCGCACCCTGGCCGAACCGAAGCGGGCGGTGGACGTGTTCCCGTCCCTGTTCGGCCGCGCGGTGGGCGAGGGCGTGCTGGGCATGGCCACCGGCGAGGCCGTCGCTCACCTGAACTACCTGGAGGCCGGGGGCCGCATCCGCCGCGATCGCGACGCGGACGGGGTGGACTGGTGGACCCGCATCGAAACTGGAGAGTCTGCATGAGCGAGCATGTTCACGTGGCGCTGGAGGGCGGCGTGCTGAGCGTCACCCTGGCCCGGCCCGACAAGAAGAACGCCATCACCCAGGCCATGTACGCGGTGCTGGCCGAGGCGACCGAGCGGGCGAAGACCGATCCCGACGTGCGCGTGATCCTGTTCCGGGCCGAGGGCGACAGCTTCTGCGCCGGCAACGACATCGCCGACTTCATCGCCATCGGTTCGGGAGCCGGCCAGCCGACCGACATGGCCGTGTTTCGCTTCCTGAAGGCCTTGGCCGAACTGGACCGCCCGGCCGTCGCTGCGGTGAAGGGCAGGGCGGTGGGCATCGGCCTGACCCTGCTGCTCCACTGCGACATGGTGGTGGCGGCGGAAGACGCCCTGCTGTCGGTCCCCTTCGTGAATCTGGCCCTGGCGCCGGAGGCGGCTTCGACGATGCTGCTGCCCGCCGTCATCGGCCATCAGCGCGCTTTCGAACTGTTCGCCCTGGGCGAACCCATCACGGGCCGGCAGGCGCTGGAGTGGGGTCTGGCCAATCGGGCCGTCGCGGCCGATCAGGTGGACGACGAGGCGTCGCGCCTCGCAGCCCTTCTGGCGGCGCGCGCGCCGGGCTCCATTCGCTGGACCAAGCGCCTGATGCGGGACCCGGAGGCGCTGTGGACCCTGATGCTGGCCGAGGGTGAGGCCTTCGGCTCGCAGATGAAGAGCCCGGAAGCCATGGAGGCCTTCCTGGCCTTCAGCCAGAAGCGTGCGCCGGACTTCTCCAGCGCCGGCTGATTTGTCTTGACGGGCGAGGGCGCGGGCCGCAGATGCGCGGTCCCTTCAATCCCGGGCGCGCCATGACCATCGCTCCTTTGTCCCAGCCCGTGGCCATCCAGGCCGAGACCGTGTTCGACGCGGCGGCGGTGGCGCGCGTGATCGAGACGGCTTTCGGGCCGGGTCGTCTGGCCAAGACCGCCGAGCGCCTGCGCGAGGGGCGTGATCCGGCTGTGGGTTTCGTGGCGCGGCAGGACGGCCGGATCATCGGCTCGGTGCGGCTGTGGACCGTGACCATCGGCGGCGCGCCCGCCCTGTTCCTGGGCCCTATCGCCGTGGAGCGGACCGAGCGCAATGCGGGGATCGGCGCGGATCTGGTCGCAACCTGTGTCGACTGGGCGCGCGAGGCCGGAACGTCCGGCGTTCTGCTGGTGGGCGATCCTCCCTATTTCGAGCGTTTCGGATTCCAGCGCATCGCCGGGGCGCACATGCCCGGCCCCGTGGACCCGGCGCGTCTGCTGTGGCTGGCCCTGGATGCGGTCGAGGCGCCGGCGGGACCGGTCCGCGCGGACTGACCCTTTCCGGCCGCCCCCTTTCCGGAGGGCCTCCGGGCGCCTACCATCAGGGCATGACCCCAGACACCCTCAGCCTCATCCAGTCGGTCGCCGGGCATGCGGAGGGCGGACGCGGCCCGGCCCCGGTGCATCTGTGGAATCCCGACAACTGCGGCGCGATGGACCTGGTGATCCGCGCCGACGGCGTGTGGATGCACGAGGGCTCGCCCATCGGCAGGCCCCAATTGGTGCGTCTGCTCGCCACCGTGCTGCGCAAGGACGCGGACGGCTATTACCTCGTCACGCCGGTCGAGAAGCTGAAGATCACCGTCGAGGACGTGCCCTTTCGCGCCGTGCGGGTGGATCGTGCGGGTGATGATCTGGTCTTCACCACCGACATGGGCGACCAGGTCACGGCGGGCGCCGAGCACCCGCTGCGCGTGGAGACGGATTCCGAAACGGGGGAGCCGACGCCCTATGTGCACGTGCGCGGCGATCTGGAGGCGCGCATCGAACGTCCGGTGTTCTATGAACTGGTCGAGATGGCCGACCTGGCGGACGGCCGCATGACGGTTCGGTCCGGCGGCGTCGCGTTCACCCTCGGAGACGCCCGTTGAGCGATCTTCGTCAACAGTTGATTGCGGCTCTGGACCCGCTCGACGCGGCGTCGGGCCGGGCCCGGTTTTCCGATTTCGACCTGAACCCAGAGGCGCCGCGTACGGACCGCCCCCTGCGCCCGGCGGCGGTGCTGATCCCGGTGGTGGATCACGCGGGCGGGCCGACCCTGCTGTTGACCCGGCGCTCCGATTCCCTCGCCAGCCACACCGGTCAGATCGCCTTTCCCGGCGGCCGGCTCGATCCCGGCGAGACGGTGGTCCAGGCGGCCCTGCGCGAGGCGATGGAGGAGGTGGGCCTGTCGTCCGGCCATGTGGAGCCGCTGGGCCTGTCCGACGCCTATGAAACGGTGACCGGATTTCTGGTCACTCCGGTGGTGGCCTGGGTGCGCCCCGGTTTCGCCCTGACCACCGATCCGCGCGAGGTGGCCGACGCCTTCGAGACGCCGTGGGACTTCCTCATGGACGAGGCCAATCACCGCCGCGAGTTCTATGATGCGCCCGACGGAACGCGGCGCTGGTTCTGGGCCATGCCCTGGGGCGAGCGCTACATCTGGGGCGCCACGGCGGGGATGCTGCGGTCTTTGTGGGGGCGTCTGCACGATCCGGCGCGTGAGGCCGTGGCGTGACGCGTCTGAGCGATCAGCCCTGGCTGACGGCGCCGCAGACGCGGGCGGTGATCGCCGCGCTGGAGGCGGCGGGCGGACCCGGCTGCGCCCGCTTCGTCGGCGGCTGCGTGCGCAACGCCCTGATCGACCAGCCTGTGGACGACATCGACATCGCCACGACCCTGCCGCCCGAGGCGGTGATGGCCGCCGTCCGGGCCGCCGGGCTGAAGGCCGTGCCGACGGGACTGGACCACGGCACGGTGACGGCCGTGTCCGGCGGGCAGCCCCACGAGGTGACCACCCTGCGCCGGGACGTCTCCACAGACGGACGCAACGCCACCGTGGCGTTCACCCGCGACTGGGCCGAGGACGCGGCCCGCCGCGACTTCCGCCTGAACGCGCTCTATGCGGCGCCCGACGGCGAGGTGTTCGATCCGACGGGGCAGGGGATCGAGGACGCCCTGGAGGGCCGCATCGTCTTCGTGGGCGACCCGGAGACCCGCATCCGCGAGGACTATCTGCGCATCCTGCGCTTCTTCCGCTTTCACGCCTGGTACGGCCGCGGGCCCGTCGACGAGGCGGGACTGAAGGCCTGCGCGACCCTGAAGGACGGCATGAGCCGCCTGTCCGCGGAACGGGTGTCGAAGGAGCTGCTGAAGCTGCTGGCGGCCCCGGATCCGGGGCCTGCGGTGCGTCTGATGGCCGAAAGCGGCGTGCTGAAGCGGGTGCTGCCGGACCACGCCGGCTTGACCCTGTTCGAGTCCATGGTCGCCATTTCGCCCGATGCGCTGCTGCGTCTGTCGGCCCTGTTGCCCGCCGATGCGGACCGGGTGCGGGCGTCGGCGCGGGCGCTCCGTCTGTCCAACGCCGAGAAGGACCGGCTGGTGATGGCCTTGCCGGCGGCGCCGGCGGTCAGCCTGACCATGGAGGAGCGGGCCGGGCGCGCGGCCCTGTACCGCCTCGGCCGGCGCCGGTTCGAGGATCAGGTGATGCGCGCCTGGGCCGCCGCGCCGGAGCGGCGGGCGGACGCCCGGCGCCTGCTGGACCAGGCCGCCGCCTGGCCGATCCCGCGCCTGCCCGTGAACGGCCACGACGCGGCGCGCGCGGGCGCGTCCGGCCCGGCGGCGGGCGACACATTGAGGGCGTTCGAGGCCTGGTGGGTGGATCAGGACTTTCCCGACGGCGATCACGCCGCCATGCTGGGCCGCTTCGTGCCCCGGAGCGACCCATGACCCGCATCGCCATTCTCGAGACCGGTGTCCCCCCCGAGGCGCTGCGCGACGACTTCGACGACTATCCCGCCCGTTTCCGGGCGCTGCTGGGCGACGGCGTGCCCACCACGCGCTTCAACGTGCAGGAGGGCCGTCTGCCCGAGAACCCGTCGGCCTTCGAGGGGGTGGTCATCACCGGGTCCGCAGCGGGGGTCTATGAGGATCACGTCTGGATCCCGCCGTTGCTGGACTGGCTGCGCGCCGCCCGCGGCCGCACCCGCATGCTGGGCATCTGCTTCGGCCACCAGGCCATGGCCCAGGCCTTCGGGGGGCGGGTGGAGAAATCGGACAAGGGCTGGGGCGTCGGCCTGCATCGCTACGACGTCCTTCGCCACGAGCCGTGGATGTTTCCCAGGGCCGGCAGCGTGGCCATTCCCGTGTCCCATCAGGATCAGGTGGTGGCCGTCTCGCCCGACGCCCGGATCACCATCGCCAGCGACTTCACGCCTCACGCGGGCCTGGCCTGGGGCGACGACGCCGCCTCGTTCCAGTGCCACCCCGAGTTCCAGCCGGACTACGCCGCCGCCCTGGTGGAGTTGCGGCGCGGCCGCATTCCCGACGCGGTGGCGGACCGGGCGCTGGAGACCCTGCGCCGGCCCAACGACCGGGCGCTGATGACCGCCTGGATCCGCGCCTTCCTGCTGGGCACGCCGCCGCCGACCGAGGCGGCAGGCAGCGGCATCTAGGGCCACTTCACCTCGGGCGGCATGGAACTGAGGATGGAGTCCACGTTGCCGCCGGTCTTGAGGCCGAAGGTGGTGCCCCGGTCATAGAGCAGATTGAATTCCACGTATCGACCGCGTCTTATCAGCTGTTCCTCACGTTCCGCATCGGTCCATGACTCGGCCATCCGGCGACGCACGAGGCGGGGATAGACGTCCAGGAAGGCCAGGCCCACGTCGCGGGTGAAGGCGAAGTCCCGGTCCCAGTCGCCGCTGTCGTGGTGGTCGTAGAAGATGCCGCCGATCCCGCGCTGTTCGTTGCGGTGGGGCAGGAAAAAATACTCCTCGCACCAGGCCTTGTACTTCGCATGCCAGTCCGGGTCGTGGGCGTCGCAGGCGCCCTGCATGGCGGCGTGGAAATCCGCTGCGTCGGGGAAATCCTGCTCGCGCTGGTACGCCAGCAGCGGCGTCAGGTCGGCGCCGCCGCCGAACCAGCTTTTCGTGGTGGCGATGAAGCGGGTGTTCATGTGAACCGCGGGCACGCGGGGGCTGCGCATATGGGCGATCAGGCTGACGCCCGTGGCGAAGAAGCGGGGATCGTCCGCCGCGCCCGGCACCTGTTTGGCGTAGTCGGCCGGGAATTCGCCGTGGACGGTGGAGACGTGCACCCCCACCTTCTCGAACAGGCGGCCGTGCATCATGCCCATGACGCCGCCGCCGCCCGCATCGCGGGTCCAGGGGGTGCGGACGAATCGGCCGGGGTCGCCGGGATAGAGGTCGGCGGGCGCCTCGTCCTCCAGCGCCTCGAAGGCGGCGCAGATGCGGTCGCGCAGGGCTTCGAACCAGGCGCGGGCGCGGGCCTTGCGGTCATCCATCACGGGATCGGCTGTGTCGGTCATGCGGCGATTGAAACCACGGTTGCCGGCCGGGCAACAGCCCCGGCGGCTGCGGGCGCTTGTGTCGCAGGACCCGGGCGGACACTCTGGCCCCGTCCGATCAGGGAGTCGCGCCATGAACCGTTTCGCCGCCGCCGCCGTTGTCAGCCTCGCCATGGCCGTCCCCGCCGCATCCCAGACGCCTGAACAGGTCCGCGCGATCCTCGAGACCACGCCGCTGATCGACGGGCACAACGACCTTCCGTGGGCGCTGCGGCAGCGGTTCGGATCCGACGTGCACGCTGTCGACCTGACGCAGGACCAGTCGGGTCTGGAGCCGCCGCTGCACACCGACATCCCGCGCCTGCGGGCGGGCGGGGTGGGGGCCCAGTTCTGGTCCGTCTATGTGCCCGCAAGCCTGGAGCCGCTGGAGGCCGCGCGGGCGACCTTCGAGCAGATCGATGTGGTCAACCGCATGATCGCGGCCCACCCGGACGCCTTTGCGTTCGCCGCCACGGCGGACGATGTGGAGCGCCTTCATCGTGAGGGCCGCATCGCATCGCTGATCGGCATCGAGGGCGGATATTCCATCGCGGAGTCCATGGGCCTGCTGCGCCAGTTCTTCGCGGCGGGCGTGCGCTACATGACCCTGACCCATTCGGCGACCACGAGCTGGGCCGACTCGGCCACCGACGCGCCGCAGCACGACGGTCTCACCCCCTTCGGCGAAGCGGTGGTGCGCGAGATGAACCGGCTGGGCATGCTGGTGGACCTGAGCCATGTGTCCGAGGCGACGATGATGGACGCCATGCGGGCGTCCGAAGCGCCGGTGATCTTCTCCCATTCCTCGGCCCGCGCCGTGACCGACCATCCGCGCAATGTGCCCGACAGCGTGCTGCGCCTGATGCCCGAGGACGGCGGCGTGGTGATGGTGACCTTCGTGCCGGGCTTCGTGAACGAGGATGTTCGGGCGCACGGCGCCGCAGCCGCGGCGGAGCGGGCGCGGCTGCAGTCGCTGAACCCGGGTGATCCGGACGCGGTCACGGCGGGACTGGAGGCGTGGCGGGCCGCGAACCCGGCGCCGGTCGCCGCCATCGCGGACGTGGCTGACCACATCGACCATGTCCGCCGCGTGGCGGGCGTGGATCACGTGGGGCTGGGCGGCGATTTCGACGGGGTCGGATCCTTGCCCGAGGGCCTGACCGGGGTGGAGACCTATCCGGCCCTGCTGGCCGAACTGATGCGGCGCGGCTGGTCGGAGGCGGACATCCGCAAGCTGGCGGGCGAGAACGTGCTGCG